>JAKSMS010000044.1 GCA_024400415.1 Bacteroidales bacterium | reverse complement strand
AGGTGCTGATGCCGGTATTGTAGAAGATATTGTTGGGCAGCTGGATGATGGCATCCACGAGGTCGTTCTCCACCAGATATCGGCGGATGTTGCTCTCGCCGCTGCCGGCATCGCCGGTGAAGAGCGACGAGCCGTTGTGGATGGAGGCCACGCGGGCGCCCTGGGGCTGGTATTCTAGCGGTTTCATCTTATCCACCTCTTCGAGGATGAAGAGCAGCTGGCCGTCGGAGGTGCGGGGCGTGCTGTCCAGCAATTCCACCTGGCCGGCGAAGTTGGTGAGCTGCAGCTCGAAGCGGTGGTCGAGGAGGGTCTTCTCGTGATAGATCTTCTCCTTGTCGGTCTTCCACGACTTGCCGTAGGGCGGATTGGTGATCATGTAGCCGAAGGACTTGTCGGCAAAGGCGTTGTCGGTGATGGTGTTGCCGAGGTGCATGCCGCTGGGATCGACACCCTTGATGATGAGGTCGGACTTGCAGATGGCGTAGGTCTCGGGGTTGATCTCGGTGCCGGAGAGCTGGATGGCGCTGTTCTTGACGCCGATGCCCAGCAGGTATTCGCGGCCTTCGGTGAGCATGCCGCCGCTGCCGCAGGCGGGGTCGTAGAGGGTGATGATTTTGGGCAGATTGTGCTTGACAGGCTCAAAGACCAGGTGGGCCAGGAGCGAGATTGCGTCGCGGGGGGTGAAGTGCTCACCGGCCTCCTCGTTGTTCTCCTCGTTGAAGCGGCGCAGCAGTTCCTCGAACACGGTGCCCATGCCCACATTGGTGAGGGCGGGCAGCGGCAGGCCGTCGGGGTCGGTGGCGGGCTGGTCGGTGAGATTGATGCGGGGGTCGGTGATGCGCTCTATCATCGACAGCAGGCGGTCGTTGTCGGCCAGCTTGCGAGCCTTGTTGTAGTACTCAAAATTGCGGAGCACGTCGCGCACATTCTCGCTGTAGCCGTTGAGGTACTCCACAAAGTTGTCGTAGAGGATGTTGTTGTCGTCGGTGGCCTGCGACTTGAGGCGGTTGAGGGTCCACTTGCTGGAGTTGAAATAGGTGAGGCCGGTGATGTCGGTGAGGATGCCTTCGTCGAGGCCTTCGATGCCTCCATTTTCTTTGATCTCGGCTTCCACCTCCTCCTTGGTAGGTTCGAGGAGTGCGTCGAGGCGGCGGAGTACCACCATGGGGAGGATGACGTCGCGGTACTGACCACGGAGAAAGACATCGCGGAGCACATCGTCGGCGATGTTCCAGATGAGCGAAACTATTTGGCTGTGAGAACTGTCCATAGGTTGTGGCGATAAGGGGTTGTAGTAGACTACCGGTTAATGAAACAGAAAGAAAGTGAGTCAGTGATGACGAATCACATTCCTATTATACATAACGAAGAAAAGAGAAAAATAGTACGGATGCATTGCTTTTCTTTTTGCCTACATTGGGATAAAGCTTTTCTTAAACTCGATGGAAGAATTAATTTTTGACACAATCCCTCGCTGAGGCCACCCTCAGCATTAGGGCTGTGCCGAAGGCTGCGAGTACCATTGAAAAACCCTAAGTTCAACTCATGATGGAAAAACTCTTCTTTCACCGCGGGATGTGGATTGGGGCTGAACTGGATGTGCCCTTTTTGGGGGAGGGATTCATCAATTATGGTGATGGGGGAGGGATTTTTCACTACTTTTGGGGAGTCTCGATTCGGGGGAATCTGTGTAATTTTGCACTCGGAAAGGAAATGATACTTTTGGTCTGAATGACGTGTATATTGTTGACTTCCATTTAGTTTTTAGGATTAATAGATAAAAGGGATTGCTGTGATTGCACTCCCTTTTGTTTATTTTGTTTGTTTGTCTCGCCGATTTTTTGTATTTTTGCAAACGATAAATATCTGTAGTAAGTACAGTTTTTAAGAAAAAAACTTCTAGGCTATGACGCAGGCTAAGGAACATCTTGCAGCAAAGGGCATTCATGCCTCTCAGCAAAGAATCGCTATCATGGACTATCTGCTCAGAAATAGGACTCATCCTACGGCTGATGAGATTTATCTGGCTTTGAGTCGGTTGATGCCGACGCTTTCGAAGACAACGGTGTATAACACGCTGAAGCTTTTCGAATCGCAGGGGGCTGTGCTGGCTTTGTGTATCGACGAGAAGAATCTGCGGTATGATGCCTATACTCATAGCCATGCGCATTTCAGGTGCCGCTGCTGCGGTGGCGTGTTTGACTTGCCTGTGGCGCTGCCTAGGCAGGCTGCTGCGGAGGGCTTCAGGATTGAGGCTACGCATGTGTATCACTGGGGGGTGTGTCTGGGATGCGGAAGGTCTGGAGATAAGAACTGATGGCTGGTTTAGTCGGTCATAATTAATAACAATCAAAATCTAAAAGCTATGTTTAATGAAAAAGTATCCGCTCTCTTGAATGAGCAAATCAACAAGGAATTTTACTCGGCATACCTTTATCTGGATATGTCGAACTATTTTGAGCGCCGCGGCTTGGACGGCTTCGCTAACTGGTATCGCATTCAGGCTCAGGAGGAGCGCGACCATGCCATGCTCTTCTATCAGTATATGCAGAACAACGACCTGACGGTGACGCTGGACGCTATTGCTAAGCCTGACAAGGTGTTTGGCTGCGATATGGATGTGCTGCAGGCTGGTCTGGCCCACGAACAGCTGGTGACTGCCTCGATCAACAATATCTATGCTGCTGCCTACGAGGTGAAGGACTTCCGCACGATGCAGATGCTGGACTGGTTTGTGAAGGAGCAGGGCGAGGAGGAGACTAACGCTCGCGACCTGATTACGAAGTATGAACTCTTTGGCTGCGACGCTAAGGGTCTGTATATGCTGAACCAGGAATTGGCAGCCAGAGTGTATACTGCACCTAGCCTGGTGCTCTAAATTAGCTATATCATGAAAGAAAAAGTTCTTGAAGCCATGAAGGCTGCCGGCAAGCCTATGAGCGCCGGCGAAGTGGAGAAGGCTCTTGGTGCCGACCGCAAGGAGGTGGACAAGGCTTTTGCCGAGCTGAAGAAGGAGGGCAGGATAGTGAGTCCTGTGCGCTGCAAGTGGGCTCCGGCAGAATGAAATGAATCGTTTTTGAATTTTTATAATAATCAATAATAGTAAAGAAAGAATATGGCAAAATTTTTCTGTCCAGTATGCGGACATGTTGAAGAGGCTGACGTAATGCCTGAGAAGTGCCCACTTTGTGGCAAACCTATGCAGGAAATGAAAGAGAACCAGATGAACTGGGCTTCTGAGCACGTGCTTGGCGTGGCTAAGGGCTCACGCGAGGATATCATGGAGGATCTCCGTGCTAACTTCAATGGCGAGTGCACTGAGGTGGGTATGTATCTGGCTATGGCTCGCGTGGCTCATCGCGAGGGTTATCCTGAGATTGGAATGTATTGGGAGAAGGCTGCCTATGAGGAGGCTGAGCATGCTGCTAAGTTTGCTGAACTCCTGGGCGAGGTGCTGACCGACAGCACTGCTAAGAACCTGAAGATGCGTATCGATGCTGAGAACGGCGCTACCGCTGGCAAGACTGACCTGGCTAAGCGTGCTAAGGAACTTGGCTTGGACGCTATCCACGACACTGTTCACGAGATGGCTCGCGACGAGGCTCGTCACGGCAAGGCTTTCGCTGGTCTCTATGAGCGCTACTTCGCTAACAAGAAATAGTTCTTTGAGCGATAATGATGAAAAAGGCTTCCCATGTGGGAGGCCTTTTTTTTGGTCATGGGTCTATGATGTGATGCTATTTCTTGATGTAGGAGAGGAAGTCGAGGTCGAGGTTGAAGGAGATGTAGGGGGTGACTTTCCAGAGTTTTGTGGTGATGTTGGCGAGGTTGAGGTTGGGGTCGATGATGGTGTTTTCGTTGTATTGACTGTCGAGTTCCTCGAATTCGGCGATGTTGACGCCCATGGTGATATAGAAGAAGTCCATGAATCGGAATGAGGGTCCGATGTAGAAGTTCTTGAAGAGGTTGCTGCCTCCGAATCCGACGTAGAATCCGAGGTCGTAGGCGAACTGCTGGTCGAACTTGGGGAGTTCCTTCATGCCGGCGCGGGAGAGTATGCTGGCGGTGTCGGATTGGCGTGGGGCATTGAAGATGGGTGTCATGTCCCAGAGCATGACGGAGGCTCCGGTGACGAAGTCGAACTCTACTTTGCCGGAGTTTCGGTTGCGGACGCTCTTGTCGTAGGCGCCGGTGAGGTTGCCGTCGGCATCGCGGCGTGGGTTGAGGTAGAGTTCCCATTCTGGGGTGCGGTAGAAGCGCATGGCGACGCCTTGGATGGGGCGTACCTTCTTCTTCTTGTTGGTGGCGGCGGATACCTTCTCTTCTGCCTCTTTGGCGCGTTGTGCGAGGTATTTGTTGGCCTCGTCCTTGCGTACGTTTTCGAGTTCGGCGGCGCGCACGAGCTGTCGGAGGGAGTCTACGATATGGAGGTAGCGGTCGCGCTCTTTGGTGAGGCGCTCGTAGTCTTCTTTTTGTGCGGTGAGGGTCTGGGCTTTGGAGTCGAGGTCGCGCTGGAGGTAGGCGATTTCGCGGGCTTTGGCCTCAATGGAGATGTTCTTGGATTGGATCTCGCCCTCGAACTTGGCCTTGTCGATATCGTTGGAGGTGATGGCTTTGCGGTAGAGTTCCTCTTTTTCGGCGAAGAGGCTTTCTTTTTCCTGCATGGCCTTGACTTGGCTTTCGAGGAGTGTGTTCTTCTCTTGCAGCTCTTTCTGGAAGCGCTCGTTGGTGATGAGGAGGGAGTCTCGGTGATGGGTGGTGATGTCTAGCCTGTGGCGCAGCCTGCTGATGGCCGTGGAGTTGGAGTCGAGCACATTGCGCATGATGTCTAAAGCGCTGCGGACGGACTCGAGGGAGTCTGCGGTGAGCAGCAGCTGCTGGCGTAAGGCGTAGAGGGAGTCGGGGTGGATGTCGGCGGCGTTGTGCAGGGAGGCGCTGTAGTCGTCAATGAACTCATAGCGCACGGTGTCTTGTGCGTGAGAGAGGCTGTGGAGGATGCAGAGCGCCGCTAGGAGCAGCAGGGACTTGAGGTGTCTCATTATTTAAGGAGTGATACTACTTGGTTGATATCGAGGGTCTGCTGTTCGCCTGTGGCCATATTTTTGATGGTGAGGCTGTTGCTGGCGATTTCGTTTTCGCCAACGATGATGACGTAGGGTATGAGCTTCTTGTTGGCGAAGTCCATCTGCTTCTTCATCTTGGCGGAGTCGGGGTAGATGAGGGTGCTGATGCCGGCAGCGCGCAGTTGGGCGGCATAGCGTATGCAGTAGGCTTGCTCGGCGGGTCCGAAATTGATGAAGAGCACTTTGGCTGACTGGTCGAGGTCGGAGGGGAATTTCTCGAGTTCGGTGAGTACGTCGTAGATGCGGTCGGCACCGAAGCTGATGCCTACGCCGCTGACGTTGGGCATGCCGAAGATGCCGGTGAGGTTGTCGTAGCGTCCGCCTCCAGAGATGGACCCCATGGCCACGTCGAGGGCTTTGACTTCGAAGATGGCGCCGGTGTAGTAGTTGAGTCCGCGAGCGAGGGTGAGGTCGAGCTCTACCTGGCAGCGTATGCCGGCAGCCTCGATATAGGAGAAGAGGGTTGCGAGTTCTTCGGTGCCTTTGAGTCCGGTCTCGTTGTTAGCAAAGAGGGTTTGGAGCTGGGCTATCTTTTCGGAGGCGGTGCCGTTGAGTTCGAAGACGGGGTTGAGTGCCTGGATCTGCTCGGGGGTGAGGCCGCGCTCGGCGAGCTCTTTCTGGACGTTTTCGAGTCCGATCTTATCGAGTTTGTCGATGGCCACGGTGATGTCGACGAGCTTGTCGGGGGCGCCAATGAGGTCGGCAATGCCGGCGAGGACCTTGCGATTATTAATCTTGAGGCATACGTTGATGCCGAAGCGGTGGAACACCTCGTCGACCATCTGCACGAGTTCGAGCTCGTTGAGGAGTGACTCGGAACCGATCATGTCGGCATCGCACTGGTAGAATTCGCGGTAGCGACCTTTCTGCGGACGGTCGGCACGCCATACGGGCTGGATCTGGAAGCGGCGGAATGGGAAGGTGATTTGGTCGCGATGCTGAACGACAAAGCGGGCGAAGGGGACGGTGAGGTCGTAGCGTAGGCCGCGTTCGCAGATCTTGGGTGCCACCTTGTGGTATTCCTGAGAGAAGTCGACATCTTTCATGAAGTCGCCAGAGTTGAGCACTTTGAAGAGGAGCTTGTCGCCCTCCTCGCCATATTTGCCCATGAGGGTGGAGAGGTTTTCGATGGAGGGGGTTTCGATAGGTTCAAATCCGTAGGTCTTGAAGACGTTGCGGATCGTGTCGAATATATAGTTGCGACGAGCCATCTCGGTGGGCATAAAGTCGCGTGTACCTTTAGGGATGCTGCACTTCATTGGGAGTAAATATCGATATTAATAATTATTTTTTTAACGCGCGATGTGCCCAATTATTGCATGGCTAGGAAGAAAAGTTTGCGCTGATTGAAAAAAATATGTACCTTTGCAGTTGAAAATGAAGATAGTTGATAGGCTGAGATATATTGTTATACTGATGGTTGCGCTGCTGGCTAGCCAGGCTGTGCAGGCTCAGACTCTGCGGCATCTGGGACTGGAAGAGGTAAGGGTGACGACAGACTCGTTGGGACTGAAGCACATTGAGTCGCCAGCATGCAATGGCTATTCTTGTTCGGTGGGCATGCCAGAACTGCCAGTCTATCGCGAGACATTCTGGGGCGGCGACAGCGCTTGGGCTGTGGTTGTGGCAGACAGCGTGTATGCGCTATCGGTTGAAGGGGATATGTATCCTGTGCAGCCTGCTCGTGTGAAGGGGAGAACGGCTGACTTTGAACCGGGGTATCTTTATGGCAGGATGCCCAGGGCGGATGAGGAACGCTTGATCCTGAGCCGTATCGGAACGATGCGCGGAAGGGTGCTCTGGCAGTTGGAGGTGCGTCCTGTGGAGTATGATGCCGAGTCGGGAATCCTCAAGGTGCACAGCATCAACTATTACATAGGGCATACGATGCCTAATGCCAGCAAGGGCATGAACGAAGAGAGATATGAGATTGTGGTTCCCGCAAGGCTAGCACCTGCAGTGGAGCGCCTCGCATCCTGGCGCAGGCAATGCGGCTATGAGGTGGAACTGATAAATAGCGACGGACTTACTCCTGACACGCTCAGGGCCAGACTCAAGAGGAGGAATCCCAGTTATGTGCTCATCGTGGGCGATATTGAAGATGTTGGGAGCTTTTCGGGTCGTCATAACCTGCCGGGATTGAATTCCCACTATGCCGACCTCTATTATGGAGAGTATACCAACGACTACTTGCCAGAAGCGCTTGTGGGGAGGCTGCCCGTAAGCGATACGGCAGTCTTGCGCCATGTGGTGGACAAGATATTGCGCTATGAGCAGCTGCCTGATACTGCGGCATCCCGCAGGGCGCTGCTGGTGGCAGGAGAGGAGGGACGAACTCCGGCACCTACAACCACGAATGGGCAGGTGAACTATGTGTCGCAGATGCTTTCTGCCGGTGTGGACACCCTCTGCTTTAGGAATCCAGAATCAAATGCCATGAGAAGCAGCGTGGTATCGGCACTGCAGCAGGATTGGGGACTGGTAAGCTATACCTCCCATTGCGACATATATGGCTGGAGTAGGCCCGATGTGACTGTGGCGGACATAGACACCGCTTATGCAGGAATATGGGTGAACAACTGCTGTGAGAGCAACCGCTTTGGCGGGAATTGCTTTGGGGAGCAGCTGTTGCGCAAAGATCGAGGCGGTGCAGTGGCTGTGATAGGCGCTGGCAATGAGACGCTGTGGGAAGAGGATTATTTTTGGAGTGTGGGCGCTAAGCGTCCGATAAGCCTGCATGCTGTTGCAGATACCCTTCATGAAGGAGCCTTCGACAAACTAGGGCATAGGCAGATTCGCACCATGGGAGAGATGCTGCTGGCGGGAAATATGGCTGTAACAGAGTCGGGGTCGAATAACGATGGATTCTACTGGGAGGCATATTGCCTGATAGGCGATCCGGCTACGCCAATCCATGTGGGAGAAATAGGCCATACACAACTAGCGACCCATGCCATGGAGGCAGGCGATTATAGCGTGATGGCGAGCGGATTGCCTGGTGAAAGGATTACGGCGGTTCAGAATGACATTTTGCTAGCCAGCGGGATAGTGGGAGTAGAGGGAAGTCTGGAACTGGCTTTGAGCAGTCCTCTCGACAGCTCGGCGGTGACCCTCACGGCCACAAAGCCATACTCGATGCCAACTATTGTGACACAAAGGCCACTAGTGCCTGCAGGTGCCAAGGTGTGTCTGAGTCTGGTCGGGAGTCATCATGACGCAGGAACAGACACGCTAGAATTCGTGTGTGCCAACATGGGCGCAGATACGGCGAGAGGCGTTGTGGCAAGGCTGCTGCAGACGTCTGCGGACAGTTGCGGCGGATGGGTGGTTCCGGTAGCAGACTTGCTGTTGGGCGATCTGGCACCAGGATCAGATACGCTGATTTCGGTGGCAGTAGAAGTGCAGCCTACGAGGGCAAAAGACGTGAGAATGCATGCCGCTGCATGGTCGGGGAACGACACGTTGCTGCGGTGGATTGCCATAGGGTGGGAGGTGGCCCAGCCCGATATAGAGATCACGCCCCACCTCATAGGAGAACTGCTCCCTAACAGGGATGCGCGGTTGAGGATCATGGCCAGCAACCGAAGCGGCATGGCTGTGACGGAATGGCCGCTGCATGTTATGGCAAAGACGTATCCCGACCAGCAAGTATTGGATTTTGATGCTTCAATGTCGGTAGACGGCGGCGGGGCGGAGACGTTGGAATACGATATGGCAATGCCAAATCCCCTCCAGGGGTTATGGGTGGAAATCCGCACTCCCGATACGGTGCTTGATGCATGGTGGGAGGCTGCCTCGGGGAGAGAGACCTTTGAGGACACGGTGCACTATCCCTGGCAGAACGAATCGCTTCATCCCTGGCTGGCAGACAGCACAGCATCCCACAGCGGTCTTTGGAGCATGCGCTCGGGTTCCGTAGAGCACGGGGAGCATACCGACCTAAGGCTGGTGGTGGCGGTAGAACGTCCAGACACGCTATCGTTCTGGTTGCGGACTTCCACTGAACCGGATAAAGACCGTCTCAATATCTTCCTTGACAATCAGCGCCTATACTACTGGTCGGGAGTGAAGAACTGGACTTATTGGAAGACGATAGTGCCACAGGGCGTGCATACGCTGACTTGGCGCTATTCCAAAGATGGAGCCATCTCGATGAATGAGGACTGCGTGTGGATTGATGACGTGAGACTGCCCTTTGCCCGATGGGACGAAATGTGCGGCAGCGGCGAACAGATAGCTGACACGCTGAACGAGGATGTGCGGGTGATCCAATTGGAAATGAACCTGTATCCCAATCCGGCCCGTGGGCAGGTGACACTATCCGTGGACGATGACGCAACGGCAGAGATATACGACATGATGGGCCGCCTCGTGGGGACGATAGTGTTGAGAAAAGGAGTGCCGGCACAATATTCTACCCGCAATCTGCGTTATGGAACTTATTTGATAAAAATATCTAGCTCCAGAGGCACTGCCCAAGAGCGCTTAGTGATCACCCGATAATAGAAAATGCTACAGACTGATACTGCCCAATATATCCCATTCTGCGCTCCAGATTCCACGTTGGAGGTCGTTCATGCTGATACGGCAGTATTTTCGCTAGATTCAATCTTGTCCACATTGTCGAGACCCGAAGTGGTGGAGGTGGAAAGCTTGTTTAAGGGCCATAGCCTGCAAGTGAAAGACAGTGAACCTCAGCCCCACGAATCAGGCCTCACACCCCCTTGGGTGTTTGGAGTGCTGGTGGTATTGACGGTATGTCTGCTAGTCTATTTTAAGACCCATGGATTGAAGGTGTCCAATGTGCTGGCCTCGACTTTCAATCATAGAACGATGGACCGCACACTGAGAGAGAATAATCTCAACCACATGTCGGTATTGGCGCCTATATCCATCATGTGGGGGGCAGTAGTGGCCTTGATTGCCTGCTATCTGGCCGATGGAGTGGAACCTAGGTTCCTGCCCGATATGTCGTCCTGGCAGTTCATGGCCATATATATGGCACTGACATTGTCCCTTACGGCCGTATATCATTTCCGCAACACGCTCTTCCGCCTCATAGGCTACACTTTTGACGAGGGCGATGCTGCCATATCCTATATCACGAGCAGTTATTTCTTTGTCCTTCTCGAAACTACGTTTGCGGTGCCCTTAGTGATGGTGCTGTACTACGGAAAATCGTTAGGATTAGTGCCTCTCATAGCGGTGGCAATCCTGTTTGTGATAATGTTTGCATTGCGTTTTTTGAGAGGTATTAAATTATTTTTAACACAATCAAAGTCCGCATATTTGCATTTATTTTATTATCTTTGCATCGTCGAATTTGTGCCGATAATGGTACTGTTAAAGGTTATTAATATTTTGTAGTTCAGAGAGCTATAGAGATTTTTTTGAATAACGAATGAAGATTAATAAGATACTGGTTTCCCAGCCGGCGCCTGCCGAAATAGACAAATCGCCCTACAAAAATCTGGTTGGAAAGTATAATGTCGACCTCACATTCTACAAATTTTTTGATGTAGTAGGAATCAGCGTTTCTGACTTTAGAAAGACCCGCATCCACCTGGCAGAGCATACTGCCGTAGTGTTCAACAGCAAGATGTCGGTAGACCATTTCTTCCGCATGTCGAAAGAGTTGCGCGAGGTGATACCCGAAACCATGAAGTACTTCTGCTCTTCAGAAGCTATCGCCCTCTATCTGCAAAACTATATCCAGTATCGCAAGCGCAAGATTTTCTTTGGCACCTCGCAGCTATTCGGCGAGTTGGTAGAGATGATGACCAAGCACCGCGAAGAGAAATTCCTCTTCCCCTGCTCTGACGAGAAGCAGACCGAATATACCAAGGCCCTCGACAAGGCCAAACTGAAATATACCAAGGCACCTATGTACACCTCGGTGCCTAAGGACTTGAAAGAGTTCAAGCTTTCTGATTTCGACATGATAGCGCTCTTCTCTCCCTACGGAGTGCGTTCGCTCATGGCCAACTTCCCCAATGCCGCAGAAAGCGGCGTGCTGATAGCCGCCTTTGGCAGCTCCACCCAGGCCGCTATCAAAGAGGCTGGACTGAAGCTCACTATCGCAGCACCTACCAAGGCAGCTCCCTCCATGGCAATGGCTCTAGAGAACTATGTTACCGGTAAGGATATCTTAGATGCTCCTACCAAGGCAGCAGTGTCCAAGAAGGTGGAGAAGTCGAGCAAGACCACCGTCAGCATAGGCACCGGATCGTCAAAGAAGGTGAAGCCCGTGATTGCTAACAAGGCCGTGTATAAGCAGCGCATGGAGGAAAAACGTGCCGAAGCCGCAGCTCGTCGTGCTGCTAGAGCAGCAGAGCGCAAGGCCAAAGAAGCTGCAGCAGAAAAGGGAGAAAACCAGTAGTGTTCACTTTCGACAAATCGGAACGTCTCTGCTCGCAAAAGCAGATTGATATCCTTTTCCGCAAAGGGGAGAGGATGATGGTGTTTCCGTATAGCGTGACGTGGCGCAAGTGCGACGCAGATGAAATCCCTGCGCGTGCGCAAGTGCTCATTGCCACTTCCAAGAAGAAGTTCCATCACGCTGTGGACCGCAATAGGGTGAAGCGCCTCACTAGAGAGTGCTACCGACTCCACAAGCCTGCCCTTTATCAACTATTAGAATCCCACGATACCAAGCTGATCATCTCTATCAACTACATCCATACCGAGATAATGGACTATCATGTGCTGTACAAGAAGTTTGATAAGATATTGGCTCAGCTTGAGAAGAATCTCTAGGAATGAAGAAGGTGCTGCAATCTGTGATGTTGGGCCTTATTAGGTTTTATCAGCAGTGTATCTCGCCGCTGACGCCGCCTGCTTGTCGTTTTACTCCTACCTGTTCGCAATATGCCATCGAGGCTATCCAGAAGTATGGTCCCTTCAAAGGAGGCTGGCTGGCGCTAAAACGTATTCTTCGTTGCAATCCTTTCGGGGGCTCGGGCTACGACCCAGTGCCGTGATTAATATGTGTGTTAGATTGAAATTCTAATACTAGGGCAGATGGTTTATCTGTGTACATAAATGAAAAAGGTCCGAAGATGTCGGACCTTTCTCTTTCTATCGATTGCGTCGATTGATTACTTTCTGTACATGGACATCAGACGCTGTACGTACTTGCCGATTACGTCGAATTCGATGTTGACCACGGTGCCAGGCACGATATTGTGGAAGTTGGTGATCTCGTGGGTGTAGGGGATGATGGCCACAGAGAACATTCCTTCTTCGGCGTCCACCACCGTGAGGCTGGTGCCGTTGATGGAGATAGAACCCTTAGGCACGGTGAAGAACTCCTCGTTCTTGGTGGGGTCGTATTCGAAATAGTAGCGCCAAGAGCCGTTCTCGTCTACCACCTTGGTGCAGGTTGCGGTCTGGTCTACGTGGCCCTGAACGATATGTCCGTCTAGGCGGCCGTTCATCATCATGGCTCGCTCTACGTTGACTTCGGTGCCTACCTTCCAGGTGGAGAGGTTGGTCTTGAGCATGGTTTCGTCCATGGCGGTGACGGTATACTGCTTCAGTGCCTTGTCGAGGTGCACGATGGTG
The DNA here is from genome assembly GCA_024400415.1 of Bacteroidales bacterium. Lineage (GTDB taxonomy): Bacteria > Bacteroidota > Bacteroidia > Bacteroidales > P3 > Colimorpha. The sequence continues at coordinate 3,025 of JAKSMS010000044.1, read as the reverse complement.
AGGCAGCAGCCGTCGTGGGCCATGCTTTGGTCGATAGCCAGCTCGTCGGCAAAGTCGACCGTTAGGGTGAAATGGAAGTTGGTGCCTTCCTGTCTGATGGCCACCACGCGGGCGGTCTTTTCAATAATACCTGTGAACATTTTCTATAAGTTAAGAGGTTTTATCATTTATTTCAAGAAGGTCTCGTAGTAGTCGAACATCTTCTCGAAGAGGTGGATGCGGTCGTAGCCCAGCACGTTGTGCTCGTGGTGTGGGTAGAAGTAGTAGTCGACCAGCTTGCCGGCCTTGATGCAGGCCTGGTTGAACTCGATGGAGTGCTGCCATACCACGGTGTTGTCCTCAGCGCCATGGATCACAAGCAGGCGTCCCTGAAGGTCTTTGGCCTTGTCGAGCAGGCAGTTGTTGGCATAGCCCTCTGGGTTCTCCTGAGGCATGTCCATGTAGCGCTCGCCGTACATGATCTCATACCATTTCCAGTTGATTACAGGACCGCCGGCGCAACCCACCTTGAAGATCTCTGGGTGAGCCAGTTTCATGGTGATGGTCATGAATCCGCCGAAGCTCCAGCCCTCAACGCCCATGCGGTCTTTGTCTACGTAGGGAAGGCTCTGGAGGAACTTAACGCCCTCCATCTGGTCGGCCATCTCGATGGTGCCAAGCTGACGATGGGTGCAGCTCTCGAATTCAAAGCCACGGTTGTCAGTGCCGCGGTTGTCGAGGGTGAACACCACATAGCCCTGCTGGGCGAGAAAGGTGAAATAGAGGTTTCCGCCTGCGAGCCAGCTGTCGGTAACGAGCTGGCTGTGAGGACCGCCATATACATATACGAGGGTTGGGTATTTCTTGCTGGGCTCCATGTTTGGAGGGGTGATGAGTCGGTAGTAGAGGTCGGTCTTGCCGTCGGCTGCCTTGATGGTGCCTAGCTTGATGCCTGGCATGGCGTACTCGGCCAGTGGGTTTGGCGAGTCATAGAGGGTCTTCTTCACGTTTCCCTTGGCGTCGAGCACCTGGCAGCGGGCAGGAACATTAACAGAGCTGTAGATGTCGATGATGCTCTTGCCGTCCTTGCTCACTTGCACGGTGTGGGTGCCCTCGGCCGAGGTGAGGCGGGTCATCTCGAGGGTCTTCATGTTTACGCGATAGGCGGCACGGCCAGCGAGGTTGTCCTTGTTGGCATAGACGTAGAGGTTTTCGCCCTTGGCGTCGAATCCGATGATGCCTTCCACCTCGTATTCGCCATGGGTGATCTGGCGGAGCATGTTGCCGTCAGTGTCATAGAGATAGAGGTGCTTGTATCCGTCGCGCATGCTGAACCACAGGAATTTGCCTGCATCGTTGGGGAGGAACACCATAGCGTCGCAAGGTTCCACGTAGCGGTTGTTCTGTTCCTCGAAGAGCACCTTGTCGAGCTTGCCTGTTTCAGCATTGTAGCGCTCAAACCACATGTGGTTCTGCTCGCGATTGATCTTGGCGATATAGATGCTCTGCTCGTCGGGGCTCCAAGCCACATTGGTGAGATACATCTCGCGCTCGTGAACGGAGTTGTCTTTGCGGGTATTGAGGTAGATGTGGCTCGAAGTGTTGAGGTCGATAATCTCGAGAGTCACCTCGTGGCTCTTCTCGCCTGCCATGGGGTACTTGAATGGGTCGCTCTCGGCGATGCCCTTGTTGCTGGTGCGCACCAGTGGGTAGTCGGCCACCATGCTCTGGTCCATGCGGTAGAAGGCAATCTTGTTGCCCTTTGGCGACCAGAAGATACCGCCGTTGATGCCGAACTCGTTGCGATGGACGGACTGGCCGTAAACCACGCCCTTCTCGTTCTTGTCTCCGCATACGATATCGCGACCATCATCCATGATTACGAGGATGTTGTCGTCGTTGTAGGCATAGCGGTTGCTTGAGCCTTCGGCCACATTCATGGCACCGTCGCACACGAGGTCAAGGCTCTTCTTGGCCACGTCGTAGCGCATCATTTTGCCGTTTACGGCGAGGGTGACCTGCTTCTCGCTCTCCATCTTCAGTCCACCGAGATAGCGAAGTTTCTCCTCCCCTTTGGCCACGACAGCCTCGTTGAGCTTGTCGAGGGTGAGCAGGCACTTGCCCTCTACGAAGAGGGTGTCGTTGCTGATATAGGCCACCTTGCTGGTGTTGCCCACGAACTGCACGCCGCGATAGGGGTGGTTAGGGTAGAGGCCGCGGGTCATCAGCTGCTTGGAGCTGAGCATCTTGTCCTGGGCCATGGCGCCGAAACCAAGCACCAGCGCCAGTGCTGCTATGAGTATCTTTTTCATCTTTTAGTAGTTTTTCCAATTTCTGAATCTGAGGTTGAACACGCCGAAGAAGGCCTCCTTGAAGATCTTCATGCTCATCTTTGAGGTGCCTAACACTCTGTCTGTAAAGATAATCGGCAGTTCGTAGATCTTGAACCCTAAGCGTGTGGCTGTGTATTTCATCTCGATCTGGAAGGCATAGCCCACGAACTTCACCTTGTCGAACTTCATGCGTTCCAGCACCTTGCGGCTGTAGCACACGAATCCGGCCGTGGCGTCGAACACCCTCATGCGGGTGATGAGGCGCACGTATTTGGAGGCGTAGTAGCTCATCAGCAGGCGCTTCATGGGCCAGTTCACCACGCTGATCTTGCCGTCGACGTAGCGCGAGCCCACCACCACGTCGCCTTTTCCGCTCTGGCAGGCCTCAAACATGCGGGGAAGGTCGTCGGGATTGTGGCTGAAGTCGGCGTCCATCTCGCAGACGTAGTTGTAGCCGTGCTCCAGCGCCCACTCGAATCCGGCCAGATAGGCGGTGCCGAGGCCCAGCTTGCCCTTGCGCTCCTTCATGAAGAGGCGGTTGGGAAACTCGGTCATCAGCCGCTTCACGATGTCGGCCGTTCCGTCAGGGGAATTATCTTCGATAATCAGCATGTCCAGCTCCTTATCGAGCGAAAACACCTTGCGGATTATCTTCTCGATATTCTCCTTTTCATTATATGTTGGTGTAACTACCAAACATTCAGACATATTCT
>JAKSMS010000043.1 GCA_024400415.1 Bacteroidales bacterium | reverse complement strand
AGAACCCCATCTTCGCCCCTACCGCCGCCTATGGCCACATGGGCCGCGACCCCTATAAGGCAAAGGTTGAGGTGATGGAGAACGGCAAGCTTGTAAAGAAAAATGTGCAGTTCTTCGGATGGGAACTGCTCGACTATGTGCCCACCATCAAGAAAGAATTCAACCTGTAATACAAAGTATTACAAGAAAGATAGCCGACACATTTGCACGTGTCGGCTTTTTTTATTATTTTTGCACATTATTTTTGAAGAATATGAAAAGAATACTCACCCTTGCCGCCGCTATGCTGCTCACACTGGGCGCCTCGGCACAGAGCCAGTTCAACTCAAGAGTCATCCCCACCCCACAGCAGGTGGTACGCACTGAAGGCGTATGCCGGCTGAATGAGGACCATTTCTATTTTGCGAACAGCCACCCCATCAGCAAGTCCGAGCTCAAGACGATGAAAAAGATGATGAAGTCGCAAGGCGTGGACCAGATGCCCATGATCATCTATTACGACACCGTAGACTGTATCCCAGGCGCCAAAAACCAGCGCGAGGCCTACCGCCTCGCCATCACCCCCGACAGCATCATCATCACCATCACTGGTGCCATCAGCGATGCAACAGCCTGGACAACCCTCAACCAACTTATGCGACTTTGGAATTACGAGATCCCCTGCATGGAAATCACAGACTGGCCCGCCTTCGAATATCGCGGCTGGCTCGACGACGTGAGCCGCGGACCTATCACCAACTCCAGATTCGGGATGGCCCAGGTGTATTCGCTGGAAGACGTAAAGATGAACTTCGGCAGCTATTACACCGAGCACAGCCTCTACAACCCCAAATACCCCGACATCGTGCCCGACAACGGAATCAGCAAGACTGTCAAGGAATATTATAATACGACAACCATGATGGCCAACCTCCAGTGCTTTGCCCACTTCGAGAAGACCCTCCGCATCCCCTACTACCAATACATGAAAGACTCGTGGAGCAACGTGAATCCCGCCGAGCCTCGCACCTACGACTTCCTCGCCGACCAGATAGCCAACACCATGGAAGCCTACCCCGAAAGCCCATGGATCAACATCAACTGCGACGAGACCGAAGGCCTCGGCAGCGGACGTGCCCGCGAATATGTGGACAAGATTGGTGCCGACGAGGCCTACTGCCGCCACATCAACAAGGTATACGACCTGATAAAGCCCTACAACAAAGAGGTGCTGATGTGGGGCGACATCGTGGGCAAGGATCCCTCGATGCTCAAGAAACTGCCCAAGGACATGCAGTATGTGGTGTGGAGCTACGTGGCACAAGACGACTACAACTCCATGCTCGAGCCATTCGCCAAACTGCACCAGGAGCAGGGAACGAAATTCTGGGTGGCACCAGGCGTGAGCCACTGGAGCAGCATACCCCAGGTACGCAACTATATCAAGAACATCGCCGACTTTGCCCGCGACGGCTACCTCGCCGGTGCCCGCGGACTGATCAACACAGCCTGGGACGATAGCGGTGAGAGTCTTTTTGGAGACTGCTGGCACGCCATGATGTGGGGCGCCGAAATGGCCTGGAACCCCATCAAGAGTACCGATCCCAAGCAGGCTGAAGCTGAAATGGCCGAGCGCGAGCGCCTCTTCAACGAGAACTTCGCACGCCTCACCGGCCTTGAATCCACCGACCTCATCTACAAGGTTGGGGACCTGGCTTCCGACAAATGGGTGGGTGACTGGTTCAACACCGGAGCCCTCATGCAGCCGCTGCTCGAATTCTACCCCAGCAACGTGGGCGAACAAACCCTTAACCGCTGCGACAGCGTGGACCTCAACATGGCCGTCCTAGCCAAGGAGTTGGAGGCCACCAATAACGACATCATCGACTACTTCACCTACTCGGTACACCGCATCCAGGCCGTCTCCGCCAAGAGCCGCCTGCGCGCCCAGCTCTATAAAGCGCTCCAGAGCCACAACGAGGGAGACATCGCTCTCGCCCACCAGATGGCCGACCGCTACTTCGAACAGCTCCACGCGCTCAAGAAAGAATATCTCCTCCTTTGGGACAGAGAGGCCGACGCCTACAGCCGCGACATCATCTGCGAGCGCTACGACCGACTGGGCAACGAGGTACTTGAGGCCTTTAACCACGTCTTCGTCAGCACATCTGCAGCCGCCGACGGCACTCCCATGGTGACCATGCAGACCATCGGCAACGACGCCTCGATCTACTATACCCTCGACGGCCGCCAGCCCTCGACGGGCAGCCATCTCTACAAAGAGCCCTTCGCTCTTGAGCGCAGCCTGACGGTAAAGGCCGTCACCTTCAACCAGTGGGGCGACCGCTTCGACAGCGAGAAGTACCTGCTCAAGCATAAAGGCATGGGGCACCTCAAGGCCCTCGGAAGCGAGTACAGCACCTACAAGGAGACCTACTCTGGCGGTGGCGACAACGCCCTGGCCGACGGCGAACTGGGCAGCGACCTCAGCTATGCCGACGGACATTGGCAAGGATACTGGGGCAACGACGTGGTGGCCGACTACGACTTCGGCCGCAAGACCGCCATCGACCACATCAGTCTGCGCTTCTGCCAGAACACCTTCGACTGGATACTCTCAGCCCAGACCGTAGAGATCTATACCTCGAAGGACGGCAAGAACTGGACACTGGCACGCACCGAGCAGTTTGATCCCGAATTCCGCATCGGCGGCACCCGAATCAACGACAATACCGTGCGCGACCTCAAGATCAACACCCAATACCTGCGCGTGGTGGCCAAGAACCCCGGCAAACTGCCTGAGTGGCATCCCGCCAAGAATTGGGACAGCTACATCTTTATTGACGAAATCGTGATTGAATAACTGGATATGAATAGAAAAGAAATATACTTGGCAGCCGGCTGCTTCTGGGGCGCACAACGCTACCTTCAGCTCATCGAAGGCGTGCTTTCCACCGAAGTCGGATTTGCAAACGGCAACACTGAAAACCCCACCTACGAAGAAGTATACACCGACACCACCGGCTATGCCGAGGCTGTTAAGCTCAGCTACGATGCCGACATAGTAAGCTTGCGCTTCCTATTGGAGATGTATTTCAAGGCCATCGACCCCACCAGCCTCAACAAGCAAGGCGAGGACGAAGGCACGCGCTATCGTACGGGCATCTACTATACCGACGAGGCCGACCTTCCCGTCATCAAGACCGTCATGGAGGCCGAAGCCAAGCACTACGGACAGCCACTCTGCGTCGAAGTAGAACCCTTCCGCAACTTCACCGCTGCCGATGAGCGACACCAAAACTATCTCATAAAGAACCCCAACGGCTACTGCCACCTGCCCGTAGCACTTTTTGAACTGGCCAAGAAGACCAAAGTCAGCAACCAATGAACGACCGCCCTATCATCATAGCAGGGCCTTGCAGCGTCGAAAGCCAAGAGCAGCTGACCGAGACTGTCCATGCCTTGAGCCAGATCCACGAAGTGGGCATGATACGCTGCGGCGTATGGAAACCCCGCACCCGTCCCGGCGGATTCGAGGGCCTAGGAGAAGCTGCATTGCAATGGATTAGCGGACTCAAGCAGCAATGCCCTAGTCTGAAATTCTGCTGCGAAGTAGCCAAGCCCTCTCACGTGGAACTATGTGAGAAATACGATATCGACGCTCTATGGATCGGAGCCCGCACTTCCGGAGATCCTTTCTCGATGAGCGAACTCACCGAGGCAATGCGAGGCACACAAAAGCCCATCATGGTAAAGAACCCCATGTCGCCAGACATCAACGCCTGGATAGGCGCCTTAGAGCGATGCTTCCAGATTGGTGCCAAACAGGTCCTGGCCATCCATCGCGGATTCGACGTATACAACAATCTAGGATATCGAAATAATCCTCTATGGGAGATACCCATGGAGCTGCGCCGGCGAATGCCCGAAATACCAATAATATGTGACCCTAGCCACATCTGCGGCAAAAGCCAACTCATTGCCGACATGGCACAGACGGCACTCGACTTCAACTTCGATGGACTAATGATCGAAGTGCATTGCAATCCAAGTCAAGCCCTCACCGACAAGGCTCAGCAGATCACACCCATCGAACTCAAGCAGATACTCCAAACATTGGTGGTAAAGCAGGAGAATGGTTCTGCTGCCGATGAACTGTCCTACTTGCGAAGCCAGATAGACTCCGTGGACAAGGAACTCCTCAAGCTCATTGAAAGCCGACTGCAGATATCGCTTAAGATAGCCGACGTGAAGCGTGCCCACAAGATGACCACCTACCAGCCCAAACGATGGGAGGCGGTACTGAACAAGAGGATCGAGATGGCCCGAGAGACGGGACTATCTGAGGAATTTGTGAAAGAACTCTTCGAAAAGCTCCATAGCGAAAGCATCCGCGTTCAAGAAGAGTCGATGAAGATTGACAGATAATCTACCGATTGTTACTGATTTGGAGATACAAAAAAAAGAGACACCCGAACGGATGTCTCTTTTTATCGTTGTGTCCGAATCAGTCTTATTCCTCAACTGCTGGGATAACTGAAACGAATGACTTGTTCTCGCGTCCTTTTTTGAACTGAACAGTACCATCAACGAGAGCATAGAGGGTATGGTCCTTACCCATGCCAACATTCTGGCCAGGGTTGTGAACAGTACCGCGCTGACGGATGATGATGTTACCTGCGATGCATTTCTGACCGCCAAAGATCTTAACGCCTAAACGTTTGCTTTCGGATTCACGACCGTTGCTGGAACTACCGACACCTTTTTTATGAGCCATAGTATTACGTTTTTAAAGTGTTACTAACTAAATTGATTAATTGATGCTGCTGATCTGGATCTGGGTCAGATAGTCACGATGACCATTCATCTTCTGATAGCCCTTACGACGGATCTTCTTGAACACGAGCACCTTGTCACCCTTGAGGTGTTTCAGTACGGTGGCCTTTACGTTAGCACCAGCGATGTAAGGTTTGCCAACCTCAACAGCGCCATCATTGTCTTTAAGCATCACGGTGTCAAAAGAAACCTCGCTACCTTCTTCGTTCTGAAGACGGCTTACGAAGATCTTCTGATCTTTTGCAACCTTGAATTGCTTGCCTGCGATTTCTACTATTGCGTACATTTATTTAATTGATTTTATGTGTTTTCAATAATTTTTGCGAACAATAATTATCCACAAATCGAAGTGCAAAATTACTACTTTTTTTTGAATCTACCAAATATTTCTATATTATTTTGTTCTTTTTTTATTCATGACACTCTTGCTTTCTCGAAGCGAGTGGAGATTCTTTTATTATGAACCATTATTATGGCAACCATGCCAAATCCATTACTCTTTGCTCTTACACCTGACTTCACAGGGGTCGAGGCACTCGGTAAGAAGTGCAGCTATGCTTTTTCGTAGCACCGGGTGACGATACCAAGGAATGATGTCGGCCAGGGGTTGGAGCACGAAACGGCGCTGCTGCATGCGGGGATGGGGCACTATGAGGTCGGGGCTGTTGATTACCTTGTGGTCATAGAGGATGATATCGATATCCATAGGTCGTGAGGCATAGCCTTGTCCGTGGCGCACGCGGCCGAGTTCGGCCTCGATATCGAGGGCAGTATGGAGCACTGCCTCGGGGTCGAGATCGGTATCCACCAACAGGGCCATATTCAAGAAGTTTTGGTCGGCCTCAAACCCCCAGGGCTCGGTTTCATAAACCTTTGACACTTTGGCGATGCTGCCAATTCGGGCGTTGATCTTGGAGCAGGCCTCTTCCAACAAGGTCACTCTGTCGCCTAGATTTCCTCCGATGAGAAGCACGGCATAATGCGATGGCCATTTACCGACAATGGTCTCATCAAGTTTGAGAGAACTCATGAGCTGGGAGAACTCTTCACGGGGGATGGGCTTGGCGCCCAATGAAGCGAGATGGTCAGTGGGCTGCTGGGCGTCGATGAATCGGAATCCGTGGCAGCGGCACCACTCTATGAGCCGCACGAAGGCTACCTTTGAGGCGTCGGTCATGGTATGGAACATAGACTCTCCGGAGAATACATCGTGGATAGAGACGCCATAGAGGCCGCCCACGAGCTCTCCATTGTAGTAAGTTTCAAAGGAATGGGCAAAACCCCGGCGGTGAAGGTCTATATAGCCGTCGAGGAAGTCTTGGGTAATCCAGGTTCCGTCTTCGCCCTCGCGGGGTGTAGAGGAGCAGGCTCGGATAACGGCCTCGAAGTCGGTGTCGATGCACACCTCGAAGCGGTGGCTCTCTACCACGCGTCGAAGACTTTTTGTGTAGCGGAAGTCGTCGATTTTGAGCACCATGCGCGGATCGAGGGAGAACCAATAGGGCTTTTGGTCGACGGAAAACCAGGGAAAGATGCCATAATAATAGGCTGTGAGGAGCCACTCAAAATTGAGTTTGCCCCCCACAGCGAGCAGGCCGTCGGGCTCTGCATATTTCGGGTCGGGAAATGCGACCTTGTCGTCGTCAAGTCCGAATACCATGATTATCCGCAGTGGATGAATGTTTCGACGAGCTCGAGGATCTTCTGCTGATCGTTGCCGATATCCTGACGGAGGGTACGGTCGTTGAACTTGCGGAGGCTCTCGAGAATGCCGTCGATGAGTTTAGGATCGAACACACCCTGTTCCTCATAGAGTTTACGGTCGCGTTCGAGAAGATCGGCGCTGGCGGCGCAGCTGTCGGGCAGAACGGCGAGGCGCTTGAGCACGTCTTCATGCTCGAAGATGTTGACGCTCACGTAGCGATCCTTGGCGTACTGTACGGCGTTCTCCATCTCGAATCCATGACGGGCGGCCACGGTCATACCGGCAAGGAGCAGGTATACGTTGGCGCTGCCATCTGGGGTGCGGAGCTCGATAGTCTGCTTGTGAGAGAAGTCCACCTCGGTATTGGCCTCGAGTGGGTTGCAGGCGGCCATCATGTTGCCCGAGCCCTTCTGCCATCCGAGTGGCACACGCACCATTGCAGAGCGGTTACGATCGCCCCAGCAGATGTTGGTAGGAGCCTCCTGGTGAGGCACAAGACGGAAGTATGATGTTGGGTTGGTGTCGCCGAAAGCGGTGAGGGAGCCAGCGAGGTCGAGGATGCCGGCAATAGTCTTGTGGGCCACCTCAGAAAGGCCGTTCTCGCCTACGTACATGTTCTTGCCGTTGAGGCTTACGCGGGTGTGGACGTGCATGCCGCTGCCGGCCTTGCCCACGGTGATCTTAGGAGCAAAAGTGACGGTGACGCCATACTGATAGCCGAGTTCGCGCATGATCCACTTGGCAATGACGAGCTGGTCTGCGGCGTCTTCGAGATAGGTGGGGAGGAACTCGATCTCGTTCTGCTCATACATGAGGTCTCCCACGGTGAAGTTGCCTACTTCGCTGTGGCCGTACTTGATAAGGCCGCCGCATTCGGCGATGAGCTTCATGGCCTGGGTGCGGAGTGCCTCGAACTTGCAGAATGGACGCGAGGTGTGGTAGCCCTTCTGGTCGGCAGGCACATAGAGGTCTTCCTTCTGGCCGATGACGTAGTATTCGAGTTCGCCCATTACTTCGAACTCCATGCCGCCGGTAGCCTTGCGGAAAGCTTCACCGGCCTTGTGGAGGGTGTATTCGGGAGCCATGTTGAAAGGCTTGCCGTCGCCAGTATAGAAGGCGCAGAGGATATCGAGGGTAGGAATCTCAGCAAATGGGTTGAGGAAAGCGGTACGGAAGCGAGGGATGACGTAGAGGTCAGAGCTGCCGGCCTCGAGGAATGGGAAGAGGCTGCTGCCGTCGACGCGTTCGCCGCAGGTGAGCACCTCATCGAGATGCTCCATAGAGTTGATCACGAAGTTGAGGGTCTTGAGGCGGCCGTCGTTGGCCATATAGCGGAGGTTGATCATTTCGATTTGAAACTCTTCTACCACGCGGATGATATCGGCCTTGGTAAATTCCTTCATAGGTTTCTCGAGGAACTGCACGAGGCGATTGGGATTCAGTTTATAGCATTCTTCTTTCATATCTGATAAAATTTATTGTATAGTGTCTTATGATAACTAGACTTTGCCCGAATTATTGTATGATGCCTTAGAAAAGCTACTTGACGAGGCATTCGTCGAGTTGACGGGTGATTTCCTCTTTATCCATCTTCTGGCCGATGAACACGATCTTGGCCATGCGGTCACCATAGTCTTCATCCCAGTCGTGGACTAGAAGCGGCTCGCGGGTCATCATGTCGAGAAGTTCGTTCTCGGGCATGGTGGCGTACCACTGACCGGCTTCGCGCAACTGCATCTGCTTGCCGGCTTGCTCGAAGAGGTAGCTCATGTCGATGTCGTGGGAAAAGTAGCATACGCCTTTGGCGCGGATGACAGACTTGGGCCAATGGAGGTTGACAAAGCGGTCGAACTTATCGATATCGAAGGCCTGGCGGCGGTAGTACACGAAAGTGCCTATGCCGTATTCCTCAGCCTCGCCCTCTTCGTGGTCATGATCGTGGTGATGATGATGGTGGTGGCCGTGCTCGTGATGGTCGTCGTCATCGTCATCATCGTGGTCGTGATGGTGATGGTGTTCATGTTCGTCATCATCGTCGTCATCGTGGTGGTGATGATGTTCGTGCTCGTCCTCGTCATGGTGTTCGAAGGCGCCGAACTTGGCCTCGTGGTCTTCTTCTTCAGTGGTCATGCGCTCAATTTGCTGGATCCAGCCGGCAGCGCCGCTAGCCTCGCCATAGTTGAACCAGCCGGTGTAGAGCAGTTCTTCGAGGTCGACCTTAGCGTAGTCGCTCTCGATAATCTTGACGGTGGGGTTAAGTTGCAGGATGATCTGGCGTACGCGCTCTAGTTCTTCGGGTTTGACCTCGCTGACCTTGTTGAGCAGCACAATATTACAGAACTCGATCTGCTGAATAAGGAGATTCTCAATATCCTCTTCGTCAAGATTTTTCTTGTTGAGGTCGTCGCCGCAGTTGAATTCGGCCTGCATGCGCCAAGCGTCAACAACGGTTGTGATGCAGTCGAGCTTGGCAATGCCGTGTTCCACGAACTGCTCGCCCATCTGAGGTATGGAGCAGATGGTACGGGCGATGGGTTCTGGTTCGCAAATGCCGCTAGCTTCGATAACGATATAGTCGAAACGCTGCAGTTTGAGGATATCCTGGATCTGCTCTATGAGGTCCATCTTGAGGGTGCAGCAGATGCATCCGTTCTGTAGGGCCACCAAGCTCTCGTCCTTCTGGCCTACGATGCCGCCCTTCTGGATGAGGTCTGCGTCGATGTTCACCTCCCCAATATCGTTGACGATAACGGCAAAGCGGATTCCCTTCTTGTTGTTGAGTATATGGTTGACCAAGGTGGTCTTGCCGCTGCCGAGGTATCCGGTAAGCAGCAGCACGGGGGTACGCTTAATATCTTTCAAATTCATATTGACAATGTTTTTTTCTTTCGGAATAACGCACTATTTGTCGGAATATTTCATCGTGGGGAAATAATTCATCAAGAGTTGGAGGCAAGGGTGATTACGGTGATCTCTGCAGGGCACCCGATGCGAAGCGGAAGAGTGCATCCTATGCCGCGGTTGACGTAGAGTGTCTGCCCGGCCTGGTCGTAACGGCCCTGCACATGATGAAACATCCAGGAGGCTGGACTCCAGCCGAAAAACCGTATCTGGGCGGCATGGGTATGACCCGAGAGGGTGAGGTCGATAGCGGTCTTGCCCAGCACTTCGGCCTCCCAGTGGCTGGGGTCGTGACTGAGAAGGATCGAGAACTGGTCCTCCCCTACCCCCTGCATAGCCTTGGTGAGGTCTCCGAGATTGAGAGTATGGAACCCCTGGCCGGGACCATGAATATTGTCTACACCGATGAGGTTTATGCTGTCCTGTCCACGATGGAGTACGAGATGCTCGTTGCGCAGCACATTCCAGCCGATAGCGCGCTCGAGGTCGGCCAGATGGTTGCGCGAATCAACGCGCTGCTGCGGGGTAAGGTCGCGACCATAGATGAATAGGTCGTGGTTCCCCAACACAGCCATCACGCCATCAGCGGCATGGATCTGGGACAAGATGTGCGACAGTGAATCGAACTCCGCAAGGCCGAGGCTGATAAGGTCGCCGGTGAAGCACACCAGGTCGGGACTTTGGGCATTCACGCTGTCCACCACGCGCTGAAAGGCCTCATGATTCTCCACAAAAGTTGAGAGGTGGATATCGGAGATATGCACCACCTTATAGCCATCAAACGAGGACGGCACACGCTGAGAGGCATAATCCACATGGGTAACCTCCAGTTGATACTTGCCCACAAAGGTGCCATAAGCCTCGACAGCCCAAACAATGAGGGCCAACGCAAGAGCCGTCCAGCCGAACGGGGCGTATGGGAGCGAATAACGGAAACAGCGCCCCACGCCGAAGCCTATCAGCCAGAGAACATTGGGCACCAATGCAAAAACGATTCCAAGAATAATATAGGCAATGGTCAGCTTCATATTGAACTTTGATTTAGGTTGTCACGATGGAAAAGGAGCCACACACCCGACGAAAGACCAGCCAAAAACAACGCCGATCCCAATCCGGTATAGAAAAAGGCAAAAAAGGTCTCGGGAATAGACCCGACATGCCGGAGGGTAATTCCCAGCGCCATCATAAACGCGATGACGAGGTAACCTTTGAGGTCCAGAAAGCGATAGAAGGGAACGCGCGGCTGCGGCATGGCTAGAATGCGACGACTATTCTTCTTGATCACCCTGGCAAACATGACAGCGAAAGCAGCAAAGACTGGAAAGGCACGCAGCACCACGTGTAAGACCGTCGCCGAAGCATCGGACGCAGCTGCCACGATGCCAATTCTCAGGATATTGAATCCTGCCGCCATCCACAAAAGGGCATTCTCGGCAATAAGCCATTTTTTTTGTAACATTTCTACAGTATTATTAACATCATGTATCTAGCAACCAGCACCATTCGCACCAGAAGACCGCAATACATGTTGATACAAAAATAAGCAAAAAAAATCGAATCTCACAAACAAATCTCACAAAATCGGGAAGAAACACAATTTTTTTAGCCTCACTCGCGTTACGTATACATTATTAAAATACTATCAAACATGTTTAGCAAAGAAACCTATATCGCACGCCGTGAGCAGCTCCGCAAGGATGTGGGCCACGGCCTTATCATTATCCAGGGCAACCACGAAGCCTCCTGCAACTATCCCGACAACACCTATTGGTTCCGCCAGGACTCAACCTTCCTCTATTTCTTCGGCCTCCAGCGCGAAGACCTGGTCGGCGTGCTCGACTGCGACAACGGCAAAGACTACCTCTTCGCCAACGACTATGACATCGACGACATCATCTGGACCGGTCCGCTGCCGTCAGTAAAGGACCTGGCCGCCAGCGTAGGCGTTGAGAACAGCGGCGACCTCTGCGCCCTACAGACCCTCTGCACCAAGACCATCGGCGAGGCTCGCAAGATCCACTACCTCCCACCCTACCGTGCCGACAATACCCGCCAGATGAGCCAGTTGCTCGGCATCAAGTTCGACGCCGTGAGCAAATACGCCTCCATGGAACTCATCCACGCCTGCGTGAAACAGCGCAGCATCAAGAGCGACGAGGAAATCGCCGAAATCGAGCGCGCCATCGAGACCGCCTACAACATGCACGTAGGTGCCATGAAGATGGCTATGCCAGGACGCTACGAATACGAACTGGCCGGCTTCATGCAGGGCGAGGCCTGGAAAGGCAACGGTCCTGTCAGCTTCCCTGTAATCATGACCATTCATGGCGAAACCCTCCACAACCACGGCCACAACAACAAGCTCGTCGAGGGACGCATGCTCGTGATGGACGCCGGCTGCGAGACCGCCATGAACTACTGCTCCGACATCACCCGCTCCGTGCCTGTAGGCGGCAAGTTCAACGACCGCCAGCGCGCCATCTACGAGATCGTGCTCGCCTCCCAGCTCGAGTGCATCCGCATCTCCCGTCCTGGCATCACCTACCAGGAAGTTCATACCGCCATCAGCAAGATCCTCGCCCAGGGCTATAAGGACCTCGGCATCCTGAAGGGCAACGTGGACGATATCGTGAAGAACGGCGCACACAGCCTGCTCATGCCTCACGGCCTCGGCCACATGATGGGACTCGACGTGCACGACATGGAGAACTACGGCCAGATCTATGTAGGCTACGACGATGAGACCCGTCCATCCTCCCAGTTCGGACTCGGCAGCCTCCGCTGCGGCCGCAGATTAGAGAAGGGATTTGTGGTTACCGACGAGCCGGGCTGCTACTTCATCCCTGCCCTTATCGACAAGTGGCACGCCGAAGGCACCAACAAGGACTTCATCAACTTCGACGAGTTGGAGAAGTGGAAGGACTTTGGCGGCATCCGCATCGAGGACGACATCCTCATCACCGACAACGGCTGCCGCGTTCTCGGCAAGCCTATACCTAAGACCGTTGCCGAAATCGAAGCCACCATGGCTGAATAAGCGACAACCTTATCCCACAAAAGAAGAAGGCCCCCACCGGGTGCCTTCTTTTTTTTATCGTGCAGTTTGAGGTTAGCGCTTGGTGCAGGTGTTGGTCTGGATATAGCCGAAGTCATAGCCGCCCATGTCAAAATGGGTCTCAGAGCGGAACACCAAAGGCTGGGCTGGCGACACCTTGCCGAAAGAGCTGCGCACCACATAGCCCGTCGGAGCCACCACAGAGGCTGTTTCCAACACGAGGTTGCCTTGCTGGTCGAGCGTTCCCGTGGTGTGGTAGTACTCTAGCGGCGATTCCTCATCGTCGAGCACGCCAACCACCTCCACCGACTTCCCGTCAGCCGAGAGGGTGATGCTGAGGGTGCCATACATATCCTCTTCAGGTTCGCCGGTCAGCTGGCCGTAATACTCGTTGGAGAACCACTCCCCGTCGGTAGAGAGGCTGTCGCAGGCCACCACCATGTCGTAGGTGCCCACAAAGGCAGCGTAGGGATTCCCGTTCGGATCTTCCGTATCTACATTCTCTTTCTTGCAGGCGGTCAACGCCACGCAGCACAAGGCTGCCAAAAACAACAGTTTTTTCATAATTATTTCAGTCTATAAAGTGCAGCAGAGGCGGCCTCCATGCCGTTGTCTGCAGCCATCTTGTAATATTTCTTAGCCAGTTTCTTGTCGGCCTTCACCACCGAATTGCCAGTCTCATAGAGGCTTCCGAGGTAGTACATCGACTCCACGTGGCCAGCATCGGCGGCCTTCTTGAGCCACTCGAAGGAGAGAGCCGGATTGCCTTCTATGTGCACCTCGTCCTCGTCGCCGTCCACATAGAGGTCGCGGTCGTAGAATGCGGCCAAGCGGAACATAGCCTCAGCCGAGCCGTTCTCGGCGGCTTTGGTGTAGCACTCCACGGCCTTGTCGGAATTGAGCACGCAGCCTATTCCCTCCTGGTAGAAGTATCCCATCCAACAGAGCGACGAGAGGCTGCCCAACGTGTCGGCACCATACTGGGCCAATTCAAAAGCCTTCTTCTCGTCCTTCTCCACCAGTTCGTCGCCTTCGGCGTAGAGGGTGATCAGGTGGTTGATGGCGCGCACGTTGTCGAGCGAGGCGGCCTTCTTGAGCCACGAGATGGCGGTAGCGTGGTCGTAGTCGCATCCGCGCTCGCCCTCGTAGCAGTATACAAGCTGCAGCATAGCGTCGGAGTTGCCCATCGAGGCGGCGGTGTCGAGATACGACTTGCCCAGTGCCTCGTCAGGCTGGCATCCGATGCCGTTCATGGTCATCAGGCCGGTGAGGTAGTATCCGTCGGCATTGTCGTAAAGGGTGGCGCGCTTGGCCAGGTAGTAGGCCGTCTCATTATCTGGACTCTTCACGCCCACGCCCTGAAGCATACAGCGGCTGAGCAGCACCATGGCAGAGTCGCTCCCGTTGCGGCTTCCGCTGGTGAGGAAGTTGACGGCCATCTCGTTGGCCTGCTCGCGGAGCAGTTGTCTGCCCACCACATAGCAGCTGTGGGGGTTGCCCTGCTGGGCGGCCATCACGTAGTAGTGCAAGGCAGAGTCGCCACTGGGCACCAGCTCTATAGAGCCGTAGTTGTAGAGGTTGCCGAGGCGGTCGGCAGCCTGGTGCACGTTGTTGTTGGCAGCCACGGTGAGGTATGGCATGGCGGCCATGGTGTCGCCCTGTTCCAAGTAGGTGCGGCCCACGAGGTAGTATCCTGCGGCAGAGCCCTTGTCGGCTGCGGCCTTATAGTAGTCCATGGCCATAGCCTGATCCTTGCGGTCCACGATGTGGCCCATGTGGTAGTAGTCGCCCATGTAGCAGAGGGCCAGAGGATGCTCGCGCTCGGCGGCGTCGCGCATGTATTGGAGCGCCTTCACGGTGTCCTGCTGCCCGCCGATTCCTTCCTCATAGTACTGACCCAATCGGAAGAGGCCTTCCGGCACGTCGTTCTCGGCGAGCACCTTATAGTAATGGGCCGACTTGTTGGGGTCGGACTGTGCAAACTCGCATCCCTCGCGATAGATCTCGCCGAGGGTGTAGGCAGCACGCATGTTGCCCTTGTCGGCGGCCAGCACCAGATAGTCCACGCCCTTGTCGAAGAGCTGCTGGGTCATCTTCTTGCCCATGGAGCCCTCGAGGTAGAGGCCGCCCAGCTGGTTGTAGCTGAAGTCGGTAGTGTCCTTCTCATAGTATCTGGCGGCTTTCTGGTTGTCCACCTTCACGCCCAGGCCGTACTCATAGAGATAGCCCAGCACGCGGGAGCAGTCCTTGTTGCCAGCCTTGTCGCCCAGCTCGCACCACTGGCGACACTTCTCCCAGTTCTCGAGGTCATAGTACATGTCCTCGGCCTCATAGTAGGCAACGAGTTCGCCACTCTTGGCGGCCTTCTGGTAGTAGTGGTCGGCCTGGTCCAAGTCGCCCGACTTGCGGTAGAGGGCAGCGAGCCCCATATAGGCGTAGTCGAAGCCCCACTTCACGGCGTCGAGGTAGCATTGCACGGCCTTCTTATGGTCGGCGGCGATGCCTGCCTGAGGGTTGCCCTCGGCGTAGATGTCGCCCAGCTGGTTGGCAGCATAGGGGTGCTCTAAGGAGTAGGACTTCTCCAGGAACGGCATGGCCGCAGCCGGTGAGAAGTCGCATCCCAGGCCGAAGTAGATCATATATCCCATCCAGAAGTTGCCCGTAGGGCTCTCTAAGGCCACCGAGCGGTCGAAGTAGCTGTGGGCCTTGGCATAGTCCTGCTCGGTGAAGTTGCCGAAGAGGTAGCTCTGGCCGAGGTCGTTCATGCTGCGGGTATCCTTGAGGTCGGCGCCGCGGTTGAAGTACACGATGGCCATGGCCGTGTCGGGTTCCTTCGACCAGAGCATCGCCCACGCCATGCGGTGGGCCACGTCGCCGCTGTCGGGATACTGCTCCATCAGTGCGCGCAGCATCTCCATTCCCTTCTGCTCGTCGGCCTTGCAGCCGTCGCCCATAAAGATGGCAAAGGCCAGGTCGCAACGCGACTCAAAGTCGCCACCCTCAGCCTTCTTCTGTAATTTTGCAAATTCCTTCTTGCTCATCTGCTGGGCATTGGCCGTAAAAGCCACCAGCACGGCAAGGATCAGTAGTATCTTTTTCATTATCGGAGTATTATTATCTTGATTTTCCAGAATTCCTAGGATTGATTAATATTCGAAGCTGCTGCCGCCGAGAAACTCGCACATGATGCTCGTGGGCGGAATGAACTTGGGATTGATCGGCTCTATCAGGTTCACAAACTGCAGCAGGCGCTGTGCGGTGGCGTACTGCTCGCTGTTCTGCGGCACGCGCTTGAGCTGCGGCTCGGCGTAGTTGCGCAGCACGCC
>JAKSMS010000042.1 GCA_024400415.1 Bacteroidales bacterium | reverse complement strand
AGAGGAAATCGTTCCTTCAGACAACGTACAGGAATATCTCAAGAAGAAATAATTCATTCGAAGGAATAATTTTTTTTCATACGCTTTTGTTTTGGCTCCCTTGGACTCCGTGTCCTTGGGAGTTTTTTCGCGTGTATATGTTATGACGAAGGGTTTATTGTGGTTTTTCTGCCTTGGGTTGGCCTCGGTTCTTGCCCAACCTATCTCGTTGCATGAAGGGGCGATTTTTGCATTTTAAGATATATTAAGCGTGCGTGTATATATATTATTTGCGCGCGTGAGATATTTTTCTTATCTTTGCATTATGAAAATAGGACTGGTAAAAGAAACGAAAGTGCCTGTAGATAATAGAGTTGCGCTATCTCCGATGCAGGTGGCGGCACTTAATACGCGCTTCCCAGAGCATAAGATAGTGGTTGAATCCAGCCCAATACGCTGTTTTGGCGACGATGAGTATCGTAAGGAAGGCGTAGAGGTGGTGGACGATGTGGCCGACTGCGACGTGCTCTTCGGCATCAAAGAAGCATCGCTCGAAAGCCTGGTTCCAGGCAGGCATTATTTCTTCTTCGGCCATGTGGCCAAGAAGCAGTCCTACAATCGCGGCCTGCTGAGGGGCATGATGGAAAAGGGCATTACGTTTTCGGACTACGAATATCTCACTGATGAGCATTTGCAGCGCGTTTGTGCCTTTGGCTGGTGGGCAGGTGTTGTTGGCGTATACTATACCCTTCGCGGATGGGGCCTTCGTACGGGAGCCTATAGCTTGCCAAGCCCAGACAGGCGCTTCACCCTGGAACAGCTCAAGCAGAACCTCTGTTCTGTCCAGCTGCCGGCTATCAAGATGCTGGTGACTGGCGCTGGGCGAGTGTCGCAGGGTGCTCAGTATATCTTGGGTGAGATTGGTGCGAGTCGATTGGCTGCTGACGAATACTTGGCTGCCCGTTCTGTCGGTTCGCTGAGCTATGCCGTGGCTGATGTGGATCAGCTGGTAAAGCATGACGGCCAGTTTGATTTTGCCGACTTTGTGGCAGATCCCAGCCGCTATCAGAGTGATTTCCGCCGTTGGGCAGTTGGAACGGATGTGCTTCTCTGCGGTCATTTCTGGAGCCCCAAGGCGCCTGTATACCTCGACGAGCAGCTGCTCCAAGACCCAGGGCTGCGCATCCGTATGATAGGCGATGTGACTTGCGATATCATGGGCAGCATACGCTCCACCCTGAGGTCGACAACTCACGACGAACCATACTACGACTATGATATCAAGACCCGAAGCGAGGCGCCGGCCTTCTCTTCTGAGGGCCATATTACCGTGATGGCTGTGGATACTTGCCCCAATGCCTTGGCGATGGACACCAGCGCCTATTTCGGCCAGATGCTAGAGGAGCATGTGTTCCTGCCCTTGCTGGAGGGTCGGCATAGCGCCGTGGTGGAGCGTTCGACTATCCTCACTGAGGGTAGGCTGACGGACCGTTTTGGTTACCTTCAAGATTGGGTAGACGGCAAATAGGAATAACAGTTAGGATTTAAGATGGCAGACCTTAAGCATAAGACGGTAGCAGGCATGATATGGAGCGCCATTCAGAAGTTTGGCGTGATGGGCATCTCGTTTGTGTCCAATATGGTGCTGGCACGTCTGCTTAGTGCCGACGAGATGGGCTGTATCGGCCTGTTGGCCATCTTCATTCTGCTGTCCAACACCTTCATAGATGGCGGATTTGGGTCGGCGCTTATCCAGAAGAAGCAGCCGACGCAGTCGGATTATTCCACGATTTTTTGGTGGAATATGGGTCTGTCGGTGGTGCTGTACGGCGTACTCTTTTTGGCGGCGCCATGGGTGGCTGCTTTCTACAAGATGGACATCTTGTGCGATGTGCTTCGTGTGCAGGGGCTGGTGCTGATATTCAATGCGCTGTGCCTGATCCAGAACAATCAGCTGCGCAAGAAGCTCAAGTTTAAGCTGCTGGCTACCACCAATATTGCGGCTGCTGTGGTTTCGGTGGTGGTGGCCATTGTGCTGGCATACATGGGATGGGGCGTGTGGTCGCTTGTTGCCCAGCAGCTGGTGCTCAGCATCATGGGAGCACTGCTATTGTGGATCGTTGGAAGGTGGCGTCCGTCGTTTGTATTCTCGGTGTCTTCGTTCAAGGAACTCTTCCATTTCGGATTCTTCATATTGCTTTCAAACTTGATCAATACCTTCTGCAATAATATCCAGGGACTCCTGATCGGCCGAATCTACAATCCTGCCACGATGGGCTATTACTCTCAGGCCCGCAAGTTGGAGCAGGTATCGTCGAACAGCCTGTCGCAGATTGTGGACCAGGTGGCCTATCCTGTGCTGGCCGAGGCGCAAAACGACAAGGCGTATATGCAGAATATACTCAAGAAGCTGATTACCTCGCTGGCATTTGTGGTGTTTCCGCTAATGATGGTGATGGCGCTTACGGCCCGTCCGCTGATAGTGCTGATATATTCGGCCAAGTGGCTGCCTGCGGTGCCTTATTTCCAGATACTCTGCATAGCAGGAACGGCCAGCTGTCTGCAGGGCCTCAACTATTATGCTGTGGCTGCTGTGGGCAAGAGCGGATCGCTGTTCAGATGGACGCTGCTCAAGCGCCTTTGCGGATTGGTGTTCGTGGTGGGCGGACTGTTGCTGTGGGGCATGACGGGCCTGCTGTCAGGCATGGTGATGACGTCGTTCTTCATCTACTTGGTCAACGCCTATCTTGTAGAGCAGTTTGTGGGGTATGGAGTGCTGCGCCAGTTGAAGGACTTGGTGCCAGTCACGCTGCTTACATTGGCAGCCTTTGCTGTCGGGTATTTGGTCCAGGTGCCCCTATCAGAATGTGGCATGTTCCTCCGGGGAGGAGTGGCTTTTGTGGCTTTTGTTATAGTATATCTGGGAGTGGCCAAGGTGTTTAGAATAGAGGCTATGGCTGAGGCGTTGATGCTGCTTGGCCAGGTGAAAAATAAATTTACGAAGAATCGCAAATGAAAAAGATTCCGTTCATAGAAAGACTGAAGAAGAGAAATCTCGTCAACCGATTCGTGACAGAGATCAACTCCAAATACCGCAAGCTGAAAGTGCAGCGGCCGCTTACTCGAGAGCAAGAGGCCGAAGCGTCGGCCTACTACCAGCAGATGGTGGGCAAGAAGGTGCCACTCGACTGGCATCGCTTCATGTATTCGCGTACTGGGGTATGGGCCAAAGATTATGTTCCGCTGAGTCTGTATCGCACTGAGCTGATAGGCCGCATGAATGTGTACCCCTTTATGGACGCCTATGCCGACAAGAATGTGTCGGAGATGCTCTTCCCCGATGTGCGTCAGCCCAAGACTATCCTCAAAAATATGCGCGGCTATTACTATGCCGGCGACCGCCCTGTGGATAGGGAAGAGGCTGTGGCTCTCTGCCAGAATATAGCTGACGGCATCATCAAGCCTTCGATGTCGACTCGCGGCCATGGGGTGAAGCATCTGGTGGTGGCTGAGGGTAAGACCAATATCGATGGGAAATCCATAGAGCAGGTGTTGGCCGACTATAAGCAGAACTATGTCATCCAGGAAAAGATTCGCCAGCATCCTCAGATGGCTGCCCTGAATCCGACCAGTGCCAACACGATCCGACTGCTCACTTATCGCAGCGGCATGGACGTTTTGGTTCTGTATACCGTGATCCGTATCGGCAAGAAAGACCAGGTGATTGACAACGAATCATCAGGCGGTATTAGTGCCCGTATCAATCCCGACGGCACGCTAGCACGCTATGCTTACGGCGCTCCAGGCAACGACATGGTGGAGTATACCGACTGCGGCGTGCGTCTGGAAGGATATCGTATTCCCTCCTACGACAAGGTTGTGGAAACTGCCAAGCGCCTTCATTACCGCCTGCCATATTTCGACATGGCGGCTTGGGACTTCTCTGTTGATTATGACGGAGAGCCGCTCTTCATAGAGTGGAACGCCAACCCCGACCTCAGCCAGACGGCAAACGGACCGGCCTTTGGAGAATATGCAGAACGGATATTCTCGGAAGTCTATAAGAAACCTAACACTCGCAACCAATACTGGTAGACCGCCTTATGAGAACTCGTTCCAATGCCAATATGGCCTTCCGCTATGCGCTGACCCGCATCTCGCCGAAGCTCAACATCAAGGTGCTGTTTTGGATAAATTTCCATCGGAATATCGATCTCAAGCACCCGAAGACGCTTGATGAGAAGCTGCAATGGATGAAGCTGCACTATTATAGCACCAACGCCCTCGTGCACCAGTGTGCCGATAAGTGGCGTGTGCGCGAGTATGTGGAATCTTGCGGCTTGGGCCAAATACTCAATCCTGTGATTGCAACCTATCGCCACGGAAGCGAAATTGACTGGGACAAATTGCCCAGCCGCTTCGTACTGAAGTGGAACTTTGGCTGTGGGGGCAATCTGATATGCGAAGACAAATCGAAATTGGACAAGGCTTGGGCCTTGAAGGAGATAGAAAAATTCCGCCGCACTAAGCAGCATCTGCTGGCTGCAGAACCGCAGTACAAGATGGAAAAAGTGCTGCTCTGCGAAGAGTTTATCGAAGGCGAGAATGGTTCGACTCCCGTCGACTATAAGGTGTACTGCTTTCACGGAGTGCCAAAGTATGTGATGTGCTGCTATGGCCGAGAGGAGTACAAGAAGCCGGCATTCTATTTCTTTGACCGCGATTGGGAGCTGCAGCGAATCAACCGGGCCGGCAAAGATGCGCCAGAGGGCTTCACCATTCCGAAACCCGACGGCATAGATGAAGTGTTTCGCTGCGCAGAGGCGCTTTCGAAACCATTCCCATTTGTGCGAGCCGACTTCTATCTCGAAAAGGGCAGGGTGTACTTTGGCGAACTGACCTTTACCCCTTCGGGCGGTTTTGATAAGAGCCGTCTGCCAGAAACCGACCAGATGTTCGGCAATATGGTAGACCTAACCCAAATAGACAAGTAAAGATGAAGATACTGCATATCTGTAACGACTACTGCGGCAGCAAGGTTCATTCGAGTCTCTATTCCGAGCTCGACCGCCTTGGCGTGGACCAGATCGTCTACACCCATTTTGAAGGGGCCAAGAAGATCGGTAGGAATCGCATCGAGTCGTCGAGAATGCAGGTTGTATATGACCCAGTGCTGCGCAAGATACACCATCTGCTGTTCCATCTTAGAGTGGAGCAGGTCTTCGCGTCAATGTGCCAAAAGGTGGATGTGGCAGGCGTTGAACTAATCTATGCGTCAACCCTCTTTAGCGATGGTGCTTTAGCCTTAAGGCTGCATCGCGAATGGGGATTGCCCTATGTGGTTGCCGTGCGCAAGACTGATGTCTATCGATTCCTCAAATTAGGGCCTCACACCTGGCCGATGGGATGCCAGATTCTGCTTCATGCGTCTAAGATTGTCTTCATTTCCGAGGCGTTGAAGGAGGCATTCTTCCGTCATCCGATGGTTGCCAGGATGGCGCCTCGACTGATGGGCAAGGTGATGGTGCAGCCTAATGGAATCGACGATTTCTGGATTGATAACCAAGCAGCGTCTGCCACTCAATCGAATAATCTCATCTTTGTGGGCAAGTTCGATGACAATAAGAATGTCCTCCGGCTGATGGAGGCAGTAAGAAGGCTCCAGGCAACAATACCTGATATTCATCTCGACCTCGTGGGCGGAACGGGTATACGTCATGAGCAAGTAATGGCCAGGGTTGAGGCATGTCCGCAATTGTTCACTTTTCACGGACAAGTGTTCGAACGTCCTCGACTAAAAGAACTTTATTCGCAGAATGCTGCTTTCTGTATGCCTTCGATTAACGAAACATTCGGCTTGGTTTATGTCGAAGCGCTCTCGCAAGGCCTGCCCGTGCTCTGCGCTAAAGGGCAGGGGGTCGACGGCCTCTTTGATCAGCCAGTTGGCGAGTTTGTGGAGGCCAAGGATGTGGATTCCATTGCCAACGGTATTCGTGCGCTGCTAACGCGACGCCAGTCTTACGACTGCAATGTCGATTTTGAACAGTTTCGTTGGCGGGTAATCGCAGAACGCTATTTGATACTTTTTAATGAAATAATAACTCGATGAGTATGAATGATATTAAGATTGCCGTAATAGGCTTAGGCTATGTGGGCCTGCCTTTAGCAAGGCTCTTTTCGACCAAATATCCTACCGTGGGATTCGATATGAATCAGTCCCGTGTGGATGCCCTAATGTCTGGTCACGATGCCACTCTCGAAGTGGCCGACAACCTTCTTCAAGATGCTATCAGCAATCATGGATTCCGTTGTACCACCAGTCTGGACGAGATTCGTGACTGCAATTTCTATGTGGTGGCAGTACCCACTCCGGTGGATGAGAACAACCGTCCAGACCTGAAGCCTCTTTGGGGTGCCAGCGAAACGGTTGGCAAGGTGATTTCTAGAGGTGATATTGTGGTGTATGAATCAACGGTTTATCCAGGTGTTACCGAGGAGGAATGCCTTCCTGTGGTAGAGCGCGTTTCGGGCCTGAAGTTCAACGAGGATTTCTTTGCGGGCTACAGTCCGGAGCGTATTAATCCAGGCGATAAGGAGCATACTGTGGAGAAGATTCGCAAGGTGACATCGGGCTCTACTCCTGAGATTGCCGATATCGTGGACGGTGTCTACAACAGCGTCTTGGTCAACGGCACTCACAAGGCGCCATCCATTCGTGTGGCCGAGGCCTCGAAGATCATCGAGAACTCCCAGCGCGACGTGAACATCGCATTCATGAACGAACTGGCAAAGATATTCAATGCGATGGGTATCGATACCCATGATGTTATTGAAGCGGCCTCGTCCAAATGGAACTTCATCAAACTGTCTCCGGGTCTGGTGGGCGGCCATTGCATCAGTGTCGACCCCTATTATCTCATCCAGAAGGCTCAGGTCTATGGCGTATTGCCTCGCGTGATGTCGTCGGCCCGCCGTCTCAACGACGGTATGGGCGCCTATGTGGCCGAGCAGACTATCAAGTGCATGAATAAGAAGGGCGTAATGGTGAAGGATGCCAAGATCCTGCTGCTGGGCGTTACCTTTAAGGAGAACTGCCCCGATATCCGCAACACCAAAATTGTAGATATCTATCACACCCTCTCTGAGTACACCTCCAATATCACCGTATACGATCCATGGGCCGATGCTGCCCACGTGGAACATGAGTACGGAATCAAGGTAGTGAATTCACAGCCAACAGACCGCTATGACGCTATTATCCTCGGAGTGGCACACAAGGCATTTCTTCAACTGGATATCAAGTCGCTCCTCGCCGACAATGGTGTGGTATACGATGTGAAGGGCGTACTCCCTCGCGATATTGTAGATGCACGACTATAAACCTAACCCCTCATGACCAAAGTATCAATCATCACGCCAACCTATAACGCAGAACGCACAATAGCGTCCTGTATAGAATCGGTCATAGCCCAGACCTATCAAGATTGGGAGATGCTTATTACCGACGACTGCTCTCAGGATGCGACCATCCAGATTGTGGAGCGCTATGCCGCTGCCGATTCTAGGGTTCGATTGATACGCCTTGATCAGAACGGCGGTGCGGGCGCAGCGCGCAACCGGTCTATAGCAGAGGCCGAGGGACGCTATGTTGCGTTTCTTGATGCTGACGATCGGTGGCTGCCTGCCAAACTCGAACGTCAGGTCTCCTTCATGCAGCAGAGTGGAGCCAAGGTCTGCTATTCTTCTTATGTCACCTGCGACGCGGTGGGCAATGTAAAAGGCATTGTGCCTTGTCCGAAGCGTGTTGCATATAGCGACATCCTGTCTGATGACCGTATGGGCTGCCTGACTCTCATCTATGATGCTGAGGCGCTCGGCAAGGTCTTCATGCCGCTTATGCGCAGACGTCAGGATTGGGCGTTGAAGATACTTCTGCTTCAGCAGTGCGGCGAGGCTTATGGCATCCCAGATACCCTTGCCATCTATCGCGTCTCTGATGGTTCACTTTCCAACGGAGGCAAGTCCTCGCTCGTGAAATACAATGTGGCCGTCTATCGTGAAGTACTGCATTATTCTTCAGTCAAGGCTTGGCTAACCTTTCTATTCCGATTTATGCCCCATTATCTCTACAAGCGTCTTGTGCTGATGATGGTTAATAATTATTAGTTCTATGCTTACTGCCGTCATCCTTGCCATTATAGCTTTTGTAGTCTCGCTCGGAGTCTATCCCGTCATTCTCCGCCTGGCGTTTCGTCGCAATATCATGGATACGCCCAACGCCCGAAAGCTCCAGTCGCGTCCCATTCCCGTGATGGGAGGATTGGTGGTCTTTATCGGTTGGCTTACGGCTATGCTGGTGGCCTATTTCTGCTTTGGATACTACTTTGTTCCATGGCGAATCTTGGCAGTATCTGTCATGGTGGCAGTGGGTATGGCCGACGATATCAAAGGTCTCTCGGCACTGTTCCGCCTAGTAGTGGAGGTGGGAGTTATCTGCATGCTTATCTTCTTGGTAGGCACAGCCTTCGACTGCTTCCATGGCTTGTGGGGACTGCCGAATAATCTTCCTCGCGGATTTTATATTCCCTTTACCATCTTTGCTGGTGTTGGGATTATCAATGCCGTTAACCTCATTGATGGTGTCGACGGCTATTGCTCTGGCTATTGTGCTTTGGCCTCTTTGGTGTTTGCAATCTTCTTCTTCAAGAGCGACGATAATCTCTTTGCCGGTTGGGCCATGGCTTGTGTGGGCGCTTTGGTGCCGTTTATTCTTCACAATATTTTTGGACGTGAATCCAAGATGTATCTAGGCGACGGCGGCACCCTCATGATGGGCACAGTGCTGGCAATGTTCGTATTTCGCGTTCTTTGCCGAAATGCCTCTAATCATGTGTATGCCGAGTCGGGCTGCGGTCTTATTCCTTTCACCTTGGCTATTTTTGCCATTCCGGTTTTTGATACGCTTCGGGTCATGATTACCCGTATCTGTCATCGCCGTTCGCCATTCTCGCCAGACAAGACTCATCTGCATCACCTCTTCATCGAGATGGGATTCTCTCATGTCGGCACTACGGTATGTCTGCTCGCTGCCAATTTTGCGGTGGTACTTGTGTGGTGGCTCTCCTATCGGCTGGGGCTCTCTATTGATGGCCAGTTCTATCTCGTGGTAGTGCTTAGTCTGCTCGAAACCGTAGGCTTCTTTACCTGGATGAAAAGTCATCAGCGCCGCCATACTTCGCTCTATCAGAGCATGCTCAAGATAGGGGAGGCCTCTCATATGGAGCGCGAGGGAGTGTGGAAGTTCATGCGTCGGCTGATGGATGGCCACCGTATCAAAAAGTGATCATTTTTGTCAATAAAACAGGTTTATGCTCAATCGTATCGAAGTCTTTCTGATAATCCTCACCTTGGTATTGCTGCCATGGAGCTGGTCGCTGTCGCTCTATGCCCTCGCATTACTTTTTCTCAACATGGCAGCCAAGTGCATTACTACCCGCCGGGTGGGCAATCCTGTGCTTGACCGCTTTGCACGCATGCCATTCTATGCCATGATTGCCTTTGTGGCTTGGTATGCAGTCAGCCTCTTGTGGACCGAAAACCTTTCTGAGGGATATGAGATGGCCGCCACCAAGGGGTCTATGGCATTGGCTTCAATCATATTCCTCTGTTCGGATATGCGCCATATCACCCGTCGACAGCTCCGGTTGATGCTCTATCTGGCGTCGCTGTCGCTGGTATGCCTTTTCTTGGTGCGCCTGGGTATCAATATACGCAGAGTCATCACCGAACCAGAGACTACCTGGGTCAGCCGCATGACCTTTGGGTTCGACAAACGCCACCACTCTTATATCTCTTTCTATATCATTGTTGCTCTATGGGGGCTATGTTATGAGCAGATTCATTCTTGGCGCCAGATGTCTTCATGGTGCCGGTGCGGAATTGTCGCTCTCGTTGTGTTGTTGTCGGCCTATCTTGTTGTCATCAATTCTCGTGCAGGAGTATTGTTCCTCCTTATCTCCCTTTTCCTGATGGCGGGTTATGTTATCTATCTGCGCAGGCGTTGGTTCAAACCAGTAGTGTCTCTTCTTTGTGCTCTTTCAGTTGCGGTTGGAGTGCATTATGCGCTGCCTAAGACTCAGAATCGCGTGCAGCAGACCTCGCTTACATCGGCCGCAGCCTCCCAAGGCACCACCGAGCAGGCCTCGCGCAAGGATAAGCGCTTGCCTATCTGGCAGGCTTCGCTGCGTCTAGCCTCCGATAACTGGCTGTTAGGTGTGGGCGTTGGCGACCGGTTCGACAGTCTTGTCCCGCTTTTCAACGAGTTGGGCGATCAGGAGTCCATAGATCGTCGCAAGAACTGCCATTGCCAGCCGTTAGACACGTTGGTGTCTGTTGGAATAATAGGCCTTATTGTTTTATTATCGCTATTCGTGTCGCTCATCGTGGCCTCGGTGCGACAACGTAACTGGCTCTTGTTTGTCTTCACGCTCTGCTTGGGGTTCAATTGTCTTTTTGAGACCCTATTTGATCGACAGATGTCGTTGTTCTTTGTGCCCATTGTTGTCGGTCTGTTATCAATGAAAAATAGTGTTAAATAAACCTATTTGTTCAATTTTTTTTTGCTTTTTATTAATATATTTGTATATTTGCAGATATGTTTAGGGTAATTGCGTTTGTCGAGGTGTTTGTATTTCAGTTTTATAAGCGAAAGATATGATGGAAATGGGGCAATAAATAATGAGATATAAGATATCAATTATAAAAAGAAAATCAATAATTAATTAACACTATTCATTAACCAATTTTTTCAAATTATGAAAAAACATCTATTTTCGATTCTGCTCTTGGCGGCAATGTTCTTGCCCTGGAGCGTGGGCGCCCAAGGTTACAGTTGTGACTTTGAGGATGCTACCGAAAATGCCAACTGGGTGACTTCGGAGTACGTAAGTACGGCCGTTAGTCATTGGTACGTTGGTACTGCTACCAACAACGGAGGTAGCAATTCTCTCTACATCTCCAATGATGGCGGTGTGAGCAATGCCTACACACAGAGTACTGGGTGTACTTATGCCTATGCATATCGCGAGCTCACCCTCAATGCTGGCGAGTATGTGTTCTCATTCGACTGGAAGTGCGCTGGCGAGTCGTCTTATGACTACATCCGTGCAGGTCTCGTTCCTGGCGATGTGGCTCTCCAGACCTCCTATATCTCTTCAACAGCCACTCCAAGTGGTTGGATGATGCTTGATGGTGGTTCTAAGCTTAACCTGAATGGAACTGCTTGGACTACTCGTCAGGGAACTGTTACCGTTCCTGCTGATGGTACCTACAAGCTTGTATTCTACTGGCGCAACGATAATAGCGGTGGTAGTCAGCCTCCAGCTGCAATCGACAACGTGCTTCTGAATCCTAACACCTGTCCTGCTCCTACTGCATTGGCATTTTCAAACGTGACCACCAATAGTGCAGTTGCTACTTGGACTGCTGGCGGCAGCGAGACTTCTTGGAAGGTTCGCCTCCTGACCAATGGCGTAGTTGCTGACTCTGCAGTGGTTTCTGCTGCCACCCATTCTTTCTCTGGCCTCAACGCCAATACTCCTTACACTGTAGAGGTCGTTGCAATCTGCGGTGCTGACGACAACAGTCTGGTTCTTTCTGGTAGTTTCCGCACCGAGTGTGCCGAGATGGTTCTGCCATACTTCAATAATTTTGATGATCAACTCTCTGGCTCGTCATCCGCTACCAACCAGAATTTCGTATTCTGCTGGACCCGCCTGAGGCACAACCCAGGCTCAAGTGCTTATAACTATCCCTACGTGTCAGGCACTTCGGGCGTCAATAGCTCTAAATGCCTCTACTTCGCACAGGGCTCTACCACCAGCAGTTATTACTCTGATGCCCAAGTGGCTGTGCTGCCTCAAGTGAACACCGACGTCTACACCATCTCCGGACTCCGTCTTAGCGCCAACTACAAAAGATCCGCAGGCTCTACAATGATGGTTGTCGGCGTGATGAGCGATCCTAACGACTACACCACCTTTGTAGGCATCGACACCATCGTGCCTACCGGTACCGACTGGATGCTCCACACCACCTACTTCAACGGATACACTGGAAGCGGCAGCTACATTGCTATCTGCCAGCCACGAACTGGAAACTCCAATACCGTATATGTCGACGATGTGGCTCTTGAGGAGGTTCCTTCTTGCTTAGAACCTACCGCCCTCGTGGTGAACGGCGTCACTTCCAGCACTGCAACCCTTTCTTGGACTTCCAATGGCACTGAGTCTGCTTGGGAATTACGCTACAGAGTGGCTTCTGACTCTGTTTGGACCGTGGAGTCCAACGTGACCACCAATCCTTATACCATTAGCGGTCTGAACGCCAACACCTCCTATGTGTTCGAGGTTAAGGCTGTCTGCAACGCTTCTGACAATAGCATGTGGTCACGCCCAGTATCCACTCTCACCGAGTGCGAGACTTTTGTTCTTTCGGCAGAAAATCCATACTACGAAGGCTTCGAGAACACCGCCTTCCCTCCAATTTGTTGGAAGAACTTCCATGTGACAGGCCCTGGTTCCAACCTTTGGGCACGCGTTACTGACAAGAAGTTTGCTGGTAATGCAGCTGTCAAGATTACCGACCAGAGCGCTACCACCCGAACCAACCTCGTTACCGGCCTTATCTCCGTGCCTCAGGCCAATGCTTATCAGGTTAGATTCTATGTCTATCGTGAGAGTAATTATGAAGGCAAGCTTCTTGAAGGCATTCGCGTTTGGGCCAGCACCTCTGCCGACACCGCTGACGGCGTCGTTCTCGGCTACATCCACCGTAACTATACCCTCGAACCTGTTGAAACCGCTGCCGGCTGGCACGAATATTCTATGATGATTCCTAATGCAGGTGACCAGTTCATCATCTTCGAAGGTATCAACGAATATGGAAACGCTACCTTTATGGACGAACTCTATGTGGAAAAGGTTCCTACTTGTTTCCATCCAAACCAGCTTGCTGTCACCGCTACCGCTACTACTGCTACCCTTACCTGGACTGCCGGCGCATCCGAGACCGAATGGCAGATTGAATACAAACAGGCTTCCGACTCTGCTTGGACTATGGTTCAAGAGCCTGTTACCGACACTACCTACATCCTTACCAATCTCAACTCGTCATCTTCTTATGACGTCCGCGTACGCTCTTATTGCACAGCTGACGACCAGAGCTCTTGGGTTAGCACTTCTTTCCTGACTGAGTGCGGCATCTATGCGCTCCCATGGAACGATAACTTCGCCGACGGTATCAGCCGCTGCTGGTCCAAGTATTCCGGCCTTGTTGACGATGTGGTTGCCGGTTCAGCCAGCCTCACTTCCACCACCAGTGGTTGGAGCGTGATCACTTCCAACAACGGTATCCAGAACAAGCACGTGAAAGTGAACGTCTATGGCAGTTCTTGCAAATACTGGCTTGTTACTCCTCAG
This sequence comes from Bacteroidales bacterium, assembly GCA_024400415.1. Classification (GTDB taxonomy): domain Bacteria; phylum Bacteroidota; class Bacteroidia; order Bacteroidales; family P3; genus Colimorpha. Next base: position 2,546 of record JAKSMS010000042.1, on the reverse strand, counting down.
ATCGCAATCGATGGCGATGCTATTCTCTCTTTTGACGCAGCCCTTACCGACTTCAACAATGCCGATGTGATCGAAAGCTTCGACAATGTGGCCGACGACCGCTTCGTAGTGCTCATGACCACCGACGACGGCGAAAGCTGGACCATCCTCCGCGAGTGGAACAGCGATTCTACCAATGTAGACCAGTATGCCTATATTCCAACCACCGGTGCTAACTACTCCATTGAGGTTGACGGCCTCCAGAATGCCACCGTTCGCTTCGCATTCTATGGTGAGTCTACCGTTACTGGTGGCGACAACGACCTCCACCTTGGCAATATCAATGTAGAGGCTCTCGCAGCTCCTGCACAGTCTTACGTTTTCGACTTCGAGGATGCAGCCGACAATGCCCAGTGGACTATGACCACTGCCGACAACTCTTGGTTCATCGGCACCGCTGCTAGCAATGGCGGCAACAACGGCCTCTACATCTCCAACGACGAGGGCGTTACCAATGCCTACACCAACAGCACCTCTGTTAATGCTGCTTACGCTTACCGCACCATCACCATCGCTGATGCCGAGTACAGCTACTCCTACAATTGGCGCTGCAGCGCTGAGACCAACTGGGACTTCCTCCGTGTAGCCCTTATCCCTGCAGAGCAGGATCTCGACAACAGCTCTACCCGCTTCACCTCTTCACTGCCTAGCGGCTGGACCGCTCTCGACGGCGGTTCTCAGCGTGTGGGCCAGTCTTCATGGCAGACTCAGGAAGGCACCTTCCGCGTTCCTGCTGGCGAATACAAGCTCGCATTCTACTGGCGCAACGACGACAGCGGAGGCTCCAACCCACCAGCAGCTATCGACAATATCACCATTTCACCGCTTACCTGCCCAGCTCCTCTCGCCCTTGCAGCAGACAGCATCACCGCTCATACTGCACGTCTCACCTGGACTGCTGGCGGTTCTGAGTCTTCATGGCTCGTTCGCGTTGCCGATGCTGATGGCGTAGTTGACTCTGCAGTTGTTTCTGCTCCTGTCTACAATGTGGCCGGCCTTGATGCTGCTACCACCTATCAGGCATCTGTTGTTGCTCTTTGCAGCAGCGATGACAACAGTCTCGCTGTTACCACTTCCTTCACCACTCTCTGTGAAGTTGAGCAGCTCCCATATTTCGCTTCTTACAGCAACTTCAACCTCTGCTGGAACCGTTACAACGGCCTTCTCAGTGGCGTGCTTGGCGGTACTGCTAACCTCACCTCTACTACCAGCGGTTGGGGCACCAACACCAACGTTTGGAATGAGAGCCACTACAAGGTTAACATCTACGGCGGCTCTGTTAAGTACTGGATGGTTACCCCAGCTGTCAACCTCTCTGCTGACGCTCAGCTCGAGTTCGACGCTGCTGTTACCGAATGGAACGGCACCGATGCTTACTCTGATATCGACAACGATGACCGCTTCGTAGTTCTTGCTACTACCGACAATGGTTCCACTTGGACCGTTCTGCGCAGCTACGGCTCTGAGGCTTCAGACTATGCTACCCTCGGTTCTATCTCCAATACCGGTTCAACCATCGTTATCCCTCTGACTCAGTTCACCAACCAGGATGTCCGCATCGCCTTCTACACCGAGTCTACCGCTTCTGGTTCAGACTTCGACCTCCACGTACACAACATCGTTGTTGAGGAGATTCCTTCTTGCTCACGTCCTACCGCTCTTGCAGTTGACTCCACCACCACCACCTCCGCATCCTTCTCTTGGACCGCTGGTGCTTCCGAGTCTGCTTGGGAACTCCAGTACAGAGTTGCTGGCGACTCCGCTTGGACCCTCGTTTCTGGCATCACTGCTACCAACTATACCCTCACCGGCCTTCAGAGCGCTACCGCTTACGAGGCTCAGGTTCGTGCGGCTTGCTCTGCCACCGACTTCAGCGTTTGGACTGCTTCCGTAGCTTTCGGCACCGAAATCTGCGCACCAGAAGACCAGTGCGCTATCTACGTTACCATGTATGATGAATATGATGATAGCTGGAACGGTGCTTCTCTCCGTCTCGTTGACTCTATCACCGGCATGACCGTTCATACCTTCGCCCTCGCCAGTGGCGACGACGGCACTACCGCTACCGCCAACGTATGCTCTGGCCGCACCTATCAGCTCGTTTGGGCTTCTGGCAGCTACGACAGCGAGTGCTCCTTCACCGTTGCCGACGCCAACGGCGGCATCATCTACAACGGCCTCCAGCTCTCTGCCGGCGTTCTCACCTCATTCGTGGGTTGCGGCACTTTCGAGGAGCCTACTATCGACACCGTGGCTATGACCATGGCCTACCTGGCGTATGAAAACTACTTCGGCGGTACCTCAATCTACATGGCTGACTCTACCGAAACCAACGTATTTGCTTTCGAATTCGGTTCAGTTGTAGTTTCTGATACCATCTATACCATCGACGACATGGATATGGCCGGCTACATCAACTACAACACCTATGCACAGGTTGCAGCCACCGAGGCTACCCTCCAGATGATCGTTCGCGGTGCAGATACCACCGTTAATGCCACCATGCT
>JAKSMS010000041.1 GCA_024400415.1 Bacteroidales bacterium | reverse complement strand
GACCAGAGCGTGTACTTCGCCATGAAGTGCGACAACATTCAGTCGATTGACTACTTGGCAGACAGCACATTGGCCGTGGTGTACATCGGTGGCGACAGCCCTGTGGTTGAAGCGCAAGTGGCCATCTCGAGCGTCGACGAAGAGGGCGCTGCCAAAAACCTGCAGACGGCCGAGGGATTGACCTTCGACCAGGCCAAGAGCCAGGCCAGAGAGCAGTGGAATCAGGAACTCAGCAAGATAGAGATCAAAGGCGGCAACAAGGAGCAGAAGCGAACCTTCTATACTGCACTGTACCATTGCATGACCTCGCCCTACCTCTATAGCGACGTGGACGGCCGCTACCGCGGCATGGATAAGGAGATCCACCAGACCGACGGCAAGCACCAGATGTATACCGTATTCTCGCTGTGGGACACCTACCGCGCCCTGCATCCGCTGCTGAACATGATTGACAAGAAGCGCTCTGAGGACTTCATCTACACCATGCTGCGCCAGTATGAGCAAGGCGGCGAACTGACGATGTGGGAGCTGTGGGGCCATGAGACCCGCTGCATGATCGGCTACCACGCCTGCCCTGTGATTCTCGACGCCGCCATGAACGGCATCATCGACGACTGGAGCATCGAGGATAAGGCCAAGCTGCTTGAAGGCATGATTGCAACAGCCAACATGGACGCCCTTGGCCGCAGAGAATATGCACGAGACGGATTCCTAAGCTCGGAACTGGACAACGAGTCCGTATCCAAGACCCTCGAATACGCCTACGACGACTGGTGCATAGCCCTGTACGCCAAGTGGGTGAACGGCCAAGAGTCTACGGTTGACGGAATGAATCTGGACGCCATCTACGACGAATACATGCTGCGCTCACAATCATGGAAGAACATCATGGACGAGAACGGATTCATGCATGCGCGCAGAAACGGCGGCTGGCTGACTCCATTCGACCCTACCGAGGTGAACAACAACTACACCGAGGGCAACTGCTGGCAGTATAGCAGCTATGTGCCTCACGACCTGCTAGGCTGGGCCGAAATGATGGGCGGCACCGACAAGGCCGTGGAGTTCCTCGACAGCCTCTTCCTGGGCAGCAGCAACATGACCGGCCGCGAACAGGTGGACATCACTGGCGTGATAGGCCAATATGCACACGGCAACGAGCCTAGCCACCACGCAGCATTCCTATACACCTATTTCGGACACCCCGAAAAGACCAAAGAACTGGTACACAAGATATGCAACGAACTCTATTCCAGCATGCCCGACGGCGACTGCGGCAACGAAGACTGCGGCCAGATGGGTGCCTGGTATGTGCTGAGCTCGATAGGCATGTATCCCGTATGCCCCGGCAGCGGCGACTTTGTCACCACCGAGCCCATCTTTGGCCAGATAACCATGCACATAGACGGCCAAGAGCCCCTAGTGATCGACCGTAAGAAGTGGCCCCAAGGCAAATTCTGGAACAAGGGCCAGTTCAACGACGAGCCTGTGAAGTTCAACCACAGTGAGATTACCCAAGTGCCTCTGTTTGACGACTGGCAGATGAGCTTTGCCGGCACCCAAAAGATGGCCATCGCCAACCGCAAGGGCGACAAGATCTACTACACCCTCGACGGGTCCACTCCCGACACTAACTCAACCCTGTATGCCGAGCCTATCGAAGTGAACAACGACTGCACCATCAAGGCCATAGCCTACAACGCCGAGAGCGGCTACAGCAAGATGGTAGAGCACCAGATGATCAAATTCGACGAGGATAAGACCATCAGCTACTTGATAGAGCCTGCCCCCCAATACAGCGAAGGCGGCGCCAAGGCCCTCATCAACCGACTGCACGGCACCTCCAACTACCGCATCGGCGGCTGGCAAGGCTGGCAGACCGACATGGAGGTGGTGATAGACCTGCTGGAAAACAAGACCGTATGCAGCGTTGACTGCGGATTCCTAAGAGACATGAAGTCGTGGATATTCCTACCAAAGGGCATGAACGTGGAAATCTCCCAAGACGGCAAGACCTACACTTCCTTCGGCAAATGCGAATACAACAAGCCGGCCTTGAAGGAAGAAGAAGAGATTCCGATGGTAGAGCATCTCGAGATAACCGGCAAAGGCTCTGGCCGCTACATAAAAGTGAAATGCATCAACTACGGACCTCTGCCCCAGTGGCATGTAAGCCCAGGCGAACCATCATGGCTGTTTGTTGACGAAGTAGTGGTCAAGACGAAATAGCGATATTGCCACCGCGATAAGTAATTCATAAACTCAAGACAGAAATGATAATCGGAAAGAAACTACTGCTGACGATATGGTGCTGCGTGCTGTGCCTAGCCTGCACGCATGCCCAGGTGGACGACACCTATATGACCACATCGGATTCAGCGGCCTTCGTAAACGCAAACTGGAATTCCGAAAAGATGGACGGCTTTGTGCTGAAGCGCCATCACTTCACCCACAAGCAGATCTTTGCATCGAACCAGAACTTCTGCATCATTGAGGTGCCCGTCAATTCAAAGAGAAGGCTCTATTTTGCGTACGATACGATACTGACCGAGACCAGCGTCCAGGCTCAGCGCCACAAAGCCGTAGCAGCCATCAATGGAACCTTCTTCGACATGGACAAGGGCAACCCAGTATGTTTCTTGAAGATTGACACCACTATAGTGGGATGCAATGTGCCTTCAAAGAAGGACACCGTAAACCGCAAATACTACCAGTCGGGCACCATCGTGCTGAACAACGGCAAGATGAACCTGATCCCCACCCAGCCCAGCCGAGTATGGGAAGAACGCCTGGATTTTGCCAACATGATGACTGCTGGCCCATTGCTGATCCATAAAGGCCAATCCCTAGAGATGAGGATGGACCGCACCTTCGTGACCGCCCGACACAACCGCACGGCAATAGGACTGAAAAAGGATGGCACGCTGGTGATGCTAGTGGTGGACGGAAGATTCAAGGATAAATGCGAGGGACTATCGCTTCCTGAACTGATTCAGGTGATGCGCTGGATGGGATGCACTGAGGCCATCAACTTGGACGGAGGCGGCAGCAGCACCCTCTATATCAACGGATATGGCAGCAACGGCATCGTAAACTATCCAAGCGACAATAGAAAGTTCGACCACGATGGGGAACGTCCAGTAAGCAACATCCTCTATCTGAAGTAGTAACATTGAGATAAAACAGAAAAACGCGGTTTCTCTCGAAGCCGCGTTTTTTTTGTCTCAAACTAGTTTACCTACTTGAAGGCAATCTGGCTGGGGTCCATACGCTCGCCATCCTCTACGCAGGTGCGAGAAAGAGTGCTGAGCGAATTGCAAGAATTATAGTCGTCGGTATACACCTCAGACTCGGTGATGGCGTTACCCACTGCCTGATAGCACCAGCAGCGCTTGCCGCATGAAGAAAATGCCAGAAGGGCTACTGTTGCAACTACTGCACAAGTGATGATCTTTTTCATAATATAGAAGGAATTATAATTATTTACATTATTATGCCGACAACCGCTGAATAACTGCTGCGGAATAGTTTTTCGAAACTGGGATATCTGGTATGCCTTCACCATTGATTTCGGCAAAAATACCATCTGGGTCATGGCGAAGCAGACGGATCTTGCGCAAGTTGACAAACCACGAGCGATGGCAGCGGACAATATCAAACGGACGGCACACATCTTCGACAGCCTTGAGGGTATTGCGAAGGGCAAAACGGGTCAGACGGCCATTGTTCTCATAAAGAATCGTGACATAGTTTCCAGCAGCCTCGATAGTATAGACAAGGTCGGCGCTAACGATGAGGCGGACGTTGCCTTTCTCATCAACAAACTTGATGGTGGCAGCCTCAAGAGCGGAACGATCGAGTCCGTTGCGCAGTTCCACAATAGTCTGTGTAGCCTCAGACAAACGAACATCCGACTCGGTCTTTGCAGCATGAAGCCAATATACGAAATACGGCGGACCCATTACGAGCAATGCCACCAAAAGCGCCAAAGGCAGCATCTGGAAATAGCCAACAGAGAAATATAGGGAAAGAAAAAGGCTTTCAAAAAGGCAGATGACGATGACCTCGGCAGCATGCCAGACAAAATACTCTAGACCTGACATGCGGTTGGTGCGGGTAAGCCCCCACATCATAGCACGAGAAATGACAAGCACCACCAGCATTATAGCACAAAGTATAGGGATACAGAACGATGAGGAAGCATACCACACGCTGAGGCGAGACGGCACCACACTATGATCCGCATCGATAGGCACCAGGCCGAACGTAGGCGTATAGATAGTGGCAAAAAGAAGCACCCATAGCGTCATGCCAATGATGAAGATGACGTTGCTCTTGAGTCGGTATACCAATTTGGGAATCTTGCTCATGGGTCGGTAGGGTTAACGGGTGGACACTTTGGTGGACTTGGACTTTTTCTTAAATTTCAGCAGATCGCTCCAACTGTCGAAATCGTGGGTTAGCTTAAGGCCCATACCTTGTCGATAAGGGAGGTCGGAACGAGTATAGTCGTTGGTATTGGTGCGGTTGAACATAAACAGGTGCACTCGGGGACTAATCTTATAGCCCACAAGCATATCTCCCACCACATTACCTGTAGCAGCATCGTCGGAGAAATTACGAGAATCGCCGCCGTAGCCAAAAGAGCTTTCAAAGTAGAATCGGTTCCACTCCTTGCTGATATCGAGTTCGAATTGTTCCGTCGTGAGGTCGGTGGCAGCATGGTAGTCGAAATTAAGATCCACAAAGCTGACCATGCTGGATACGATATTGCCCATAGTGTTGACCATTGTCTGATACCCATTGGCGCTAGAGCCGTCAGACGGGGCAGCAGTAGAAGCATTGCTAAACTGGCCCAGCACCAGAAGCGATGCCGACTGATTGAGCATATCGCGTTCGTTGCTGCGGTCGATGAATGCAAACACCTCCTCCTGGACGCTCTGATCGGCATTCGGCAATCGGATATCGAAGGATACCTGTGGACTATCAAGAGTGCCCGAAAGCATAAATACATCCTCAACATTGACAGTACGCTGAGAAGATGCATCGGCCGCCAGGCCTCCAGTGAGGGACGACACATTGGTACGGAGGGAATACACGGCATTGATATCGAACCGCGTATCGGAGATATTGCCTGGAAAAACCAACATGCTACCCGACTCGATAAGGAATTTTCGAGACACGAGCTGGGCCAGGTTGAGAGCCAAGACTCCAGAAGATATCTCATAGGTGCCCGTAATCTGAGGCGTACCGCTGCTCATTTCCAGTCGCAGGTCTCCTTCGCCAGAGGCGCCCACATTAACAAACATCTGCGACATAAAATCCATCGGGATGGAGAGTCGTAGATCTGGAGTAACGTGGATATTGGCCAGAATCCTGATAGGGAAATCCGCTACCTGGACAGTAGGAACCTGCTGAATATCGTGCTGAGAGGACTGATCGGATATAAAAGTGATATAGTCTTGCGAGGACACCACTCGGCGGTCACTGATAGGAACCGTCACGGCACTTCCAGGATTGGTGCGGACATCTCCAGAAATATCGAGTTTGGCGACAGGCCCCTTTACATGAAGGTTGGAAGCCACGAAAAGCGTGCCATAGAACGACTCACCCTGCGCTGCATCAAGCACGAGAAGGTTGTCGGTATTGAGCCTGATATCGGCAGAAATATTGTTAAGGTCGGAGCAGTCGACAAGGCCGTCGACGTAAGCCTTGTTGCCACGAGGGTCGGAAAGAGCGAAATGGTTGAAACGAACAGCATTGTCAACCACATATAGGCTGTCGGTAAAAGAATACTGCACGCCCGTTACGTCTAACAGCAACTCGCCTTTGTCGAAAAACAAACCGCCCATGATGGAAGGATGACTGAGCGTGCCGTCAATATCGACATCGCCACTTACTCGACCCGCTAAATGAGAAGAGAATGACGATGCAAATGGAGCAATAGCCGATAATTCAAAATCGGAAAGCGAGACCTCGAAATCGATTGCTGGATCAGATCCGCTAAGTTCCACATAACCATTGGCATCAATAGGGATGCTTCGACCCGACTCGCGGAAAAGGAGGGTTTTGAGATTGAGGTTAAGCTGGTCTAGTTCTGCATTCCATGACGCAGTAGCATCTACCAACCCAAGCGACTGATCGCCAAGCGTAAACTCGTCAATCTGAACTGATGCATTAAAATAAGGAGTTTCGTTGAGTCCATAGAGCGAACCACGACCACTAAGAGCGCCGCCCAATGAGAAATCTTCATCTTGGACGAAAAGTCCCAATATGCCTCCGAGCTGGAAATTATTAAAAGAAATATTAACGCAGTCGTTGTATTGATGAGCCACATTGACATCGAGGGTAAGGGACTGGCCGCTTCCGGTAAGTCTGAGTCCATCCAGATGGAAAGCACTGTTAGAGAAGGAAGCGCCACCAGGGCATACAAGAGTCCAACGCGAACCGTCCAAGAAGAATGTCGGCTTAAGAATGGAGAGATGGTTGCCCTCTGCACCACTGAGCATATAGAATTTCAAATCGCCTCGATTAGGAGCATCCGACGTACGTCCCCAACGGACATCTAGAATGGCATCCTGTGGGCGGGAATTGATATCGAGATCCATCTTCTGCATGAGGTCCACCTTGCCTACCGATACATGGTCGGCATTGAACTTAAGGCTGTAATTGTCGGCCAAAGGCAGTCCCAACAATCCCACATCATGAATGGCCACAGAACCATAGTTGATCGAATCGGACCGCATCACCACCTTGAAGGATTCCATATAGTTGTAGCTGCAATGGATCGACGTGCCTTTTGCAATGGAAACGTCGGGCAGCAAGGCGCCAATATGGTCTGGCCGGCCTATCCACCTCATATCGAGATTGAGGTAATGATCGGCAATTGGACTTACGTCAATCTGGGAATCGCCATAATAAGGATTGTAGTAAGCTGGCAGATAGTTGTCACAGAATTGGCGCACAAGCAATGGAAAGCTAGTATAGTCGAAATGACCGGATAGGTCAGCTTTAAGAAAGTCGCTATTAAGAGTGATCTGCTTGCGATTATGGCGTAGGCGCTGAATATCCAGGCCAAAACGGTCAACATGAAGGTCATCGGCATTGATCTGCAAATCAAGATCAGATAATGCAATACTGCCCACCATGGAATTAAGGTCCTCACCGCGAAGGTCAGCATCGAGTTTGGCTGAGATTATTGTAGGATAGATAGATGGTGCGGTGAAATTAAGCTGAGTAAGGTTGCAATGATCGATAGAGACTTGTGCGCCATAGCCGGTTATGCTGTCAGAGAGATCAAGGGTTCCCTCAACCGACAACGCTACTAATGGGTCTTTAAGTTCTAGGTCGACAGTGGCCACTTGGTCGGCAAACTGGGCGGAGAATGTAGTGTTGTCAATGCTATTGCCGCGCACTATAGTGTTCATCAACTCGCCCTCAACTGTTGCCTTAAGGTGGCTTAAGTCCATACCATGTCCGTGCATGGAGAGCGAGAGCCCTGTCCGAGAAACCCATTCGTTAGGCACCACCTTGCTGAAGTCGATACTATTAGAAGACACGTCGGCCCGATACTCAAAGTCGTTTAGACGCTCGTTGAACGAAACCGAGGCATCGGCCGAAATATTACATACGTCGCTGAAAAGATTGACGGCAGCCACCCAATTGTAGCAGTCGCCATGGAACTCAGCCGCTGCATCAAAAACATCGAGCTGGCGAACTATGTCCTCGGCATAGAATCCCACCCATTCAGGATGTTCCACAGAATAGAGGTCATCGGCCGAAGTATGGAGCCTGTGGATGTCGGCGTCGATAGTAGTTTTCTCAATATATGGCAGGCCCGTAATACGGCCATCAAAGTAGCCTTCAGTCTCATCCCCGAAAGAGAAGAAGATGTTCTCAGCCACCATATCGGCCACCGGTCCGGACACTCGACCTTCGATATTGATACGTTCAGTCACTCCCCAGATATCTGGTGCCCAGTAGCAGGCGTCAGACAAGCCTCCCACCGAACCCGGCTTTAGGTTGAGGGTCATGTCCACGCTGTCGCAGAACTCCGACATGTCCTCCCAACCATTATAGCGCAAGCTAGCGTCGGCCATGAGGCGGGTGCTATCGGTATTGAGTTCCAAGTTAACAGCCGAAATCTCGTAAGGAGACACCGATATATCTGCCGAGAGATTTCGAATAGCGAACCCAGACTTTTCGATAGTAGAAAAAGAGACGATACGGCAGCTGATATAGTCATTATCGACACGAATATTCTTGAATCGGCCATTGATGGAGGCGTAATCCATGTGGGCGATATCTACGCCGTAGGGGAAAGGATTCTCATAAGCGTCGGCAAGATCCATCTTGTAGTGGACATTACGCAAGTTGAGATTCTTGACCTGAATAACGAAATGAGAAGTTGTAGTATCGGTAGATTCTGAGGCAAAAGCGCCAATAATAAACTCCAAATTTGTCAGATAAGAGGTGTCGCCCGTAGGTTCTATTTGGCTGATAGTCGCAAAATGATAATAGGCATCGGAGAGCATGACAGCATCCAACGTCAGGCCCGAAGAAGTAACAGGAATGCCCGAGAACCTAACCGACAGGCGGCCCAGGTCTGCAATCTGGTCGCCGCTAGGGTCGAAGAGTTCCACATCGCGCAGCACCACCTGGCCTAAAGGATTGATAAATAGCGACCCTATAGATACTTTGCCACCCGTTTTTTCAGAGAACCACTCGCCTGCAAAACCCACAATAGTAGACTGCACAACCGAATAGTTGAGGAGGGCAATCACCACATAAACCACTAAGAATAGTGTGACCGAGAGGCGTCTTATTATGTTCCAGAATTTCTTGATAGGCACTTAATATAAACTTTATAATAACAAAAAAAAAATCATTTTAGTACACCAACAGCAAAATATCCGAAAAAAATGTGTAATTTTGCACACGAAAACTAACTAAGAGCAATGACTACTATACTTGCCATAGAATCCTCATGTGACGACACATCCGCCGCCATTCTGCGCGATGACCGCATACTCTCCAACGTCATAGCCAGCCAAAAAGTTCACGAACAATATGGTGGCGTAGTGCCCGAACTTGCATCGCGCGCCCACCAACAAAACATAGTGCCCGTAGTTGACACCGCTATCAAAAACGCCAATATCGACAAAAAAGATATCGATGCCGTCGCCTTCACTCGCGGACCAGGACTGTTGGGGTCGCTTATGGTTGGCGTATCGTTTGCCAAGAGTTTCGCCCAAGGCCTTAACATACCCCTGATAGAGGTAAACCACCTGCAGGGCCACGTGCTGTCCCACTTCATCAAAGAGAATGACGACAGCGAGGTGCCTCAGTTCCCATTCATCTGCCTCTTGGTATCGGGCGGACATACCCAGATACTCCTGCTCAAGAGCCACTTCGAGATTGAAGTGCTGGGCCAAACCATCGACGATGCCGCAGGCGAAGCTATCGACAAAGCCGCAAAGATCATGGATTTAGGATATCCGGGTGGCCCCATTATCGACAGACTAGCCAAGGAGGGCAACCCCGACGCCTACAAGTTCGCAACCCCTCATATTCAGAACTACGACTATAGCTTTAGCGGCATCAAAACCTCGTTTCTTTATTTCCTTAGAGACAACCTTGCCAAGGATCCTGACTTTATCGAGAAACACAAGGCCGACCTTTGCGCCTCTGTCCAGAAATGCATCGTCGGATTCCTGATCAAGAAACTAGAACGTGCCATGATAGACACCAAGGTGCGCCAAGTGGCCATAGCCGGCGGCGTATCGGCAAACTCGCTGCTGAGAAGCGAACTGCAGCGCATAGGCCAAAAGCACCATTGGAAAGTATTCATACCTAAATTCGAATTCTGTACCGACAATGCCGCCATGGTGGGCATTGCTGGATACTTCAAACACCAGAAGGGCGAGTTTGCAGACATTTCTCTGCCGCCCTACGCCAGATAATAGAGCAGACGTTGAACCTAAAAGGATGGATGATGATATTACCCCTGTGTATCAGTCTCTGTACCACTACCAAGGTAGAGGGGCAGGACATTCATTTTTCGCAGATTGATATCAACCCCGTCCTGTTCAACCCCTCCTATTCGGGATTCTTTGAGGGCAACGGCCGTGTAGGAGTCAACTACCGTAACCAGTGGGCTTCTGTATCAGAACCCTACCAGACATTCTCCTTATCGGCAGAAGTATCACTTTACCGCAATAAGAGGCACCGATTCGGCGTGAATGTAGGCACGTTTGCCTATTCCGACCATGCTGGCACATTAAACTACGGAACCACCGCAGGCGACCTCATCCTTTCGGCCTACCATGGCATCGGTGGAAGAGGAAACACGCTGCTCTCGGCGGCCGCTTCAATTGGCTGCGGCCAGTCTGGATTCAATCCATCCAACGCCATCACAACTGAATTAGAAACGTTTGAGACCAACGAGGCATTCTTCACCAACGTGAGTGCCGGCATAGCTATCTTCCATCAGTTCAACGACCAGGTCTTTGCCAAAATCGGCCTTTCTGGACAGCATCTCAACAGACCACAGCTATCGTACCTCTCCAACGAAGATGCCTTTCTGGAACCAAAATACAATGGCTACTGCCGGTTCAATTTTGATTTGAGCGAATTCGTAAGCCTGATGCCCGTTGCAGCCATTCAGATTCAAAAGAACTACCACGAAGCCATCTATGGAATTGATGCCAAATACTACTATTCACAAGACTTTGTAAAACAGATTAACTTCCTGGCCGGAATACTTGTGCGCCACAACGACGCCATCATTTTCAACCTCGGCATGGACTATAACACCCTCACATTAGCCCTTTCTTACGATGCCAATATTTCCAAACTCGCCAGCGCCAGCCATACGATAGGCGCTTTCGAGATTGGAGTCACCTATAGATTCATATCATCACCCGAAGCAAGAAAGAAAGCCATCTCTTGCCCAACATTTTAATTTATCCTTTTATGAAACGTCTAATCATTTCAATCGCACTAAGCACACTAGCCATGATGACCTTCGCCCAGAAGGACTCTACCATTTACGAGGTGGTGCACCTGAGCAAAAACATCAACACTGTTGGCGCCGAATACGGCGGACTCATATTAGACGACTCTATCCTGCTCTACTCTGCCATCCACAATCTTGGACAGACCAAAGGACTCATGATCGACTTCGACCATCGTACTATGCAGATCTACCAAGCCCCAATCTCTAACTATGGCAAAATTGGCAAAGGAAAATTTTCGACTATAGGATTCAATTCTTCGTCGCACCACTCTGGAAACCTGGCCTACGACGCTTTGACTGATGCCATCTATTTTACCAGATGCCAGGGAGAAGGCAGCGTCACTTGCGAAATTTATTACAGCCAGAGAGTGCACGGACAATGGTCAAAACCCACCAAGATGGGCGGCGACATCAACCTAAAAGGATACACTAGCACTCAGCCCGCAATTGGCCACACCTCAGACGGAAGCACCATTCTCTATTATAGCAGCGACCGCCCCAACGGCGTTGGCGGACTGGATATCTGGTACGCCATTATTGACGATGTGAAGAACCCCTCCCCTTCTGTAAACCTTGGATTACCTGTAAATACCAGCTACGATGAGAAGACCCCGTTCTACGACGACCTGATGGGCTACCTATATTTCAGCAGCGACCAAGAAGGCGGATTTGGCGGATTCGATATCTATTATGCCCAGGGAAGCCGCAACAGCTGGTTGAAGCCAGTACACATGCCAAACCCTATCAACACTGAATACAACGATATCTATTTTAATATCAACACCTCTAACCACAATCAAGGATTCTTATCATCCAACCGCGAAGACTCCTACTTCCAATACGACAGTGCTTGCTGCAACGACCTCTACCGCTGGACTTCATCTGAAACTGTGATTGTTGACACTACGCTCACCCCCGAACTCATCTCAACCCGCATCGAGGACGGAACCGTAGCCAGGGTTAGCTCACTTCCTGCCATCCGCAAAGCCAAAGACCTCCTGCCAATCAACTTATACTTCCACAACGACGAGCCCGACCCTAAGTCACGTAAGCCTATCACCACACAGACCTACTTCCAAACTTACAACACCTATATGTTTATGAAGAACAAATATATCGACGAGCAGCCTCCCGTTTGCCACGGCGATATCGAGCAGTTCTTCGACGACGAGGTCCACGGCAACTGCAAGAATTTCGAGCAATTCCTAAAATATTTGTCCGACGACCTCAAAAGCGGTCGCAGCGTGAGCATCACCATCTCTGGATATGCATCCACCATACTCAACAACGAATACAATTTCAACCTCTCGAAGCGACGTATCGCATCTATCATCAACCAGATACTCACATACAACGACGGACAGGTACTGCCCAACAAAGGCATCAAGAACTATGGATCTCTCCACATCAACGAGGTGCCTTACGGAAGCAGCCAGGCCGTTTCTGCCCCCTATGGTTCCATCTACAGTCTTGCGGCAGCTCACGAGCGTAGAATAGAAATCTTCGATTATGTATATACCGACGAGGACACTATCAACCACAGCCGACTCATCCTCCCTGCCCAGGTTCAAAACATTGGAACTTTCGCCCTTGGACGCACTTCCGACATCGAGATACGCCTGCCTAATTCTGTAAAAGTTGAAGGCGATATCGACTTCATCAGCGCCGTTGACGAGCACGCCACCATCACCGGACACAGCAGGTTGATTCCAGGCAAAGACCTCGTGGTATATATCCACCTCGACAACCGCAATGCAAAAAAAGAGGAGACGAAATATCTCCCCTTGTCTCTGCGGGTGGCCGGTGAAACTATCACCCAGACCATCTTCTTGGAATACAATCTTATTTCACCCTACAAGTAAGCAGCTGACGACCTTCTAATTCGCCTTCTAGCACATCGCCTATCTGCACGGGGCCGACTCCTGCTGGAGTGCCGGTATAGATAAGGTCGCCCGTCTTCAGGGTCATGAATCTTGACACATAGGCTATCAACTCATCTACACTGAAAATCATATCGCGGGTGTTGCCCACCTGCACAGTCTCGCCATTCTTCTTGAGCGAGAAGTTGAGATCGCCTATTCCTTTGCCCAATTCTTCCAACGTCACGAAAGGTCCCAACACGGCCGAGTCGTCAAATCCCTTAGCCAACGCCCAAGGAAGACCTTTCTGCTTCAGTCCTGCCTGAATGTCGCGTGCTGTGAAGTCTATGCCTAACGCCACAGAATTATAGTACTTATGGGCAAATCGAGGCTCTATGCATTTGCCCACTCTGTCAATTCTCACCACTATCTCCAACTCATGATGAACATCATTGGAAAAATCTGGATAGAAGAACGGTTGGCGCTTCATCAGCAAGGCGCTATCTGGCTTCAGGAAAAACACTGGCTCTGTAGGCACCTGGTTGTTGAGTTCTGCGGCGTGAAGCCTATAGTTTCTTGCAACACAAAGTATCTTCATACGGAGAGACTATTTACCAAAATGCAACTGAAGTTTCTGCAGATCCATGCGTTCCTTCACCTCTTTGAGGAGCGCCTTGGTGGAAAGCGGGAAGTCGGCCTTCATCATCCAATCATAATAGGCTGGCTCTTTGGTAAACACATCTACGAGGGTCTCGCCTTTATGCTTGCCGAAGTTGAACACCTCCCTACCCTGTTTGTCAAAAGCCACATGGCCTACCAAGTCAGCCCAAGGAAACTGGGTCGAGAACTTGCTCAGAGCCACCATGTCGTTAACAATCGGTTTGCTCACCTTGCCGTCTCTGTCCGTAAACTCAACGCCTTCATAGCGATCCAGCTGGGCCTTCAGCACCTCGTAGGTGGCCAGGGTGTCGGCATCGGCGCTGTGGGCATTCTCCAAGTCCTTGTCGCAATAGAAGCGGTAGGCTGCCTTCAGGGTGCGCTGCTCCATCTTGTGGAAGATATTTTGTACATCCACCAGGTGGCGGTTTTTGATCGAGAAGTCCACCCCGACTCTCAAAAACTCCTCCACCAGCATCGGCACGTCGAACTTGTTGGAATTGTATCCTGCCAAGTCGGCATCGCCAATGAAGGCGGCTATCTCGGGAGCCAGTTCCTTAAAGGTAGGCTTGTCGGCCACGTCAGCATCGCTGATGCCGTGGATTTCGGTGGTCACCTCGGGAATATGGATCGTAGTACCGTCTGGATTGGCCGGAC
Source organism: Bacteroidales bacterium (assembly GCA_024400415.1). Taxonomy (GTDB): domain Bacteria; phylum Bacteroidota; class Bacteroidia; order Bacteroidales; family P3; genus Colimorpha. Next base: position 1,929 of record JAKSMS010000041.1, on the reverse strand, counting down.
GAACACGCTGAACGAGAGTACGCTCCGATCCGTCTGGATTCACCTTATGGAGACAAATCTCAACAATATGGTCGCTCCCCACCTGCACACCGGTGGTCTCGAGATCAAAAAACACGATAGGTTTAGTCAGTTTAAGCTGCATGATAGTTATTTTTGTTTATGTTTTTCTTTCTTTTTTGTGATGAACCAACCCACTTGAGGCTTGAGGGCATGAGTCTGCTTGTCTTCGCAAACGCCTATAAATCCAGTCCACAGCGTCAGTTCCATCTCATTTCCTTCGATGTCCTTATACATAAGCGGCACGTTCACCAGATCGCCAGGAAGATCATTGCCCGGATCATAAATAATCTCCATCCAACTGATCGACGAGGTGCCATCGGACCTACGTCTCTCGAAACTGTCATAAGGATAGAACCGGCCGATCCAGCCGTCAGCCCGGGTATAGGGGTCGCCACACTCCTCATGCTCCACATCATGGATTTTGAACATCCTCCGCCAAAACGCCTTATCTACTTCACCAAGTGATGCCTGCTCGAACTTCTCTAGGATTGGCACCAAGGCGTCCACCCACCATTCCAACTTGTACTTGCGGAGCATCTTGGTGTTTTCCACCACTTTGTGCCAGTCCGAGGGAGTGCCCTCCAATATGACAGTCGGTATTCCACACATCTCAAGAACCCAGTAGTCGAAATATTCTCGAAAGGCTGCCATGACCGTAACCCGGGAGGCTGCCAACGAGGCACTTGTACTGGTCGAGAATCGTGTACCTAAAACATCGGACAGGTCTTCCCCCACATAGCCGCCAATCTGCTTGGCAAATTGGTCAAAATAGGGTTCCCAATCCTTCCCCGGCTTATTGATAAGGCCTTTGGGCACATTCAATTCGAGCTTCTTCTTGCCCTCAAAATCCACAAACAGCGGACGGAGTTCCTCGGCGTTGTTGCTCACATGACGGGCAAATCCCTGACAAACAACCATCCACACGGCATCTGGCGTGATCACAATGGGCCGATGTTCGGCGTATGCCAAATTCACGGCACTGAAGAACGAATGTGGTTCTTGGACGAGTATGCCTTCCGGCGTGCTGACGGCCACGATTTCCAGATTGCCATCATATTCGCCTACCAGTTTTTTTGCCGCTTCACGCAACTCAATCGTTGGAAGATCTTTACCTTTAAAGGCGAGATCCTCCACCTCGATCACCATGCTTTCAACCTGGTTGGATACATGTGTCGTACAAGTGGCGAGATCCTCCACCTCGATCACCATGCTTTCAACCGAATCAGCACCCACAGTCCATTTCTCGCCTTGCTGGGTATTAGTACAGCTCAGCAAAGCCGCCACAGCCAGCAGCATGAATGGATATATGATTCTACTCTTCATATTCTATTTGGATGCCTGATGAATTCTCAATAGGGTCTTCAGCAGGTCTTCCACCTTGTCGAGACGCAGCATATTGGCGCCGTCGGACTTGGCCTCGGCGGGGTTGGGATGGGTCTCCATGAAGAGGCCGTCGCACTGCACGGCTATGCCGGCGCGGGCTATGGTCTCAATCATCTCGGGATTGCCGCCAGTCACGCCTGCCGTCTGGTTGGGGCGCTGCAGCGAATGAGTAATATCCAACACCACAGGCACGTTGTTGTGCTTCATTATAGGTATCGAGCGGTAGTCCACCACCAGGTCCTGATAGCCGAAGGTGGTGCCGCGCTCGGTCAGCATCACGTTCTCGTCGCCAAAATACCTCACCTTCTCTACGGCATGCACCATTGCCTCTGGCGAAAGGAACTGGCCCTTCTTGATGTTCACCACCTTGCCGGTCTCGGCAGCGGCCTTCAGCAAGGAGGTCTGCCGGCACAAGAAAGCCGGTATCTGCAGCACATCGGCCACCTCGGCGGCCTGTGCAGCCTCCTCTTCGGCATGGATGTCGGT
>JAKSMS010000040.1 GCA_024400415.1 Bacteroidales bacterium | reverse complement strand
TTGAACCTTGAACCTTGAACTTTGAACCTTGAACCTTGAACCTTGAACCTTGAACCTTGAACTTTGAACTTTGAACTTTGAACTTTGAACTTTGAACTTTGAACTTTGAACCTTGAACCTTGATCTTTGAACCTTGAACCATTAACCTCTAACCTCCCTTGGCCCCGTAGTTCAGCTGAATAGAACGTCGGATTCCGGTTCCGAAAGTCGTGGGTTTGAATCCCGCCGGGGTCACAAAATAATAGATTCATAAAATATGGATGCTAAACCAAAATACGGGCAGCAAGTGTTAGTCTTGCTGCTTTTGTTTGTAGGATTCACTATCGTGGGTTCGTGCCTGATGCTGGTGGCGCAGCTCTTTGGCGCTGATATTGCCGATCCTAAGACCATGCTAGTCCTTCAAGGCCTTTCGCAGCTGGTGTCGTTCGTGCTGCCTCCAGTGCTGCTGGCAGTGATCTATCGCCACGATATGAGGCAGTTGTTCCAGCTAGACTTCTCTACTGGCAAGTGGGGGCTGGGATTGGTCGGACTGGTGATACTCGTGCTGGCAATGCCTATTTGCGACTGGGTTGCCCAGTGGAACGATGGGTGGCATTTTGGCTCCGGTGTATGGGGAAAAATAGAGTCATCCCTAAGGGAGATGAACAACGAGTTGTCGGCCACGACAGAGAAGCTGCTCTATGCTGATAATGTGGGCCGATTGGTGTTCAATCTCGTAGTAGTGGCCTTGATACCGGCCGTCTGTGAGGAACTCTTCTTCCGCGGCGCGCTGCAGCAGCTGCTTTCAAAGTGGTTCCGCCAGCCGCATGTGGCCGTAGTGGTGACTGCAGTTGTGTTTGGTTTGGCCCATGGAGAATTATTTGCATTGATGCCGCGCATTGTGCTGGGCCTGCTGCTGGGATACCTGTTCTTCTATGGCGGATCGATGGTGGTGAATTCGATGGTTCATTTTATGAACAACGCCATGGTGGTGGTGCTTTACTATCTCTCACAGCAGGGACTGGTTGGGCTCTCGCCCGACGAGCCGCTGAACGTTATGTGGCAGTGGACGGCGCTCTTCACGGTGGCAGCAATCGGCCTCTTCTATGCCAATTTTGTAATGGACCATTCGAAGTCCAAAAATCTGTAAAATCATTTCGTCGACCGATACTTTGAAGTGTTAGTAGTCAACGTATTAGCAAAAAATGTAAACTTTTTTGTTTTTCTAAGTTACTGTTAGTTAGTGTGTTGACTCTTAAGTGTTGAAAATTAGGCAAAAAAGAATCCAAAAACTTTTCATATTTCGATTTTTTTTGGTACTTTTGCAAACGTTTTTCCGCTAGACGGTAAAGAAAATATTGAATAATAAATACAAAAAGAAAATAAAAATGACTAAGGCAGAAATTGTAGCAGAAATTGCATCAAAGACCGGTATTGAAAAAGTAGCAGTAATGGCTACCGTTGAAGAGTTTATGTACGCAATCAAGAACTCTCTTGCAGCTGGCGAGAATGTGTATCTCCGTGGCTTTGGCAGCTTCATCGTAAAGAAGCGCGCAGAGAAGACTGGTCGTAACATCAGCAAGAATACAACCATCATCATTCCTGCTCACAATATCCCAGCATTCAAGCCTGCAAAGACCTTCGTAGGTGACATCAAAAAAAGTAGTTCAAAATAATTTAAAATAATAATAGTTATGCCAAACGGTAAAAAACACAAGAGACACAAGATGTCGACCCACAAACGTAAAAAACGTTTGCGCAAGAATAGACATAAGAAGAAATAACCAATAGGTTACTCTTCTAAAGTCTTAAAGTCTAAACATTCTAAAACAAATTACACATTGGCAATTATTGCTTGTGTGTAGTTTGTTTTTTTTATTTGAAAGATGAACAAAGAACTAGTAATATCAGCCTCTACGAGCGATGTCCAGATAGCCCTTCTTGAGGACAAGCAGCTCGTTGAACTACACCAGGAAACAGGCGGCCGCCAGTATTCTGTTGGCGACATCTTTGTGGGGCGTGTCCATAAGGTGATGCAGGGATTGAATGCAGCCTTTATCGACGTGTCGGGCGACAAAGATGGCTTTGTGCACTATCTCGACCTGGGTCCTCAGTACTACTCATGCGCTAAGTACCTCAAGCAGGCTATGAACGGCGATCCTAAGATGGCCATGCTTGAAGACTTTACACCAGAACCAATACTAGAAAAAAATGGCAACCTGTCGAACGTATTCTCCACTGGCCAGTATGTGCTGGTGCAGGTGGCCAAAGAGCCCATTTCGACAAAGGGTCCCAAACTGACAGGCGACATCTCTATAGCCGGCCACTACATAGTGCTGGTGCCATTCTCCAACAAGGTGTCTATTTCTCAGAAAATCAAGGGTAATGAAGAAAGAGGCAGGCTTCGCCGACTGATTCAGAGCATTCGTCCTCAGGGGTTTGGCGTCATTGTGCGCACCAATGCGGAGGGCAAGTCGGTGTCGGATCTTGATGCCGATCTGAGGCAGCTTATCAGCTATTGGCAGCAGATGACTGAGCGCATCAAGCACGTGGCTTCTCCCCAAAGGGTTCATGCTGAACTGAGCGCCACGTCGGCCCTCATACGAGACCTCGTGACCGACGACTTCAACACTATCTACTGCGACAACGAAGTGATTTGCGAGGAAGTGCGCAATTATCTGAGAACCATAGCTCCTGAAAAGGAGGATATTGTGCGCCACTACAAGATGCAGGAGCCTATCTTTGAACAGATGGGTGTTGCTCGCGATATTCGTAAGGCTTTCGGCAAGATTGTCACTATCCGCTCAGGTATCTATCTTTATGTGGAGCATACTGAGGCTATGCATGTGATAGACGTGAATAGCGGCAACCATGTGAAGATGGGCACCGGCCAAGAAGATACAGCCCTTCAGGTGAATATCGAATCGGCTAAAGAGATTGCCCGCCAGCTGCGCCTTCGTGATATGGGCGGCATCGTGATTGTGGACTTTGTGGATATGGTCAAGGCCGAGAACCGCAAGCAGCTCTATGACGTGATGTGCCAGGAAATGGCCAAAGATAAGGCGCGCCATACAGTGCTGCCGCTCAGTAAGTTTGGCCTGATGCAGATTACCCGTCAGAGGGTACGCCCCGTGGTAGAGGTCGACGTGCAGGAGAAGTGTCCGTTCTGCGACGGCACGGGCACCATCAAGTCGAGTCTGGTGGTGGTGGACGAGATCGAGTCCAATGTGAAGTATCTGCAGTCGACACAGAACAATCAGAAGCTCTCGATACTCGTGCATCCCTATGTGGAAGCATACCTTAATAGAGGCCTCTTCAATTCGGTGCGCCGCCAGTGGTCGAAGAAATACCACACGAAGCTTGAAATAAGGCCTATGGAGAAATTCGGCCTTTTGGAATATAAATTCCTGGATGCGTCAGGAGAAGAAATATCAATGTGAGAAAGATATATAAATATATAGTTTTCAGTCTTTTGGTGTGCAGTGTATGCGTGCCGGCCGCTTCGTGGGGGCAGACTCGAGGGATTGATGTGTCCAAGTATCAGGGCGACATCAATTGGAAGAAGGTTGCCGACTCCAAGAAGGTGAAATTCGTCTACATCAAGGCTACGGAAGGCATGACAATACAAGATGCCTATTACCGCAAGAATTTGGAGGGCGCCAGGGCTCAAGGAATCCCTGTAGGCAGCTATCACCTCTATAGCAGTAAAACGACGGCCACGCAGCAGTTCGACAATTTCAAGAAGGTTGTGAAGAAGTCGGAGCAGGACCTAATTCCGGTGCTCGACATCGAGGCAATTCATTGCGCAAATCTCAACATCGAACGCGTGGACAAGATACTCCAGATGATGGAAGCTGAGTATGGCGTGAAACCCTTGATATACACCAGCGAGAGGGTCTATTTTACTCATTTTGCGAATAAGAAATATAGCGAGTATCAGATATTTATAGCCAATTACCGCCGCTTTCCCAAGACGCGTTTCACTCTGTGGCAGTATACTCAGACAGGAAGGGTCAACGGCATTGCTGGCGATGTGGACTTCAGTGAGATGAATCAAAGCCGTACGCTCGATGATATCCTGTTGCCGAAACAGAGCAAAGACTAGGGTCTCCCGCGTAGGGATATTCTAAGATATTGGGCTTCGGCCGATGGCGATGTTGCGCTGTCGGCCGTTGCTTGTTAAGAGTGGCAGCAGACTGCGGAAAGTGCGCTGGAAATATATTAATAATTTTATTTTTATAAAAAGATTTTGCAGATTGCGAAAAATGTCGTACATTTGCAAGATTGAAAAAGTGTGCCTTTCGCGCCTCGTACGTGCGAAAAACGCTTAGTACTCGCTGTTATTAAGTAATTTATAAAAACCATAACGATAATGCAAAAAAGTAAAGTAGGTCTCGATTTTGAGAAAGTTGCACGCGCTCGTACCGCTGCAAAGAAGATTGCTGATCAAGTTCAAGACTTTGTTAACGGCTACACCACTGTTGCTGTAGAGCGTACTATCTGTCGTCTCCTCGGCATCGACAACGTGGATGAGAATGAGGTTCCACTGCCCAACGTGGTTGTGGACGAGCTGAAGAGTAAAGGTCTGCTTGGACAGGGTGTCATGTACTTCATGGGTAACGCCATCATTGAAACTGGCAAGAATCCACAAGAGATAGCTGAGGCTATTTCTACCGGAAAGCTTGACATTACCCAGCTCCCAACCCACAGCATCGAAGAGATAAAGTCTGCCCTCGATCCATTCATCCAGGCATCTGTTGAGAAAGTTCGCTCCAACCGTCTTCGTCGCGAGAACTATATCGCCACTATCGGCGAGGGCAACAAGCCTTACCTCTACATCATCGTTGCTACCGGAAACATCTATGAGGACGTAGTTCAGGCACAGGCAGGTGCTCGCCAGGGCGCTGACATCATTGCAGTAATCCGTACTACCGGCCAGAGCTTGCTCGACTATGTGCCTTACGGCGCTACCACCGAAGGCTTCGGCGGAACTTTTGCTACCCAGGAGAACTTCCGTATCATGCGTAAGGCCCTCGACGAGGTAGGCGAGGAGGTAGGCCGCTACATCCGCCTCTGCAACTACTGCTCCGGCCTCTGCATGCCAGAAATCGCAGCCATGGGCGCTCTTGAAGGTCTCGACGTGATGCTCAACGACGCACTCTACGGCATCCTCTTCCGCGACATCAACATGCAGCGTACTCTGATCGACCAGTACTTCAGCCGCATCATCAACGGTTTTGCCGGCGTAATCATCAATACCGGTGAGGACAACTACCTGACCACCGCCGATGCTTACGAAGAGGCCCACACCGTTCTGGCTTCCGACTTCATCAACGAGCAGCTCGCTTTCGCAGCAGGCCTCCCATCTGAGCAGCAGGGCCTCGGCCATGCCTTCGAGATGGACCCATCGCTGGAGAACGGATTCCTCTATGAGCTCGCACAGGCACAGATGCTCCGCGAGATCTTCCCAGACGCTCCTCTCAAATATATGCCTCCTACCAAGTTCATGACCGGCAACATCTTCCGCGGCCATATCCAGGATGCACTCTTCAACATCATCGGCCAGTGGACCCACCAGGGACTCCAGCTGCTCGGTATGCCTACCGAGGCTATCCACACCCCATTCATGAGCGACCGCTACCTCTCTATTGAGAACGCCAAGTATATCTTCAACAACATGAAGGATATTGGAGAAGAGGTAGAGTTCAAAGAGGGCGGCATTATCAAGAAGCGTGCTGCCGAGGTGCTCGACAAGGCCACCAACCTGCTCGAGAAGATGGAGAGCGAAGGTCTGTTCTCTGCACTTGAGAAGGGAATCTTTGGCGACGTTAAGCGTCCACGAAACGGCGGCAAAGGCCTCGACGGCGTAACCCTTAAGGGCGAGCACTACTTCAACCCATTCATTGACCTGATGAAAGGTAAGAAATAAACATAAGTGTAACCGAAAAAAATCTAAAAAATGAGCGAAGGATTATATTCAATGGAGGCTAAGGATTTCGACAAAACCCTTGACCTTACCAAAATAAAGCCATACGGCGATACCATGAACGACGGTAAGACCCAGATGAGTTTTACCCTCCCAGTGCCTGCTGGCGCTGAGGCTGACGAGGCCGCCAAACAGCTGATGAAGAAGATGGGCTTCGAGAACCCACTCGTAGTGTACAGCAAGGAACTCACCGAGGGTTTCACCTTCTTCAACTGCTATGGCAGCTGCACCCATACCGTCAACTACTCCGACATCTATGTGCCTAAGGTAGAGAGCGACAAGATGGATATGCACGAGACCGACGACTACATCCGCGAGAATATCGGTCGTAAGATCGTCATCGTAGGCGCTTCTACCGGTACCGACGCCCACACCGTGGGTATCGACGCCATCATGAACATGAAGGGCTACGCCGGCCACTACGGCCTTGAGCGCTACGACATGATCGAGGCCTACAACCTCGGCAGCCAGGTGCCCAACGAGGAATTCATCGCCAAAGGCCTCGAACTGCATGCTGACGCACTCCTCGTGAGCCAGACCGTGACCCAGAAGGACGTACATATCAAGAACATGACCGAGTTCATCGAAATGATGGAGGCAGAAGGCCTTCGCGAGAAGATGATCGTATGCTGCGGCGGTCCCCGTATCAGCCACGAACTTGCCAAGGAGCTTGGCTTCGACGCAGGTTTCGGCATGAATACCTATGCTGACGATGTGGCCAGCTTCATCGTTCAGGAGATGGTAAAACGTGGAATGAAATAAAAAAATCTAAAAACATTATATCATGGACAAAAACGAAATCAGAAACTTCATCGCTCGCCGTGCTGCCAAAGAGCTGCATGATGGCGACGTGGTTAACTTGGGTATCGGTCTTCCAACCGCTATTCCTAACTTCTTACCAGAAGGCGTTAACGTGATTCTCCAGTCGGAGAATGGTATGATTGGTATGGGTCCTACTCCTGCTGAAGGCGAAGAAGATCCTTGGCTGATCAACGCTGGCGGCGGATTTATCACCGCAGTGCCTGGCGCTAGCACCTTCGACAGCGCTACCTCTTTCGGCATCATCCGCGGCGGCCACGTAAACGTGTCTGTCCTCGGTGCTATGCAGGTAGATGAGAACGGCGACCTCGCCAACTGGATGATCCCTGGCAAGAAGACCCCAGGCATGGGCGGCGCCATGGACCTCCTCGTAGGTGCCCGCAAGGTGATCCTCGCTATGGAACACACCGCAAAAGGCAATCCTAAGATTCTGAAGAAGTGCACCCTTCCTCTTACCGCTAAGGGCCAGGTGAACATGATCATCACCGAAATGGGCGTGATGGAGATCACCAAAGAGGGCATCGTGCTTACCGAAATCAATCCTGAGTTCACCGTTGAGCAGGTTCAGGCTGCCACCGAGGCTACCCTGATCATCTCCAAAGACCTCAAGAATATGGAATAATATCGGCAGAAGGGGAGGGGCAACCCTCCCCGAACACCGATTAAACATCCACTCAACAAAACACAATTATCTGATGAAGAAACTGATTCTGATCCTGGCTCTAATAGCCTGTGTTAATGTGGCTGACGCTGCTGAAGACAACTTCCAGACAACTGCCCAAATGATGCCTCCCCATATCGAGTTCAAGGACTGGGGCGTGTACGGTATCGTGGAATATGACTTTATGAAGACCCTTTCTTGGACTTTCTACGAGTCCATGCTCCCTGAGGGCGAGGTTGTTGAAATGCCTATGTTCCATTCGTTCACCGGCATTTTCGGATTCCAGCTCCGCCGTCAGACGGGCCTGGGTATCGGAATCAATTATCTCAAAGACCCTACCGATGCTTTCACTCAGATGCCTATCTTTCTCGAACTTCGCAGCCATTATCTCCGCAGCCGCCTCACTCCATTCTCGGCTGTCCAGTTCGGCTATTCGTTCCCGTTAGGCACTTCTCAGTCGCTGCCTGCTGCCGCCAACCACTCCCTCTATATCGCACAGGGCGGCGTGATGTTCGGTCTCAACGGCGGCGCCCGCTTCGCCTTCAACCGCAAGTTCGGCATCAGCATCAACGTAGGCTATACCCTTCAGCATGCCAACAGAGTAGGCCGCAACGACGCCTACATGGTTCAGGCCAATATGGAATCTGTGCTGCTGCACAACGTAAAGGCTGGTCTGGCATTAAATTTCTAATACATTATTACATTATTTAGGATGAAGAGATTTTTCATATTACTCGCAGCGCTGCTTCTGGTCCAGGCCGCACAGGCACAATTGGCTGGCATGAAGAAGGCTGATCTGGATGCTAATGAATGGAACGACCGCGAAGTGTCGGAATATAACAGGATGCAGGCACGTGCCAATATCGTTTCTTACTCCGATGAGAACGACATCGAGCACCGCAAGTATGAAGAGTCTCCTTACTATGTGTCGCTCAACGGCACCTGGAAGATGCACCTCGAAAAGGGTGTGAAAGGCATCGGCGAAGGCCTCGATGCCAAATCTTTCAATGCCGATTCCTGGTCCTCCGTCAGTGTGCCTGACTGGCAGTGGGTCAAGAACGGGTCGCCTGTCAAGATGCCTCAGGTCACCAATGCCGCCGAGTTGCCCACTTCGAGCAACTATGTGGCCACTTATTACAAAGAATTCAACGTCACTAAGAGCTGGCAGGACTACAATGCCATATTGCGCCTGCAGGCTCGTTCGGCCTACTACGTGTGGGTCAACAACACCTATGTCGGCTATGCCGAGGACTCCCGCTCTTTGAGCGAGTTCGACATTACCGACTATCTCAAATATGGCAAAACCAACAATATAATACTCCAGGTGGTGGGCGTGAGCGACGGAACGATGCTGGAAATGAACCAGTCTCGCACCGCTAACGGCATCACAGGCGATGTGGCCATTACCCTTCAGCCCAAGGCCTATGTGCTCGACTATCAGATCAAGCACGACTACGAGCCTAGAAGCGGTATAGGCGCTTTTGAAATGAATCTAACATTGGCAAACAAGTCTGCCAAAGGAAAATATTACGTAGAGGTCGAAGTGTGGGACCCAGCCGGCAAAGAACTCGAAAAGATCGGCAAGTGGGTCGTATTCGACAAGCGTACCGAGGTGAAAGCCAAGCTCGAACGCGAAATCCTTTCTGCTAAGCCTTGGACCTCTGAAACCCCCAGCCTCTATACTACTGTTATTCGCGTGCGCGACGAGAAGCTCAACCTTCTCGAAACAACTGGCACCCGCTTCGGATTCAGTCGCGTGGAGATGCAGGATGGCGTGATTACCCTCAACGGCAAAGAGCTCACCCTGCGCGGCGTGGTATATAATAATTATATGAATAACGGAGCTGCCCTCTCGCGCGAGCAGATCATGAAGGATCTCGCCCTCATGAAGCAGCACAACATCAATGCCATCCGCACCCGCCTCATGTCCCCCGCAGCCGACTATCTCTATGAGTTGTGCGAGGAATACGGCATCTATGTCGTTTGCGACGCCAACATCATGCCCTTCTCCGGCCAGAGCAAGGCAGTGGTGTCTGATGTCGAATTCTCTGAGATGTTCGCCGAGCGCGTCATGCGCATGTACGACCACTACAAGAACTATACCTCCATCATCGCCTGGTCGCTAGGCGACGGCGTGGGCAACGGCATCTGTATGGAGAACGCCTATAAGGCCCTCAAGCAGCGCGATAAAGAGCGACCAGTTATTTTTGCAGGCGCCGAGTTCGCCGCCAACACCGACGTGATAGCCATCCGTTCCACCGATATCGACATCATGCGCCAGTCGCTTGCCAAGCAGTCCGCCCGCCCGATGCTCCTCTTTGGCTATCAAGCCAGCCTCGGCAACGGTATGGGCGGTATCGATCCAGTATGGCAGCTCGTTCGCCAAAATCGCCGTATGCAAGGCGGATTCCTCCAGAACTGGAACGACATGCAGGGCTACAGCGTGCTCGAAAACAAAGAGCTCTCCGAAGGCGGCCTGGTAAGGTCTAACGGTGCAGTGTCTCCGCTCCTCGCCGAGGTCAAAGAACTCTATCGCGAGTTCGGCGTCTCTATCGTTAACGTGTCGCCCGACCACTACGAGTTCAATATCACCAACTATAGCAACTTCTCTTCTCTGGCCGACTACCGTGTGGACTATGCCATCTACTCCAACCTGAAGCCTCGCATCATCGAAGGCGACGTGAATATGAGCCTCGAGCCGGGAGAGAGCAAGAACTTCAAGCTCAAGGTGCCTAAGATGACCCTCTATGCCGGCGAAGACCTCTTCATCAAGTTCACCGTACGCAAGAAGCGTTCCGACTCCAAGTATGTGCCCAAGGGCACCGAGCTCGGCCACGTCATCTTCTCGCTCCCGATGCATTCCAAGGCCCGCCAGTCTATGCCCGAATACGACAAGAATCCTCTCACCGTATCCGCCGATGCCAACAACCCCTCCTCTGTGGCCGTATATGGCGCAGATTCCTCGTTCATGATCCACTTCGATATGAAGTCCGCTTCCCTCGACGGCTATACCTATCGCGGCCGACAGCTGCTAGCTGAGCCTATTGAGATGAATTTCTGGCGAGAACCTACCGATAACGATCTCCTCGACAAAAATGCGGCCCGTCTGTGGCAGTCGCTCAAGCACCTCCGCAAAGAGGTCGTAGCTGCCAACTACCGCATGCTCGACAACTATAATGTAGGCATCGACCTGATGGTGAAATACACCGATCAGAGCGGCGCCACTCTGATGGACGTCAAGCAGACTATCCAGATTCTTCATTCTGGCGACGTCATCTTCAACAACGAGGTCGTTGCCTCCGAACTGGTAAAGAGCCTGCCTAAGGTGGGCATGAGAGTGGCTCTCCAAGGCGGATTCGACACCGCCGAATGGTACGGCATGGACAACGAGACCTACGCCGACCGCCAGCTCTCTGGCTTGATGGGAATCCACACCCGCCCGCTGTCTCAGATGTATTTTGACTACGGACGTAGCCAGGAAAATGGCAACCGCACCAATGTCTCCTGGTCAGCAGTGCGAAATGCTGCCAGCGGCCTTTTCCTCGATATGCTCGACACCGTCTATAACTTCAGCGTCTCGCCATCAGGCAAAGGCTGCGTTGTGAATATGGATTATCGTGCCGCCGGCATCGGCAATGCCGTTTCCGGTTCCCCTATCGACGAGAAGTACCTCATCAAGTCCAAGAAGTTCGACTTCCGCATGCACCTAAAGCCTTATGAGTGCGAAGAGAATGACGCTCGCGACTTCAGCATGATCGCCTATCCAGCCGCCCAGTCCGGCGTGCTCCCAATGCCTGTTATCACCAAGAATCGCGAGCGTTTCGATGCTCCGATGCTGATCACTATGACTACTCCAGCCGACAAGGCCGAGATACGCTATACCCTCGACGGCACCGAGCCTACCGAGAAGTCGCTCCTCTATCGCGGCCCTGTCACCATCAAGTCCTCCACCGTGGTCAAGGCCCGCACTTTCAAGAAGGACGTCACCACCTCCTTCACCTCGACACAGGTCTACAATTACGACTACATCACCTCCATCTCCTACGAGAAGAAACCTAGCACCCCTTATAACTTCAAGCCCGAAACCACACTCTTCGATGGCGAGATAGGCACTGTCAACGACCTCTCCCGCGGCTGGTTGGGATTCTCTGGCGTAGATTTCTCGTCAGTGCTCGTGCTCGGCAAGAGCATCGAGCTTGACCAAGTGGTGCTCCGCTTCGCCCATGTGCCTGAGACCTGGGTGTTCGCCCCTAGCGCCGTGGATGTATACACTTCGGCCGATGGCGTCAACTTCGATCACCACTTCGTGGCCACCATACCCTACGACCCGGCTTCGGCAGATATGAACTCCACCCAGCTCCAGACCGTCAAGGTCAACGTGGGACAGGCCGACGTCAAGTACGTGAAGATCGTTGCCAAGAATATCGGCAAGACCCCCAAGTGGCATAAGGCCAAAGGCCTGCCCGCTTGGATTATGATTGACGAAATCCAGCTCAACGAAGTTATCAAATAGACTCCATTCCCAATGAAGAAGATAAGAAATATACTATTCCTGGCACTTGCCGCCCTCCAGCTCACATCCTGCAAGGTGGAGTTCACCCCCAATGCAGACTGGAAGGAGGTGCCCGTAGTATACTGCGTGCTCAACCAAGACGATGACACCACTTGGGTGCGCATCCAGCGTTGCTACCTCAGTCAGGACAATCTATACAGCTACACCCAAGTCGAGGATTCCACCAACTATCCCCAAGGCGCCTTGGAGGTCAAGCTCCTCAAGTGGAAGGGCAGCCGCATCGGCTCCTCCGACTTTTTGACCCCTGCCGGTGATGCCCCAGTGGCCGAGTTCGCGTTCGACTATATGGAGCGCGTCAAGGATAGCGGCATGTTCTCCTACGAGAAGCAGCCCATCTACGCCAGCCGCACCTATCATCAGCTCGACACCAACAGCGTCTACCAGCTCGTAGTCCTCAAGGCTGCAACCGGCGACACCCTCGCCTCGGCCTTCACGACCCTCCTCGCAGGATCCGCCAAAATCACCAAGATCAACGATTTTGCCATCTCCAAGCCCAATGCAGTGTTCAAGTTCACCGGTACCTATAGCAACTGCATGTTCACCTGGTCGCCCTGGACTCGCGCCCGACTCTATCAGCCCCTGGTGCGCTTCTACTACAAGCAGTACGGCGAGATGCGCCATATCGACATCAAGTGCGGCAACGTCAACGACTACGGCCGCGCCAAGTCCATCTCCGCCAATATCTCCAAGAGCACCTTCTTCCTCGAAATCTCCGAGGCGCTCAAGGGTGACACCGCCACCAAGAATTTCGTACACTATGTGGACGTATTTGTCGACGGGTGCAACGAAGACCTCAAGGCCTACATCACCTCGCTCAATGCACTCCACTCCGGTTCCACCAATTCACAGGTGTATACCAATATCGACAACGGCATCGGCGTCTTCTCATCGCGCCGCAGCATGGTGGCCCGCGTGCCTAGCGATTCCGCCGTCGGCAACGGCACCTATCTCCAAGACCTCGTCGACCTCCATGTAGGTTTCGAGAAAAGCCTTGTTCCAGATAAGAAATGAAAAACAATAATAAATAATAATCATTAAAAAAAACACACATCAAGAAATGAACATTACCAGAGAAAATTTAGGAGAACTTGACCTCCTCATCAAGGTTGAAGTTGAAGAAAACGACTATGCAGAGCGCGTTGCCAAACAGCTTAAGTCCTATCAGCAGAAGGCAGTAGTTCCCGGTTTTCGCAAAGGCAAGGCTCCAATGGGCATGATTCAGCGCCTCTACAAGTCTGCCATCATGGCCGACGAGGTGCAGAACGCTATGAGCGAGGCTCTTTACAACTACATCGATTCCGAGAAGCTCAATATCCTCGGCAGCCCACTCTCAAACGTAGAGAAGACTGGCGATCTCGACTTCGAGAAGGCCACCTCCTTCACTTTCTATTTCGACGCAGCCCTCTACCCATCTGTAACCCTCGCTTGGGACAAGGTAGACGTAAAGCTCGCCCAGATCAAGGTCGCCGCCAAGGACGTAGACTCCCAGATTGAGAATATTGCCCGTCAGTATGGCAAGTTCGAAACCCCTGAGACCATCGGCGAGAACGATTTCGTATACGGCAAATTTGTAGAGCTCGACAAGAACGGCGAAGCCAAAGAAGGCGGCGTTTCCACCTTCAGCAGCTTCGAACTCAGCAATATCAAGGACGAGGAAATTCGCGCACAGATCGTAGGTAAGAAGGCTGAAGATAAGGTCGTATTCAATGCAGGCAAAGCCTTCAACGCTGAGAATATCGAGAACACCCTCCACCTCGACGCAGCAGCAGCCAAGAAGTTCAAGGCCGACGTAGAGCTCTCCATCAGCGGCTGCTCACGTATCACCCCACATGAGATCAACGACGAACTCTTCGCTCAGGTATTCCCAGGCGAGGAAATCAAGGACGCCGCCGCCTTCAAGAAGAAGGTTACCGAGCAGATCAACAAGGCCAACGACGAGCAGTGCGAGATCCTTTTCGTCAACCAGGTCCGCAAGGCCCTCATCGAGAACTTCGACGCCACCATGCCTGAAGCATTCCTCAAGCGCTGGATCCTCAGCCGCGGCGAGAAAGATATGACCGCCGAGAAACTCGAGGCCGAGTGGGCAGAGAAATACGTGCCATCCCTCAAGTGGGAAATCATCGACACCGAGCTCAACAAGATCCAGCCTATCGAACCCACCCAGGCCGAGCTCCTCGACTACATCAAGGACATCCTCTCCAAGAACATGCCTAAGCAGGCCGATGAGGACGACAAGGCCTACGCCGACCGCCTCGACTCCCAGGCACGCACCATCGCTTCCGACCGCAACAACGTCAGCCAGATCATGGACAAACTCTATGTTCAGAAGACCGCCGCTCTCTTCCGCGAGCAGGTTAAGCCCGAGGTAGAGAAGATCTCTGCCAAAGAGTTTGCTGAGCGTTGCAAAGAATAATCTCATATATCCCAAGGGTTCCTAACGCCGCATGGCTTAGGAACCCTCTTCCACAACCTATCAATTTCGATACCCATCACCAATCAACCCCCATCTATGAAAAAAAGACTATTATTGATATCCCTGGCATTGATCATGGCAGCCTCCGCCTCAAAGGCCCAGGTGGTGCACGTGTTCGACAACACCTTCGCCACCCTCGGCGTCGGCGTCGACCTCTACGGCAACGACCACAACACCGCCATGCAGATCATCACCGATCGCCAGATAGGATTCCCATCCGTCGAAGCATCCTTCGGCAAGTGGATGCTCAATGCCACCGCCGTGCGCGTCGGCTTCAGCACCTTCATGGTCGACAATCAGTATCGAGTGCCTAATGGGGGCGTAATTGGTGCCAAGGTCCAGCAGTTCACCGGCACTATCGGCGATTCCACCGGCACAGCCAGCTCGCTCGCCTTCTCCGGCCATGTAGACCTCATGTGGGATGTGCTCACCGCCTTCAACGGCCTCAAGGTCGACCGCCCCTTCAGCGTCTATCCCTTCATCGGACTCGGCGTCGTCCGCCGCAGCCAGAACCAGATGGCCTCCCGCGATAGCGGATTCACCGCCCTCGGCGGCCTGTCCATGGACTTCCGCCTCCATCGCGACTTCGCCCTCTATGCCGAAGCCAAGTGCTTCCTCTTCCCACAAGACTACGACCATAACGAGTCCCTCTCCAACGTGTTCGACCTCACCCTCGGTCTCAAGTACGACATACGCCGCCAAGAATACCGCAGCCGTCGCTACGGCGAGTCGCTCTATATCTCCGACGACTGGTACTTCGCCCTCGGAGCCGGCGCCCTCTATGCCATGGCCAGCGGCCACGACGGCGGAGCCGGCGTGCTAGGCGAACTCACCGTGGGCAAATACTTCACCACCTGCGCCTCAGCACGTCTCCAGGCCAACGGCGGCCTGCTGCCCGTCGACAGCGGCACCGACACCTATGCCTCCCTCCATGCCGACATGATGCTCGACGTGCTCAACTTCTGCCAGCAGTATCTCTCACGCAAGCACCGCAATCCCACCCTCGGTCGCGGATTCAGCCCCATGCTCTATGCCGGAGCCGGACTCTACGACCATTTCGGAATGGACAAGATACGTATCGGCGTCGACGCCGGATGCATGTTCCGGTTCTACCTCACGCGCAATTCCGACCTCTACCTCGATGCCCGCTATGCGCTAGTGCCCCATCTCCAGTACGAGGGAAATTCCGCACTGTCCGAAGGCCTGCCAACCTTCACGTTCGGATACATACGCAACTTCGGCCAGAACACCCTCCGCTAGACGTTCGGATTCAAGTCTACGAGTGTACAAGTGGACAACAATACAAATAGTTAAAGTGTGTTGTTGCCAGCGTTTATATATATTGTTTTTAATCTGATTTTTCAATAGATTTTGCCTCTGCCAGAAGCGAGAGTGGAAGCAAAACTTGTTTTGTTTCTGCCGAGCGCAAGCAGAGCGTTGATGCGAAGCCGAAAAAGCCACTCGCCAGCGGCACGCGAGCGCAGCGACAGCGTTTTCGCGCACTTCGTCCAACTTAAAACAGAGATAGTCGTTAAACCTTTCACCCTTCGCGGGAGATTTAATGAGCGATTAGCAGTTAGCAATTGGCCGTTAGCAAATAGCAAATATTCAACAGCCAATCGACAAAAGCCAATCGCCAATCTCCAGCCGCGTGGTATCTGGACCCATCTAAAGGGGTTTCTCTGGGGCTCTTTATCGGAGTTGACCGCCAGATATGCCGGAGAAAGCCCCCAGATAAGCCGGAGAAGCGCTAGAGCCGCAAGGCGGCTGGAGTTACTCGGCTTCGCCTCATGACGATTTTGCA
>JAKSMS010000004.1 GCA_024400415.1 Bacteroidales bacterium | reverse complement strand
GTACTAATTACCCGAAGACTTTCCGTCGGGTCACAGCCCTCGCGGCTGTAACCCAGGCTCCAAAGGAGCAGCTCATATATGTCTCAGACCAATGTGTTGTCATTGGTTTCCGCAAGGAGGCCAAAAGAACATTTTGGTGGTTATAGAGTTGGTGTTCACCTCTTCCCATTCCGAACAGAGTCGTTAAGCCCAACATCGCCGATGATACTGCATTTATTTGTGGAAAAGTAGGTCGCCGCCAATCTTATCTAAGAAGGAGATTCGAAAGAGTCTCCTTTCTTTTTTTTATCCTAGCAGACTAGTTAACTAGACATCTAGTAAACTAGCACCTATTCCAACAGCCAAATATGCTGCTAACTAATAAATAGTTTGGAGTGAAAAAGTAATAATACATTTGATTCTGCGTTACTAGAGTTATGAAACGATTGTTTGTTCTGTTTTTATTATCCTTTTGGGCCTTGAATGTTTTGGGTCAGCAGATGTTGGTGGAAGATGGTTCTTCGAATTATGTTGTAGTGCTGCGCCAAGATGCAGACAGTGTGGAGAACTGTGCTGCTACTACGCTACAGCATTTTTTCTATCAGTCTACGGGCGCTCTACTTGAGGTGGTTCGTGAGAATGAATATCAGGCTAACAGGAAGGCTTTCTTTTTAGGTAAGACTCGATGGACTGACGCTGAGATAATCCGTGATGAGGAATTGCGCGACGATGGCTTTTTGCTGCTGACTGATCGTGGCAATGTATATATATATTCCAACGTTGACAAGGGGGTGCTCTATGGAGTGTATTATTTCTTGGAGCACTATCTCGGACTTAGGGTGTACACACCATCAGCAGTGGTGCTGCCGCAACACTCGGATATGCGCCTTCCGAAGATTGACGTGGTGGAGAATCCTTCGTTTGCTTTCCGCGACGTTCTCTACTATTATCCTAACCATAGCCAGCTGTATGCCGACTATTATCATCTGCATAATAATCAAGATCTTCATCGTGACTGGGGTATGTTTGTTCATACTTTTCGGCATCTGGTGCCTCCAGAACGCTTTTTTGACGCTCACCCTGAATGGTTCTCAGAGGTGTCGGGTAGGAGGGTGAAGGATGGCCAACTCTGCCTCTCTAACCCCGAGGTGCTCGAGGTGCTTTGCCGGAATCTCGACTCTATGATGAGGCTCAACCCTGCTGCTTCGATTTGGAGCGTGAGCAATAACGATAATTACAATGTGTGTACTTGCGAGAAGTGCCGCCAGATGGATTCTCTTTATGGCGGACCATCGGGTACGCTGGTTCATTTCATCAACCAGGTGGCCGAACGATTCCCCGATAAGGCTATCTCCACGCTGGGCTACCAGTTCACTCGCCAGGCTCCAGCTTCGGATATCAAGCCTAGGAAGAACGTGAACATCATGTTCTGCTCTATTGAGTGTGGCCGTGAGGCACCTCTGCCAACTTCGCCCAAGGAGCAGTCGTTTCGCGACGATATGAGGAACTGGGCGTCGAAGACGGACAATATCTTCATGTGGGACTATGTGGCTCAGTTCCGCAACATGATGGATCCCTTCCCGAACCTTCAGGTGCTTCAGCCTAATCTGAAGTTCTTTAAGGATAATGGTGTGCGGATGATGTTTGAGCAAGGCACGGGCGCAGATTGCAAGACATCTTGGATGGAGCTGCGCAATTATCTTCTGGCCAAACTGATGTGGAACGTGGATGAGGATGTGGATTCTCTTACGAAAGATTTTTGCCAGGGATATTATGGTCCTGCAGCGCATCCGGTTATGGAGTTCTACCGCGAGATGCATCGTTCTCTGAATGAGTCGGGCCTCCGCTTGGATATCTATGGATATCCGATCAATGGGGTAGAGGGGTATCTGAGTCCAGAACAGATTAGGAAGTACCAATCTATGTTAGCTGACGCCTACGATAAGGTAGGGGATGATTCGGCTTATAGGGCGCGTATACGCTATTTGGAACTGTCGCTAGACTATGCGGTGTTGGAACTCTCTATGAGCCAGGTGAGCGACGATCTGACCTTCTTCAAAGGTAAGTCTCGGACGCTGAACCAGGAGATGGTAGAAAGGGCGGATCGGTTTGTGGAGGATTGCCATCGCTTTGGAGTGGACTGCCTGGTGGAGATGGGGCGTACGCCCGAACAGTATCGTGCCGACATCAGAAACTATATCGAAAAGTGTTCGCAAGAGAACTTAGCGCTCCATGCAAAAATCAAGCTCAAGCGCCATCCAGACAAGAAATATGCGGCTGGCGGAGCCAAAGGCTTGGTGGACGGTGTGTGCGGCTTGCTGAACTACAACTATAACTGGCTTGGATTCTATGGTACGGAAATGGAGGCTACGCTAGATTTGAAGAAGAAACAGCGTATCAATGAGGTTTCTACTGATTTTTTCTTCTTTCCACTGTCGTGGATATTTGCGCCAGAAAGCGTGGATGTGTTTCTCTCAACGGACGGAAAGCGATGGCATCGAGCAGGAAGCATAGAGGGGTATAACCCAGAGGAGTTGTCGCGACCTGATATCCATCACTATAGACTTGAAAACATCAATGCCAAGGCGCGATACGTAAAAGTGGTGGCACACCCATTACCAGAGATTCCTGACTGGCATCGTGCGGTAGGGAATCCGTGCTGGATTTTCTGCGACGAGATAATTGTGCGCTAAGCCGATTTTTGAGTGCGAGGGGGGTCTGAGGGCCTTTTTTGTGATGAAAATGCGCATATTTTGAACGGCTGTATGTATTATTGCAGCTGTGTATATTGTTGATAGTCACTATGAATTGATTGCGTGGTTAGAAAATTGTGTTATTTTTTTGTCGTAATTGTATAAAAAATCATATATTTGTGGCTTGAAAAAAGATATGGTATTATAGAAAAACATATGAAGCAGATACTAATATTTTTGGCATTAGTGGTATTGATCCAGCTGCCCCGAGAGGCTGCTGCTACCCCTGGTTCCACTCAGCCTCAGGCATCTGTAGATGCCAACGATAGCATCCAACAGGTGTTGTCATTTTATAAAGAGCAGAAATACGACCAAGCGTTAGTCATTTTGCGCGAACTGGCCGATAGAAACAATCCCGAGGCGCTTTACTATTTGGGCGTGTTCTACTACAACGGTTTTGGAGTAGATCGGTCGACAACCCTTGCTGCGGGATACTATCTTCAGGCTGCGGAATTGGGCGAAAAGAAGGCTCAGTATAATCTAGGATGGAGCTATGACCACGGTGTAGGTGTGGAGCAGTCCTACAAAGAGGCTTTTTATTGGTATCGTGCTGCTTCGGAGCAAGGTGTTTCTGTGGCCGCTTTTTCGGTAGGCGTGATGTATAAGATGGGTCATGGGGTGGTTCAGTCGGATAAGATGGCTGTGGATTGGTGGCGCAAGGCTGCAGAGGAAGGTGATGCACAGGCACAGTTCAACCTGGCGCTGTACTACCAAACCACTAATGGCGAAGACCAAAGCGACTATGAAGCTGTTCGCTGGTATCGCAAGGCTGCTGCTCAAGGATTGGTGCAGGCTCAGTTCAACCTGGCGATTTGCTATTTGGAAGGCACAGGAGTGGAAAAGTCAGAGGCTTCGGCTGTAAGTCTGCTCACCAAGACAGCCAGCAAGGGCTATGATAAATCGCAGAATAAGCTGGGATCCCTCTATTTCAGAGGAGTAGGGGTTCAGCAGTCCTATACAGAGGCCTTTGCCTTGTTCATGAAGGCTGCAAAGCAGAACAATGCCCTGGCACAATACCACGTGGCCGTGTGCTACGACAAGGGCTATGGCGTGACCCGCGACGTCAAGGAGGCAATCAACTGGTACAATCGTGCTGCATCCAACGGATTTGCTGGAGCCCAATTCAATATGGGAATGTTCTACCATATAGGAGAGGGAGTGGCAAAATCTGAAAAGGAGTGCATCCGCTGGTGGACTATGGCTGCTGAAAGCGGCAGCGTGGAGGCTCAATATAACTTAGGCGTTTATTACGAACAGGAAAAAACCGACCACTTCAACCCAGAGCTGGCCTTTGCCAATTTTCGCAAAGCGGCCGAACAGGGTCTTCCTGAGGCACTTTTTGCCATCGGTATGTGCTATCGTCGCGGTTTAGGAGTTGCCCCCTCGATGGTGGAGGCAACCAAATATATCTGGCTGGCCGCAGACTATGGGTATTCGCGTGCTCAGAATGCTATGGGGAACCTTTATTCCTTAGGCACGGTGGTTCGCCAGTCGTATGCCGATGCGGTGACATGGTGGACGAATGCGGCCAATCAGAATAATCCTAGTGCGCAGTTCAACCTGGCCAGCGCTTATGCTGCTGGAAATGGCGTAGAACAGAGCGACAGCCTCGCTTTCGAATGGTATAAGAAATCGGCCGATTTGGGCTATCCTCCAGCCCTGTACGCTTTGGGCGTCTACTATTCTGAGGGAAAGGGCGTGACGAAGTCAAAGCATCTTGGCGACAAGTATTTCAAAGAGGCCGCTAAGCTTGGATATGTGGACGGCGAGTGGGTCGATTCTAGTGGCGACTACATACTTGAAACCAGCTTCTAGTAGAGCGGCCAAAAAATGATGATTGAGAAAAGTGTTGTAATATAAACGTAGTCTGGTTTTGGAAAATATTAGAGTGAACTATCTTGTTTTGGAATGATCTTCCATTGAGTTGAATGGTGGGTTGTGATTCTAGATAAAGATGTGAAAAATTATAAAAAAATATAGAAATTGTTCAAAATCAAAAAAAAAGTTGTATCTTTGCACTCTCAAACGAAAAAATATATAAAGTTATGACCAAGTCCGATATTATCAACGAAATTCATGAGACTGTAGGAATTGAGCGCCTGGCCGTACAGGTAATCCTAGAAGAACTCATGCAGACCATTAAAACCAATATGAGTGAAGGTGAGAACGTGTATCTTAGAGGCTTCGGCACCTTCTATATCAAGAAGCGCAACACCAAGATTGGTCGCAACATCACTCAGAATACAGCCCTTGTTGTACCTGAGCATTTTATTCCCGCCTTCAAGCCTTGCAAAGAATTCAAGGAGAAGGTTAAGGATGCAGTCGTGGTGGAATAATCCAAGATTGCAATCCTGTCAGCTATATATGCCGCGCCTTTTTGGTGCGGCTTTTTTTTTATTATTGCTGTTGCAAAAAGGTGGTTTTTATATGGATTTCTTTTTTCTTTAGAAAAAAAAGTGTATATTTGCAGCAGAATAGTTCTTTGTGTAATAACATCACATGTTGTATAAGTTGCTGAGAAATATTTAGTTTATTATTTGATAGAAAACAATTAACGTAATTTATTAACCCAAAAACATCTATTATGAAAAAGTTTCTACAAACTTTGATGCTCGTAGCCGTATTGGCACTGCCTTGGGCCTCCCAAGCGCAGTCCCTTTCGGAGTACGGCTTTTCTACGGGTGTAGACGCTTCGAAATGGATCACACTGCCATCAGGCTCTACTTCGCTTATTGCAGCAAGTGCCGGCGACTATGGCGTGTCTACGGTCCACGATCTGGGATTTACATTCCCATTCGGAGAGAACGACTACACACAGTTTTCAGTTAATGCCGATGGCAACCTGAAGTTGGGAAGTTCCGTGACCGGAACTGGCAATTACTCGTCGCCTTTTACGGCTACGAATGCTGCTGTCAACAATCCTAAGATCAACATGCTGGGTTGTGATGGCTTCCTTGGACCTAACGGCCATGTGTATGCAGTGCATACCGTGAATGCTGCTGGCGACTCTGTGATGGTGATCGAATTCGCCACCAGCACCTACACCACTACCTCTCGTGACCAGGTGCTCAGCTGGCAGGTTCAGCTCTACCACACGGGCCGCATCCTCATTGCCATTTCTGGCAATTCCATTACCACTCAGCCTGCTGTGGCTCGCCAGCCAGGTCTCTGCGTTGACGCTACCGACGGTTGGGTGATTACCTCCGACGCCGCTGCGCAGACCTTCACCAACGGCTATACCTCTACCACTTTCCCTTCGGGAACCTGGTTCACTCCCGGTCGCTACTACGAGTTCTCTCGTCCTAGCATGACCTGTCCGGCTCCTGCCGACTTTGCAATCTCCGACATTGGAGCTACTTCTGTAACCGTAGGCTGGACCCCACGTGGAACCGAGTCTTCCTGGCTGGTGTCTGACGGTACCAACGAGACGGAGACCTACGCCACCACCTACACCTTCGACAACCTTACCCCTTCCACCGACTACGTGTTTACCGTAAGGGCACTCTGCGGTGCTGGCGACTCTAGCAGCGTACGCATGCTTTCTACCACCACTCGCTGCATAGCAGTTCCTGGCGACTCACTGCCCTATGCTTATGGCTTTGAAGACGCTACCGGTAGCGGTGCCGCCTATGCTATCAGCAATTGCTGGGAGCGCTATCAGTTCGGAACTACCACCCTCTATCCCTACCCATCATCAACCAATAAGCATAGCGGCGGCTACGGCCTCTACTTCTACAGCACCTCTACGATAGATTCATGGGCAGTGCTGCCAGACTTTGAGGAGGATCTGAACCAGCTGCAGCTGAGTTTCTGGGCCTATAAGACTTCTGCCAACTATGGCCACCTCATCGTGGGTGTTATGACCAATCCCGACGACCTCTCCACTTTCGACACCTTGGCACTGGTAAATGTCAACAACACTAGCACCTGGGAATATTTCGAAGTTCCAATGTCGTCCTATACCGGCAATGGCACTCATCTTGCCATCCGTTCCTCTTCGTCTGCAGCCAGCTATACCTATGTCGACGACATCGTGGTAGACTATCTGCCTAGCTGCGTGCGTCCAGAAAACATCTCCGCCACCAATGCCACCGAGCATTCGGTTGACCTCGACTGGACCTCTTCGGCTTCGGAGTGGGTTGTAGAGTATGGTCCTGCCGGATTCCAGCAGGGACAGGGCACAGAGGTGTCTGCCTATGGCACACCATTCACCCTCACCGGCCTGGCTTCGGGTACCAACTATGGCGCTTATATCACCTCTGTGTGCGGCACTGATAGCAGCACTGCAGCCTATGTGGCATTCTCTACGGCTTGCGGTACCCTCTCGCTGCCTTATAGCAACGACTTCGAAAGCTATGCTACCGGCACGAGTGCAGCTTTTCCCAACTGCTTCACCCGCATCAACGATGCTACTGGTACCTCCAACTACTACCCATACGTGAACACTTCTACTACCAGTGCTCACTCTGGTACCAAGTATATGTATTTCTATCGCTCCACCACCGCCACCTATGCCGACAATGAGTATATGGTGCTGCCTCCAGTGGACACTGTTGAGACTCCAATCTCAAATCTCGAGTTCAGCTTCTTTGCTCGTTATGGCACCAATACTAACCCGCTTATTGTTGGTGTGATGATTGATCCGGCCGATACCTCGACCTTTACCCCGATCCAGACCATTAACGTGGACCAGCAGACCTATCAGCTCTATACCGTTAGTCTGCGCAACTATACCGGCTACGGCAGCTATGTGGCACTGAAGTATCCTCGCTACACTACCAGCTCTGCTGCCTATCTCTATCTCGACGACATCCAGCTCTACGAGGGCAGCAACTGCGCCACTCCGATGAATGTGGCCGTTAGCGGCGTTTCCTCTGACGGATTCTCCATCTCATGGACCGATACTGCCAACGTGGGCAGCTACCTCGTGTACTACGGCATGCCAGGCTTCGATCCCGACACCGTAACTCCCGAGATGGTGAACACCACCAGCTTCACTACCACTGCCGAACTCCAGCCTCTCACCACTTATGAGGTATTCGTGGTGGCCGACTGCGGCGGCGAGCAGTCTTACCCATCATTCCCAATCCAGGTGCTTACCGCTTGCGCAGCCATCGATTCTCTGCCTTACGTAGAGGACTTCGAGACCTACTCATCGGGCTCAACTAACAGCATCAGCCCATGTTGGGTAAAGGGTACCACCAGTTCTACTGCTTATCCTTATCCTTATTCAACCTCAGCAATCTCTGGCAATATCAGCCTTTATTTCTATAGCACATCGTCATACTATAGCTATGCTGCACTGCCTTTGTTTGAGACTTCTATCGACCAGCTTCGTTTGCGCTTCAAGACCAGGAACTACTCCACTATCAGCTCTACTTATGGTTCCCGCGTAGTTGTCGGCGTGATGAGCAATCCTCATGACATCAACACCTTCGAGCCTTATCAGGTGGTTGATAACGGTGCGGCTGGCGTCAATGCCATTGTCGACAACGAGATCTTCTTCGACAGCTATACTGGCAATGGCGGCTTTATCGCCATCATGGCTCCTACCACCAGCGGCCTGGGCTTCTCTACCAACTATATTCGCGTGGACGATGTGATCGTCGACCCCATCCCAGCCTGCCGTCGCAGCACCAATCTTGTTGCTGAGAACGTGACTGCCTACTCTGCAGACCTGGCTTGGCACAATCCTAGCGAGAACGTGAACAGCTACACCGTAGCCTACTCCACCGATGCCGATTTCGATCCAGCCACCTGCACCACTACCGTGACGGTTTATGACACCACAGCTACCCTGACCAGCCTCACTCCTTACACTCGGTACTATTATGCTGTGACTGCTAACTGTGATGGTAATCCAGAGTGGTCGGCTATTGCCTCTTTCCGCACTCTGCTGGATTGCGGCGACGGCTTTGCCAACATCCTCGACACTATCGGTAACGGTACCTCCAGCGCCTATACCTACACCATGTACAACTACACCTCTTACCCATCGGGCTACAGCGCAGCTATCTATACTGCTGACGAAATGGTATCCATGGGGCTGAGTGGCAACAACACCATCAATAGCATCTCGCTCCATTGCGGTGCTACCGGCGGTACTACTCCAAACGTGAAGATCTACATGAAGGAGACCGACTTTGCTGGTTTCGCCACCACTTCTATCGCTGGCGATACCGCTGCCCTTTTCTCGGGCATGACCGAGGTATACAGCGGCTCTATCGTAGCTGTTGCAGAGCAGTGGGTTGAGATTCCTCTCGACAGCGCATTCCATTATAATGGCACCGGCAATCTCCTCGTACGCTTCGTACGTAGTTCTGCTCCTACCGCAAGCGCTACTTTCTACTATACTTCTACTTCTCCCGACTATCTCAGCTGCGCTGGCTATCGTAGCTCTGCTACTACCGCCAACTTCACCGCTACCCGCTACAACTATCGTACCAACCTGGCCTTCAACATCTGCTCTGAGATTCCATCTTGCGAGCGTCCTATGAACTACTCGTTGGCCACTATCTCTGACAGCTATGCCGAGGTGCACTGGACTGGCGAATCTAACGGTTCTTATGAGTATATCCTCAGCACCAACAACCAGTTCGACAGCACTGCCGCCACAACCTCTATTACCGGCGATAGCGTGATGCTCACCGGACTCAGCGCCAATACCACCTACTACTTCTGGGCACGCCAGAACTGTGGCAGCGGCAGCATGAGCGACTGGTCGGTGGTATACAGCTTCACCACTCCTTGTGCTCCAGTAGACCTGCCTTACACCGAGGACTTCGAGTCTTATGCTAGCAGCTCTACCAGCCCTATCGATCCTTGCTGGACCCGCCATGCTGTAGGTACTACTACCCAGTATCCTTATCCATCTAGCACCGCAGGTATCAACAGCACTCGCGGTCTCTACTTCTACTCCTATCGTCCTTCTACTGCCACCAGTACTGCCTACTACGACTGGGCATCGCTCCCAATGGTGAACGCACCTCTCGACAGCGTAGAGTTCCGCTTCGACATGAAGCGCTATAGCAGCACCTCGGCCAACTACACCACCGAGATCTACGTCGGTGTGATGGTTGATCCTGACGATATCTCTACCTTCGACACCGTGGCCTACTTCGACATGCGCAACGATGCTTCCGGCACCGTACGCAGCTTTGAGGTTTCCTTCGATCAGTATGCAGGTCGTGGCCGATTCATCACACTGCTGCTGCCTCCTCAGCCATTCACCGGCACCGCTTCCTACAGCTATGCCTACATCGATAATATCGAAGTAGTACGCATGAGCAACTGCCGTCGCCCAGCTAATGTGGCTGTTGTCGATTCTACTATCACCACCAACAGCGCCTACATCACCTTCACCGACCGCATGGCCGACCCAATGGGCTATGAGGTATCCTTGGTGCCTTACGGTGGCGACCCGGCTGATGGTATCATCACTCCGACAAATGCTGCTGCAGTTCAGGTTACTGGTCTCGCTCCTAGCACCCACTATGCAGCCTATGCAAGAGTAATCTGCGGCATCGGCGACACCAGCGATTGGTCTGTTCCAACCTACTTCCATACCTTGTGTGCACCAATTACCAACCTGCCTCTCACCTACACCTTCGAGGGCGACGCTACTGGTACCTCTTCGCCACTCCCATACTGCTGGACCCGCTACAACGATGGTACCACCTACGACTACTATCCTTATATTAACAACACCACCACTTACGCTCACAGCGGCTCTAATGTGCTCTATTTCTACAGTCCTACCACCACCGGCACCTATGGTGACACCCTGATGGCCGTGCTGCCTGAAATCGACGCCACCATCCCAACCTCCAGCATCGAGGTGTCCTTCTGGGGCCGTATATCCAGCTCTACCTACTCCAATAGTGAAGTGCAGGTGGGTATCCTTAGCGATCCTACCGATCCTAGCACCTTCGTGCCATCGGGTTCGTTCCACTTCACCACCGAGCATCAGTTCTACACCATCGACCTCGCTGGCAACACCAGCAACGGCCACTATGTAGCCTTCATGATGACCCGTCAGTCCTCAGCTCAGTATGCCTACATCGATGATATCACTATCGACCGCGGTTCTGCCTGCCCAAGAGCATTCGCCCTTGGCTGCACCGCCGTTACTACCAATAGTGCTGTCCTCTCATGGTCCGACACCGCCTATGCTGCTGGCTATGTGGTAGAGTACTGGCCTGATAACGATCCTGCTGCTGTCAGCACCACCTCATCCGCTACCAACAGCGTTATCATCAACGGCCTCACCCCAAGCACCTTCTATACCTATGTTGTTAAGTCGCTCTGCCAGCTTGGCGATACCGCTATGCCTTCTCGCGAGCCAGGTCATTTCGCCACTACCCAGATTCCTGCTTCTCTGCCTTATTCCTACGACTTCGAGAACGCAGCCGAGTGGAACAGCTGGCAGACCTCATCCAACAACAACGTCGCTTGGTATCGTGGCACTGCCGCTGCCGGCCAGGGTCAGTACTCCATGTACATCTCTGCCAACAACGGCGCCACCGTGGGCACCAACCTCTCTCAGATCGTGAATGCAGTAGCTTATCGCGATGTTGACTTTGGTCCTAACCCAAGCTCATTTACCCTTACCTTCAAGGCCTCTGTCGGCGGTTCTACCGATGGCGCATACGATGGCGTTTCGGTAATCCTTGCCGATCCTGCTATCTCGGTTGTGTCTTCCGCTACCGGCCTGATGACTCCATGGGGCCACATCAACGATGTAAACATCCGCTTGGTACGTCGCGACACCTCTTGGGCTACCTATGAGGCTTACTTCGACAACATCTCCGGTGTGCAGCGCGTGGCCTTCTACTGGTTCAACCAGGCTACCGCCTCCACCCATCCATTCGAGAATGGTCCTGCCGCTATCGATGATATCACTATCGAACAGATGGCTTGTCAGCGTCCTTACGACCTGTATGTCGACAATCTCGGCACCACCTCTGCCACCCTCCACTGGAGCGGCGAGAGCACTGCCAACTACACCATCGTTTATCGTGAATATCCTGGTACTCCAAGCATGAACCAGACCATCACCACCACCGGCAACTCCTATACCCTTGCAGGCCTCAACTCCAACACTGAGTATGCATTCTGGGTACTCAAGGATTGCTCCGCTACCCTCCAGAGTCCAAGCTCTGTAGGTATCCGTTTCTCTACCGTCTGCAACATCTACTCTGCTGCCGATACCATCCGCGAGAACTTCTCCGGCCTCGTTACCGGCTCTGTAGCCTACAATGCTGCCGGCGTACTCCCAGAGTGCTGGGTAGGCCTCTCTAACGGTACTAGCGACCTCTACATTCCTCACGTGGTGAACAGCGGCACCTACTGGTACGCTCACGACACCAACGCTGTGATTATGACCTCAGGTTCCGAGACCTACGGCGACACCAAGATACTCCGTCTGCCTTACACCGCTGAGCCTGTAAACAGCCTCACCCTCAGCTACTGGATGTGCACCGAGAGCAACACCTACGGCGTGCTCTCCGTCGGCTACATGACTGGCGAGTCTATGGATGACTTCGTGCCTATCCGCTCCATCCCAGCCTCTTCCGCTACCTATCATTCATCTACAGGCAACCAGGCCGCTGGCGTAGGCGTTTACGACACCGTAAGCTTCGAGGGCGTTCCTGCTAGCGCTCAGTATGTGGCCTTCAAGTGGTACTACAACACCTCCTTCTACAGCGTCTGCATCGACGATATCGAGCTCACCTCCAGCAACGTTTGCGCTGCTCCTGTCGTGACTGTTTCTAATGTCGACTACGAGTCTGCCGACCTCAGCTGGGCTGGCACCGGCATCGGCTACGAGGTTGCCCTCACCGTTCATGGCGAGGATTGGCCTGTTGCTACCGCCATCACCTCTCCGCTCTTCCACGCCACCGCTCTGTACCCCAACACTGAGTACGACTACCGCGTGCGCCAGATCTGCGACTCTGCAGCCACCTCTATGTGGACCGAAGGCTCCTTCACCACTGCCGACCTCCCATGCTTCGCTCCTACCAACGTCACCACCTCCAACGCTACCGTGAACAGCATCTCCGTGGCTTGGACCAACGGCTCACAGAGCAACGCTCAGACTTGGATCGTGAACGTATT
This sequence comes from Bacteroidales bacterium, assembly GCA_024400415.1. Taxonomy (GTDB): domain Bacteria; phylum Bacteroidota; class Bacteroidia; order Bacteroidales; family P3; genus Colimorpha. The sequence continues at coordinate 46,877 of JAKSMS010000004.1, read as the reverse complement.
CAATGCTACCACCAACATCATGGATACCGTTCGCACCAACCCAGCCACCATCACCGGTCTCTACGACAACACCGAGTACCACGTGGCTGTGAAGTCCCAGTGCGCAGCCCTCGTAAGCAGCGACTGGAGCGATACCATTTCCTTCACCACCACCAGCTGCCAGGCAGTTAGCAACGTAAACGTTACCGACATCACCACTTCCGGCGCTAAGGTTACCTGGACCGCAGGAGCCAACGAGACCGCATGGGAAGTTTCCTACGGCGAGATGGACTTCGCAGAAGGCCAGGGCGTAACCGTTGCTGCTACCACCACCACTTATGTGATCACCGGCCTCCAGGCCGACAGCCGCTACGACGTTTATGTTCGTGCTAAGTGCGCTGACGGTATCACCTCTGACTGGTCGCCAGTACAGCAGTTCCAGACCCTCGGCAACAGCCAGGGCATCGACGGCGTTGAAGGCAACTACAGCCTCAGCATCTATCCTAACCCAACCGCTGGCAACACCACCATCAGCCTCCGCGGCGTAGAAGGTGAAGTTGTAATCACCGTTGTAGACATGAACGGCCGCGAGATCACTCGCGACGTGATGAACTGCGGCAGCGACTGCGTTAAGACCATGAATGTTGAAGGTCTCGCACAGGGCACCTACTTCGTACGTGTTCTCGGCGAGGGCATCAGCTCTGTCCGCAAGCTTGTCGTAAGATAAGCTCGGCGCTCTAAGGCGCTATAATCCCCAAGGGGGAGTCCATTCCGGACTCCCCCTTTTTCTTGTTGCAAGGCTTGGTGTGGGCAGAAATGATTCAGCCTTATAACCTGTTTATCTCTAGATAATTGCTGTTATATGTGCTATATATGTGCTATATATGTGCTATATATCTGCTATCTCTATAGAATAGGACATATATAGCACATATATAGCACATATATAGCACATATATAGCACATATAAGCCATTTATGAACCATTTATGGGCCATTTGTGGGCCATTTATGGGTGAGGGATGGGGGCGGTAGTGGTGGGCTTTTTGGGGGTGTATGCGCTGACGGTATGGCGCTGCTTTTTTCTGTATATTTTTTTTAAATGATATTTTAGTTGCTTTTTCCTCTTGTTTTTGGCGGTCGAAGCGTGGGTGGCGGAAATGCCGTGAGTATTGTGTTTATGCGAGGTGTTAGGGTTTTGTCGGCTGGATGTTGTGACTTGTGTCATGGTGGGGACTTTGTGGTCGCTGTGTTTTGTTTTTAGAGGCTTTTTGCTTGACTTGGGTAAAAAAAAGGCTGAAAAATTTGGTTTTTTGAAAGAATCTATGTAAATTTGCCCACTTGTTAGCGCTTTATCGAGTTTCGATAAATGTCGCTGTAATTGTTTATGAATTAAATATTTAAGCTGTAAATAAAAATCAAGTTCACTATATTATTAACCAAAAAGTCAAAATCATGAAAAAGTTTTTACAAACTTTGACGCTTGTGGCCGCAATGGCGCTGACTTGGACTCTCCAGGCTCAGACCTTGCCTTTCACTTGCGATTTTGAGAATGACTCTGACACTGCCGAGTGGGTATTTGTCAATGGTTCCCAGACTAATCACTGGGTGATCGGCGACGCTACCAACAATGGCGGCCAGAAGTCACTCTACATCACCAATGGTAGTGGTGCTACCTACAACACTGGCAGCATCTCTTGCACCTATGCTTACCATGACTTTACCGTATCAAACGATGCCATCTATGGCTTCTCGTTTGATTGGAAGTGCTATGGTGAGAGCAGCTACGACGCTATGAAGGTGTTCGTGGTTCCTGCAACTACCACTTTTACTGCTGGCTCCTATCCTCCGGGTACCACCAGCGCTTACTCCTTCGTTACCGCTGGCAGCATCACTGGCTGGACTAGCCTGGGCGGCAAGCTCAATGGCTCTTCCTCTTGGCAGACTGTTTCTGTTGAGGCTGGCCTCGAGGCTGGCGACTATCGCATGGTAATCGTTTGGGCCAACGACGGCTCTGGCGGTTCTGCTCCTTCAGGCTGCATCGACAATGTGTCTATCTCTGAGGTGCTTTGCCCATTGCCAAACGGCCTTATGGCTTCTGCTATCACCAGCGACCAGATCGACCTGACCTGGTTCCAGGGCAACACTCCTGGCTTCGTTGTTGAGTGGGACACCGTTTCTTTCGTGGGCGGCAATGGCGTGAACGTTCAGAACGTCTACACCAACTCTATCTCCCTCACCAACCTTGAGGCTAACACTATCTATTATGTGGCTCTCGCCTCTGCTTGCGGCTCTGAGACCAGCTCGTATATCTATGGCCAGTTCCGCACCGCTTGCGTCCCTGTGCCTATAGATTCTCTCCCTTATACCGAGAACTTCGATAGCTACGGCAACACTTCTGGCTCCAGCATCGACCCTTGCTGGTATAAGAATGTAATGGGTACTACCACCCAGTATCCTTATCCTTCTACCACCAATGCCATCTCAGGCAACAGCCTCTACTGGTATGCTTATCATCCATCTTCAGCCAGCACTGCTCCTACCTATGAGTGGGCTTCTATGCCACTGTTTGAAGAGGACCTCACCAACCTGATGGTAAGCTTCGACATTCGTCGCTACGGCTCTGTTTACGACTACTACACTTCTGAGGTGTATGTGGGCGTGATGAGCGATCCTACCGATATTTCTACCTTCGATACCATCCGCTATATCAATCTCCGTGGCGAGGCTGCTAGCTCAATCCACCACTTCGAGATTCCTCTGTCAAACTATGATGGCACTGGCGGATATATCACCTTCTTCTCAGGTGTTCCTGGCACCTTTGGCACATCTAACTACTGCTACAACTATTTCTACCTCGACAACGTGATGGTGGACTACATCCCAACCTGTCCACAGGTAGACTTCCTGCAGCTTGTGTCTGCATCTAATGCTGACAGCGTAACCGTAAGCTGGACCGAGATGGGCGACGCTACCACTTGGGACGTATACGTTTGCACCGACGGCGTGGCTCCTACCGATGAGTCTGCTTTCGAGACCGTTTACGACACCGTGTACATCGGAGCCTTCTCACCAGACTCTACTTATAGTATGTACGTGCGCGCAAACTGCGGCGGCGATGTAAGCTACTGGCGCGGTCCTCTCAACTTCACCCCTGCAGCCTATACCATGACTGCCGGTGCTGTTGACACCCTCCGCTCTTGTGCCGTTACCATCTTCGACAACGGCGGCCCTGAAGGCGCTTATGCTGCTTACAGCAACGACCGCCTCGTTGTGTTCCCAACCGATCCTTCAACCCAGACTCTCCAGATCAACGGTTCTTCTTATACCGAGAGCACCTATGACTATCTGAGAATCTACGACGGCGTTGGCGAGGTGGGAACTCCAGTCTTCAACGACTATGGCGTTGATGCTCTCCAGACCTTTGGCCCTATCATTTCTGATAATGGCGCTTTCACTATCGTGTTCAGTTCTGACGGATCTGTTCAGCGCGACGGCTTCCAGCTGAGCGTTCGCTGCGTGGATCTGCCAAACTGCTCACGCCCACAGCGCGTAATTGCCAACACCACCTCTACCACTGCTGAAATCAACATCGTAATGGATGAGGAGGCTACCGCTGGCGCATGGAACATTGAGTACGGTCCTGCCGGCTTCACCGAGGGACAGGGTACTTCTATTGTTGCCTACAGCACCACCGAGACCATCAACGGCCTTACTCCTAACACCAGCTATGACGTATATGTGAAGGCTATCTGCGGCGGTGACTCCAGCGTTTCTCGCATGGCCAACTTCCACACCCTCCTGAGCTGCCCATCTATCAGCACCTTCCGCGTAAACGATATTCGTCCTGCTTCTGCCCACTTCCAGTGGACCTATCAGGTAAACGTTGCTGAGTTCGTTCCTGACACCTACACCCTGACCCTGACCAACGACGACAACGCCGCTGCACAGCCTCAGGTATTCATGGTTCATGGCCTCGACACCGCTATCGGCGGCCTCCTGCCACAGACCAACTACACTGCTACTATCGTTCCAGCTTGCGACACCTTCATCACTAATGGTGCAATGGTATCGTTCCTCACCAACCCTGTTGGCTGCTCCTACACTGATTTCTCAGGCAACGGCACCAGCCAGGTTTCTGGCGCTTTCGTATATAGCGGTTGGGGCAACTCTTTCGCAGAGCAGATCTACACCGCTGCTGAACTCCGCGCCATGGGTCTCCAGGCCGGTCCTATCAACGGTGCTGCTTTCGAATATACCGCTAGCAACTCCTACGCTAAGGAATTCTCCATGTATATCGGCCACACTACTCTGGACGAGTTCGCTGGTACTTCAGCTTCAAACTGGGTGCCTCTGTCAGACCTCACCCAGGTGGTTGCTCCACAGGCTCACGCCATCGGAACCTCCGGCGTTGTTGAATATACCTTCGACACCAACTTCGTATGGGACGGTGTAAGCAACATCTGCGTGGCTGCCTTCATGAACCAGCCTGCTGGCGCAAGCCACACCGCTACCGGTTTCTACTCACTGAGTACTGCGGGTACTGCTTATCGCACTCTGTACAAGTATCAGGACAGCAACCCTCTTACTGCATCTGTTACTTCTAATTCAGCAAGCAGCCGCACTCAGAACCGTGCCAACATCTACTTCTTCTCTTGCGATCCTAACGTTACCTGCGTAGCACCTGCTACCTATCTTGCAAACGCTACTCCTAGCAGCCTCGACATCTACTGGATTCCAGGCCTCAACGAGACCGCTTGGAAGGTTGAGTACAAGAAGGCTACTGAGGATGTATTTGCTACCGCTATTGCTAGCACCACCAATACCAACTACACCATCAGCAACCTCGACGCTAACACCGTTTACGATGTTCGCGTAAGCTCTATCTGCACCGACACCACCATCGCTGACAACAAGCAGTTCCGTACCGCTTGCGGTCCTATGGCTCTCCCTGTAGTTATGGACTTTGAGGGTATGTCTACCGGCGTATTCGATCAGCCTTGCTACACTGCAGGTGCTCTCGATCCAAGTGTGACCACCTATGCAGTTCCTTACGTAATCCGTCTTACCGGTGCTGAAAACCAGTACGCACTCTTCTGGCAGGGTGGCTACTTCATCATGCCTGAGGTTGCTGCTCCACTCAGCAGCTGCCAGCTCCGCTTCGCTATGGTAGCCGGCGACACCAACGCATACATGTATGTTGGCTACACCACCGACGGTACTGTTAACGGCTTCGTAGCCCTCGACACCGTTTACCGCTCGAGCGCTGACAGCCTCACTTCTTGCAGCTACTTCACCATTCCACTGAGCGACGTTACCGAGTCTGGTGCCCGCGTAATGTTCTTCAGCAACCAGGCCGTTAACTACACCTTCATCGACGATGTAGTTATCGAGCTCATTCCTTCTTGCGCATCAGCTGCCAACGTAGCTGCTTCTAACGTTACCGACGTTGCCGCTGACCTCACTTGGGATGCTGCCGGCAGCCTTGCTACCAGCTACATCATCGAGTACGGCTTGCGCGGATTCGTTCCTGGCACTGGCACCATCGCCACTACCACCACCAACAGCTACACCCTCACCGGACTTGTTCCTGGTACCGTTTACCAGGCACTCGTATACACCGTATGCGCTGCTTCCGGCGACACCTCTTCAGCTGCTCCAGCCTGTCTGTTCCAGACCGGTTGCGGTGAGATCACTACCTTCCCATACGTGATGAACTTCGACAACGTTGTTTCTGCCGGCTCTGGCGACAACTATGGCGTGCTGCCTAACTGCTGGAACCTCGCTGAGTTCAACACCGTAGGATCTAGCACCAACCAGCCTCGTGTATACAACAGCACTTCTTACGCTACCAGCGGCCAGTATGTGCTCTATATGTACTACACCGGCCATGTGGCACTCCCAGCAATGGGTATCCCAGTTGACTCTCTCCAGATCAGCCTTAAGGTTACTCAGACCTCTGCTTCTTACCAGCTCGAGATCGGTGTTTGCGACACCAACGTGCTTGACAGCACCTATGTGCCACTCGACACCATCAACTGCGTTAGTACTTCTGCTGCTGAGGCCTTCACCATCTACCTGGCAGGCTATCAGGGAACTGGCAAGTACATCATGCTCCACAACATCAATACCTACAACTACGACTACTCTTACAACTACATCGACGATATCGTAGTAGACCGCATCCCAAGCTGTCTCCCAACCCAGAACTTCGCTGCTACTGGCAACACTGCTACCAGCATAACCCTCGGTTGGCGCGACCTGCGTCCTGCTGACGAGTGGGAGATTGCAATGGACACCGTTCCATTCACCCCAGTATCAGGCACCGTAGTTACTTCTAATCCTTATACCTTCACCGGCCTCACCTCCGGTCAGGACTACTACTTCTACATCCGCACCATCTGCCAGGCTGGCGACACCAGCGCTTGGGTAGGACCAGCTCATGCTGTACCTGGTACCTGGACCATGCGTCAGGGCCAGACCGATACCCTCCGCATGTGCGGCGGCACCATTCTCGACAATGGCGGCGATGGCGACTATTCAGCTTCTTCTGACGACTACGTAGTGCTTTATCCAGAAAGTGCTGGCCATGCTATTCAGCTTACCGGTAGCTACAACACCGAGAGCTGCTGCGACCACCTCTACATCTATGAGGGCGTTGGCACCAATGGTACCCTCCTTGGCCAGTACGAAGGCACTGGTAATATCGACGTTGTTTCTGAGGCTGCCGACGGCGCTATCACTATCTACTTCCATTGCGATGGTAGCGTCCAGTATAGCGGCTTTGCACTCAATGTGAACTGCGTAAGCAACACTTGTCCTGCTGTAGGCGGTATTACTGCTTCTGCAGCAAGCACCACCAGCGTTGACGTAGACTGGACTGAGCGCGGCACCGCTGCTCAGTGGGAGGTTGAGTATGGCGCTAACGGATTCCAGCTTGGTACTGGTACTCGCGCTATCGTAGCCGCTCATCCTTACACCATTGCTGGCCTTGCAGCTATGACTCAGTATGACGTTTACGTACGTCCTATCTGCTCTGACGGCGATACCGGCAGCTGGAAGATGGGTACTGTAGCAACCGCATTCTGCGACGATGCAGCATTCGTTGGCTTCGGCGACCCAGCCGCAAGCGTTGGCTCAAGCTACTATGTTCCTGTTAACAACTACTACAACAACTCTACTACTGAGATCATCCTCGACAGCGCTTCTCTCGGCGGAGTAGCTACCAGTTTTGCAGCTGTAAACTTCTATTACAACTACTCAACCCCAACTACCTCCAAGAATGATGTGGATATCTACATCCAGCCTACTACCAAGAGCACCTTCGATGATGAATATGATTACGATCTGCTCGACCTCAGCCAGGCCGTTCACGTTTACAGTGGCTCTCTGAATGCTGAGACCGGTTGGAACACCTTCTTGTTCGACACCGCTTACGACTACAGCGGCGTTGGCAACCTGATGATGATCATCTACGACCATTCTGGTGCCTACAATGGCTCATCCTACACTTGGGGAACTCGCGCTGCTAACGGCAACGTAACCCTCTCTTGGTACGACGATGACGATGCTATCGACCCAACCGACTTCTACTCTGATTGGGAGATCAACGCAGTTTATTCCTACTATCCAGAGATGCAGCTCGTAGCTTGCGGTTCTGGTTGCGCTGCTCCATCACTCCAGCCTGTTGCTAACGTAACCTTCGAGGGTGCCACCATCTCTTGGTCTGGCAGCGCTGATTCTTACGAAGTAGCAGTTGTTGAGACCAGCAATGCAATCTGGCCTGCTGAGGTAGCCGTTGTGGGTACTTCCTACACCTTCACCGGCCTCATGCCAAGCACCAGCTACAGCTACCGTGTACGTAGCGTTTGCGACACCACTGGCACCTCTTCATGGCGCGAGGGTACTTTCACCACCGACAGCCTCCCATGCTTCGCTCCTACCAACGTTGTAACCTCTAACGCTACCGTGAACAGCATCACCGTGGCTTGGACCAACGACGCTCAGAGCATCGCTCAGGCTTGGGTAGTAAACGTATTCAACGCTACCACCAACATCATGGATACCGTTCGCACCAACCCTGCAACTATCAACGGCCTCTATGACAACACCCAGTACTCTGTAGCCGTTCAGGCTATGTGCGCTGCTAACTTCGGCAGCGACTGGAGCGACACCGTTACCTTCACCACCACCAGCTGCCAGGCAGTTAGCAACGTAAACGTTACCGACATCACCACTTCCGGCGCTAAGGTTACCTGGACCGCAGGAGCCAACGAGACCGCATGGGAAGTTTCCTACGGCGAGATGGACTTCGCAGAAGGCCAGGGCGTAACCGTTGCTGCTACCACCACCACTTATGTGATCACCGGCCTCCAGGCCGACAGCCGCTACGACGTTTATGTTCGTGCTAAGTGCGCTGACGGTATCACCTCTGACTGGTCGCCAGTACAGCAGTTCCAGACCCTCGGCAACAGCCAGGGCATCGACGGCGTTGAAGGCAACTACAGCCTCAGCATCTATCCTAACCCAACCGCTGGCAACACCACCATCAGCCTCCGCGGCGTAGAAGGTGAAGTTGTAATCACCGTTGTAGACATGAACGGCCGCGAGATCACTCGCGACGTGATGAACTGCGGCAGCGACTGCGTTAAGACCATGAATGTTGAAGGTCTCGCACAGGGCACCTACTTCGTACGTGTTCTCGGCGAGGGCATCAGCTCTGTTCGCAAACTTATCGTAAGATAAGGTTTTCTGATAGCAGTCATCAGACTGTTTGACGAAACACAATACCCCAAAGGGGTTTCCGCCTGGAAGCCCCTTTGTTTATTTTTGTTGTTGCGGATTCGAAAAAAATGTGTATCTTTGCATCTCCAAAAGATATATAATCCTATGATAAAGAAGATAAGCAAGAATCTGATGTTGGCGCTCTTTGCCCTAGCAGCACTGCACGCCGGCGCCCAAAATTATGACAAGTCCAACACCTTTGTATATAATATGTATGGCTACGACTCGCACCATGTGGACACCAGCTTCCGCACAATCACCCGCATTGACGACCGCGTGTATAGCCAAAGCGCCCCTCTGGAGGGAACCCCCATCCCGGGTTACTCTGCTACCCGCACTATCGCCGACTATGCCATGGATTCGCTCATCTATGAGATCGCTTATCCCAATGAGGTATACCGTGCCGTGATGCCTATGAGCACCATCAAATGGGACACCGTGTCTATGGGCAAGAATAAGGTGAAGTATGTGACCTCTATCAATTCTAATAAGCTGGAATTTGTTGTGGCTACGGGCACCCGCTACACGGTGACCCCTATGCCTAGCTATGGCCGCCTGGACGGCGTGCTGCTTGAATTCTGGCGCAACGGACAGAAGCTGATGGAACTGGGCAAACACAGCAAGGCCAAGCTGGCACCAGTGGCCGAGGCCAAGAACCCCATCCGCATCAGCCCTCGCGAAATGGACCGCATCCAGACCGACCATCTGGTGCAGACTACTCGCATATTCGACGATGTGCAGCTCTGCTGGGGTAAGGAAAAAGCAGTGGTGAAGGGCGAACTGCCATTCGACTCGGTGATGCATTTCGCCGGCGGCACCCTGGCCCTCAAGCGCATCAATCTGCCTCAGCTGCCAGCCCACTACCAGCATTATATGGAACTGCATCAGCACAGCAACGGCGATGCCTATGACCGCACGGGTTGTGTGTTTGTGATTCCTCACAGAATGAAGAATACTTTCCTTGAAGGAGTAGCACAGCACCCTGACAGCCTGCCAATATTGAAAGGTCGTGACGACAAGACCTACCAGGGAGTGGTGCGCACCGAGACCTATGAACCTATCGTGGAACTGATGCGATTCTTCACCTCTTTTGGCGTCCGTCATTTCAACGACCGCGTCAAGATCGACGGTCTTGAGTGGCGCGATGAAAACTACTATAAGCAGGACGTTACCGAACTGAGCGACCTCCTCAGCGGCGATGTGTGGATCGGCATCTGGATTGGCAACTATGATGGCGGCGGACACAAGGTGACCCTCGACCTTAAGAGCTATCCTGGCGACTACGTGATGGGGGAGGTGATGCCACGCTATCGCGAGATTATACCCCTCTTTACTACCACCAACGTGCTGGAAATGGCTGGCCAGAACTATGGCCAGATGTTTGGCAGCGACAGCCTCAAAGTGGAATTCGATATCCCAGAAGGCGCTGAGCACGTGACTCTCCGCTATATCACTACCGGCCACGGCGGCTGGGGCGGCGGCGACGAGTTTAACCAGAAGCCCAATACCCTGATCATCGACGGCAAATCCTCATTCGTATATACCCCTTGGCGTTGCGACTGCGGCCGCTATCGCGAGTGGAATCCCGTGAGCGGCAACGCCTGGGACGGACTTACCAGCAGCGACTATAGCCGCAGCGGTTGGTGCCCGGGTACTGCTACCCAGCCTACTTACTTCGACCTTGGCAAGATGGTCCCCGGCCGTCATACTGTTACTGTGGCTATCCCTCAGGGCGATCCTATGGGAGGCAGTATTTCGCATTGGTGCGTCTCGGGTGTGCTTTTTGTGGAATAGATAGAATCTTCGACTATTGCAATACGACGAGTATCAACAAGAGGCTATCGATGCCATCGGGGGCTATCATCTGATATTGGCCCCTCCAGGATGCGGCAAGACCGACATCCTTACCCGCCGTATAGAACGTGCTCATGAACAGGGCGTGGCATTTGCCGATATGGCGTGCCTCACCTTTACCAATCGTGCCGCAAAAGGAATGCAGGAACGCGTGGTGCGCCATACGGGCGAACCTGTGCCTAGCGACCTCTTTATCGGCAACGTGCATAGATTGTGTGCCACATTCCTTTTCGAACAGGCGCTCATCCCGCAGAATACCGCCATCATCGATGAGTTCGACTTCGACAATATCATCCGTGATTTGGCCGCCGAGCTGGTGGACGCCACGTGGAGTCAAGGGGTGAGCCCTCATTTCGTGGTCAACCTCCAGCACGCCCTCCGTCAGAAGGCGCAAGGCGTCCCCGAAGGGGAGATGCTGCATGCCGAAGCACTCCAACAGGTGGCTCGTACCATGGCCTTCCTCAAAGGGTCTACCGGAGAGGATGAAGGGTATGTGTATGATAATATTGATACGCTTTGGATGCGCATAGAAGACTATGCCATGTCCCAGGCTGCCCGATTGATCCGGTTGGCGCTATCCTACGAACGCTACAAGGTCGAGAACGATATGCTGGATTATGACGACCTGATTGTGCGCACCTATGAAGAGACCCATCGCTTGTCCGACTATCACCGCTATCGCTGGATACAGGTCGATGAGGTACAGGATCTGAGTCCGGCGCAGTTGGCCATCGTCGACCTCTTTACAGCTCAAGAGGATTTCACGGTGGTCTATCTTGGCGATGAGCAGCAGGCCATCTTTTCGTTCATTGGCGCCAAGATGGAAACCCTCGAGATGCTCAAGCAGCGCTGTCAGGGCAATCTCCACCGCCTGCATCGAAATTATCGTTCGCCCAAATACTTGCTCGACGTGGTTAATGCCTATGCGGTACAGCAGCTAAATATTGATCCTGCCGTGCTGCCCGGCACTAGCAATGTGGATGAGTCCTCGCGCGACACGCTCTATGTGTTGCAGGCCGATACCATTCAGGAGGAGTATTCCCAGGTGGTGCGCCAGGCTATCGGGTATAGCAAGAAAGAGCCTGGCCGGATCGCCGTTGTGGTGCCTTACAATATGCATGCTGACAAAGTCAGCGAAGCATTCCTTCAACAAGGCATTCCTCACTTCAAGATTTCGGGCACCGACCTATTCTCAACCCCTACGGTGCAGACCCTTTTTTCTCACCTGGCAATAGCTCAGAACGAGGGCGGATTCACCTCGTGGGCCAAACTGCTCTATCATTCGGGCATCATCGACCGCTACACCGAAGCCCGCGACTTCATGCGCGACTTGCGCAAAAACGGCATGATACCCACCGACTTTATCTATTATAAGGATTCTACCTACCTGCAGCAGTTCTCTTTCGCCTACGATCATCGCGAGATCGTCATCTTCGATACCGAGACTACTGGCCTCGACGTCTACGAGGACGAGATTATCCAGATTGCGGCTGTTAAGGTGCGTGGCAACCAGTTGGTTGAAGGATCGTCGTTCAACATATTTCTTGAAATCAACAAGGAAATCCCTCCGGTGCTTAAAGGCGATAAGGTGAATCCAATGGTGGAAGCCTATGGCCAGAATCCCCATGTGGGTCGAAGGGAGGGCCTGATGAAGTTCCTCGACTATTGCAACGGATGTGTGCTTGTGGGACACAATGTGGAATACGACTACCATATTCTCGACTATAACCTGCGTCGTGATTGTCCAGAGGTGGATCTTAAAACCCTCTGCCCTGAATACTACGACACGCTGAAATATATCCGTCTGGTGGAACCCCGCCAGCGCCATTATACCCTAGAGCGCCTGCTGGAGTCTCTCCACCTAGAAGGCGCCAACAGCCATATGGCCGACGATGATATCATGGCCACCAAGTCGCTCCTCGACTATTGCCGCGTCCATGCCGAGCCGCAGCTCTTCCGACAACAGCAGTTTTGGAAGCAGTCGCGCAACCGCTCGGTGGCCCGCAAGGTGAATCAGCGTTATGGACCATTCTATCTGCATACCTATGGGCGGCTCTACGAACAAGAGCCCGAGGCTATTGAGAAGCCGCTCTTGGTAAGAGAACTCGAAGAAACCTATCAAGCCATGGTCAAGGAGGGTCTGATAAAGCCCCTCGACAAATGGCATTATATCGTGGACTACCTTACTGAAGATGTGATAAATCCGGTGCGCTACACCTCGCTCAAAGAGCAGTTGTCGCATTACAACGGCGACTTGCTTACCTGCAAGGAGGCCGACCTGTGCGGCAGCCAGAGCCTCAAAGAGCAGTTCTTCGTTTCTACGGTCCACAAGGCTAAAGGACTGGAGTTTGAGTCGGTGATTATCTTCGAAGCCAACCAGGATAAGTATCCCCATACCAAGAGCAACACGCTAGACTTGGTACAGGAAGATGCCCGAAAATTTTATGTGGCGCTGTCGCGTGCCAAGAAGCGGCTCTGCATAGCCTGCACCCAGCAGCCGACGCCATTCCTAAAGAGTATTGCCGACCAGTTCTACTGGTATGCCCGTCGCGACGGCAAATGGCAGCTTGCCTCTCAGCCGTCAACGCCCGAAACCCGTACTGCCCAGCAGGCTTATCGCTCGGGAGTCAAGCTCCGCCAACTGGGTCGTTTGTGCGACGCCGTGCCCTATCTGGAGCAGGCCGTAAGCCTCGATGCCGATTATGAGGCTGCCTTGCTACAGTTGGCCGATATCCACCTTCTGTTGGGCAACAAACCAGCCTTCGAGGAGTTGATGTCGCGCTCCAAGTCTCGTGTGGAGGCAGCTGCTTATGGCCCCTTCGTGGCTGATGTGGCCCAGCCGTGCACGATAGTGGAGTCGCAGCCGCCTTTTCAGCAGAAAGAGTCGCCCGTAGTGCTCTATCATCCCAATCCTGCGCTGGCTCAGAATGAGTCTTATCCTTTGGTGACCAACACCGCCTTGGGCACGCCCCTTTTGCTGCCTCGCAGAGGACGATCCCAGGTGCGCGGCGTGCTGGCCAAAAGCTTCTATGAATCTATCAAGCAGACCCTCGTGGGGGTGTTCTTCTCGGATGAACTGCACCTGGCCGTTCCCGGCAACAGCCGCCCCTACGAGCCTGCCATCGTGATATACAACCAGTCGGTCAACCTTTTTATCGATGTGGAGATCGACGCTCCCTATGACGGCGTCTATCGCTATGCTACCCATGAGGCCGGCAATCGCTACGACCGTGTGCGCGACCAGTTCTTTGCTGCCAATGGATGGATGGTGGTCCGCTTCTCCGAGCGCCAAGTGCGTATGCAGGAATACGAGTGCCTGATGTATCTCCACGACTTGGTCAATTCGGCTTTCAACGGCGTGGTTCCGCGGGTGTCTAATCTGGCCTTCGAGCCTCGCTGGGATGCCGTCCAGGCGCTGCGCTGGCAGCGCGAACAGCTCCGCGAGCAGTACCTCTCCCTGCCGGTGTTTCCGCCTTATGACTTCGGCCGCCGGGTGAGGGTAGGGGAGTCGCCAGACCCCGCCGAACTGCTCTTCGACGAGGATAGCCACACCTACGCTCCCGAGGCGAATCGCAGCGGATCGGCCGACTATACGTCGGTCACCACACTCATCAGTCGATTCTTCCCATTCGATACCGAGTCTTACCTCGAACGTCGTGCTGCTCAAGAAAATAGGCCCATAGAGGAACTCCGAGAGGAACTGGCGCAGCTCCAAGCCGATGCCTCCGGGCGCGGCACCGACCTCCATGCCGACATCGAGCATTTCCTCAAAGGGGAAACCATCCACAATGACTCGACGGAGTTTGGCTATTTCATGGATTTCTACCGCGACAAACTCCAGCCGGGACTCGATTTCGTAGATGCCGAGAAGATGGTGTTCTTGCCCGAATACAACGTGGCGGGCACGGTAGATGCCCTCTTCCGCCGCAAGCGCGACGGCGCCTATATCATGGTGGACTGGAAGCGCTCCATCCACCTCATCATGGACGACGGCCATATCCGCAAGTACGGTCATGGCCGCGGACTATCGATACTCGACCACCTCGACGCCTCTAGCTATTATCAGTACGAGCTCCAGCAAAGCTTCTATAAATATATCCTTGAAAAACGTTATGATATCAAGGTGGAGCATATGATGCTCTGTGTGCTCCATCCCGACTATCCGCGCTACTATACCATCCGCCTCGAAAACTATCGCGAACGCGAAGTCAAGGCCATCCTCGACACCATCAGCCTCAACCAATAACCCCCGGCAATGAACCTTATCGACCAATATAGCACAGCCCTCGACGTACAGGCCGCCCTTCAGAAAGAAGAGTTCGACCAGCACACGGCCATGCCTATCGCCGACCGCGTGCTCAAAGGCCATTCGATGATCAATCTCATAGTCGATTTCGAGTTCTACGACGGCGCTCCCGATGCCTACTGCCAGCCGCTCCCCGAGGGGTGCGCCTACATTCGGGCAGCGCATGTCCACACCTGGGGCAACCTGTCGGGCTTTAGAGAGGGCAGCTCGGTGTGGCTCTCCCGCGGACAATACCGCTTCAAGATGGAGGTGGTGCAAGACTCGGTGCGCCATTTCGTGCTCCAGCCCAACGCCTACGAGCGCGCTCAGAGCGTGATGAATACATCTGATATCCAGCGCGTAGGCTGGCAGGTAGACGAGGCAGAGAATTCCGCCACCTATCAGATGCTCAAGACCGTTGCCGACTTCCTCAAGGCCAATCCCGATACCGAGCGGCGCATATCCCAAGTGTTGGACGGCGCCTATCGTCCCGCCCACGGCGCCATAGATGCCCTTACCGATTGCCAGGGACTCAATCCTTCGCAGCAGGAGGCCGTCAGCAAGTCGTTGGCAACCGACTATATCCACCTCATCCAAGGCCCTCCGGGCACTGGCAAGACCCACACCATAGCGCGACTCTGCCAGCAACTCGTGGCGCGAGGATGCTGCGTGATGGTGAGCGGCCCAACCCACACGGCTATCAACAACTGCCTCGACCACACCGCCCGACTCCTCCAAGACCCCTCCAAGGTGGTCAAGCTCGGCGAACGCTATCAGGCATCGGAAATACTCCAGAATCCACACATCACCCGCAAGACTCGCCTGCGCGTTTCCGACTATAAGTCCAGTCTGGAACTGAGCCAAGACGGCATCGTCATCGGCGCCACCCCCTATGCCCTCTGCTATCCCAAGAGCCGCAAGCTCGACGGCTGGATATTCGACTACGCCGTGGTCGATGAAGCGTCGCAGATGAGCATCCCCATGGCCGTTGCGGTGATGAGCAAGTGCCGCCGCATCATCTTTGTGGGCGACCACCAGCAGCTCAGCCCCATCATACCCGCCGACACCGGCAACGACATGTTCGCCTGCAGCATCTTCCGCTTCCTCGCCGACCGCTACCCCGAGGCGCTGACCCTGCTCGATGTGTCGTATCGCCTCAACGCCCAGCTGCTCGAGGTGCCCAACCGCCTCTTCTATCACGGAAGGCTCCATTCCGAAGTGCCCGTCGCAAAGCCCTTCGCCCAGTTCCATTGCTACGGCAGCCACGCCTCGCTGCTGGCCGGAGAAGAGAGCGCCCTGCTCTTCCTCCACGACGAGTTCGACGGCATCGGCCATTCCCCTTACGAAGCAGGAGTGGTGGCCGATCTGGTGTCCGACCTGCTTGGCAACGGCGTGCCCCTCAGCCAGATAGGCATCCTTACGCCCTATAGGGCACAGGTGCGCATGGTGCGCAAGTCGGTCTATGAGCGCGGCATCCTCGACGAGCGCAAGGTGGAAGAGCTCTTCGTCGACACCGTAGACCGCATGCAGGGCCAGGAACGCGACTATATCATCTACACTCTGGCCAACTGCAATCCCCTCGAGCAAGAAGACCGACTTGAATTCATCTACGACTACCATCGCCTCAACGTGGCAGTCACCCGTGCGCGCATCAAGACCATCGTAATCGCCAACAATAAATATTTCTCCGTTGCCGAACAACTGCTCGACCAGGACCCCTCGCCCCAGCTCAAGGCCGACCTCGAAGCCTGCGTGGGCTTCTTCCGCCAAATGCCTCACCATCAGTTCGATCCCTTCGACGACGCTGCCATCTGGCTCTAGCCGACGCGCGGTCAGCCATAGTCCCATCCCTGATTCATTCCGTCATAATTACTGGCCATAATGTGCTCTATCTGTGACTAATCTCCTTCATATGTGCTATATTTGTGCTATATATGTGCTATATATGTCCTATGCTATAGAGATAGCAGAAATATAGCACATATATAGCACATATATAGCACATATGCTGCCATTATGCCAGAGGTAGGCAAAAGTTGCCGATTATTAGGCAATC
Source organism: Bacteroidales bacterium (assembly GCA_024400415.1). Taxonomy (GTDB): domain Bacteria; phylum Bacteroidota; class Bacteroidia; order Bacteroidales; family P3; genus Colimorpha. The sequence goes on along the minus strand of JAKSMS010000004.1, from coordinate 29,920 downwards.
TGGAGGTGAGACTGCATTTTTTTTGGTTTCTTTCAGATTTTTGCGTATATTTGCATTTTATTTAGTATAATATAAAAAGTGTAAATATGGCTTTAATTCCTTTGAAGAAAGATAGTTACGAGTGGAAGTACAGCTCTGTTGGCGGCGTGATGCGCGTCAATATCGAGACAGGTGAGGATATCCGTCACCTCGGCGAGCTCGATCAGAAACTCTGGACGGTGCTCAGCTGCCCTACCAAGGGCCTTGAGTTCTGCGAGAAGACCCTCCAGCTCATGGACGCTGACGGCGACGGCAAAATCCGCGTCAACGAGGTGGTGAATACCGCCAACTGGCTTTGCGACATACTGGGCAATCCCGACGTGCTGCTCGAAAACCGCGACGGCGTGAAGTTCAGCGACTTTGCCGATACCGACAACGGCAAGCGCCTCAAGAACGTGGCTGAGAACATCCTCCAGTCGCTCGGCGTGGATCGCGACGAGATCACCATCGCCGACACCTCCGACAGCATCGCCATCTTCAGCAAGACCCGCTTCAACGGCGACGGCATCATCACTCCTGCCACTACTGACGACGAGGCCCTCAAGGCTGTGATAGCCTCCGTCATGGAGAAGTGCGGCACTGTTGACGACCGCAGCGGCGAGCAGGGCATCAACCAGGAAATCCTTGAGAAATTCTATCAGGCCTGTGCCGACTACGCCGCCTGGTGCCACGCTGCCGAAAGCGAGCTGCCTTACGGCGACGCTACCGTGGACGCCCTCGCAGCCGTAGAGGCTATCAAGGCTAAGATGGCCGACTACTTCATGCGCTGCAAGCTTATCGCCTTCGACGAGGAGGCTGCTGCCGCCCTCGACGTGCAGGTGGCCAAGATCGAGGCCATCAGCGGCAACGACCTGCTTACCTGTGCCGACGAGATTGCTACCTACCCATTGGCCCGCCCCACTAAGGAGTGCGTGATGCTGATGAATGGCCAGGTCAACCCTACCTGGCGTGCCGCCTTCGACAAGGTGAAGGCCCTCGTGCTCGACAAGGAGTTTGAAGGCAAGGAGAGCTTTACCGAATCCGAATGGAATGCCATCGTGGCCAAGTTCGACGCCTACGTGGCTTGGAACGGCGCCAAGGCCGGTTCTGAGGTTGAAGAGCTCGGCATCGAGGCTGTGGACAAGATATTGGCTGAGAACCGCCAGGCCGACCTCCAGGCACTTATCGACCAGGATCTGGCCGTGGCCGACGAGGTGAACGCCATCGCCGAGGTGGACAAGCTGCTCTTCCTCAAGCGCGACTTCTACAAACTGTTGCGCAACTATGTCACTTTCCGCGACTTCTATATCCGCCGAGAGGGCTTCGAGGCCATCTTCCAGTGCGGACAGCTCTATATCGACCAGCGCTGCCTCGACCTCTGCATCCGCGTGGAGGATATGGCCAAGCAGGCCGAGATGGCAAGCCTCAGCGGCATGTACCTCATCTACTGCACCTGCACCAGCAAGGTGCTCAACAAGACCATGAACATCGTGGCCGTGCTTACCGACGGCGACGTGGACAATATGCGCGTGGGCAAGAACGCCATCTTCTATGACCGTCAGGGTCAGGACTGGGACGCCGTGGTGACCAAGATCGTGGACAATCCCGTGAGCATACGCCAGGCATTCTGGAGCCCCTACCGCAAGCTCGGCAACTTCATCACCGAGAAGATCAACAAGTCTGCCGCCGAGAAAGAGGCCAAGTCGATGCAGAGCCTTACCGCCAAGACCGACTCCGCCATCAACAGCACCAAGGATGGCATGACTGCCGCCCAGCAGAACCCCAACGGCGCCCCGCAGCCTAAGGCCGCTGGCCCAGCACCATTCGATATTGCTAAGTTTGCCGGTATCTTTGCCGCCATCGGTATGGCGTTAGGTATGATCGGTAGCGCCATCATGGCTATCATCGACCCATGGTACAACCTCTTCATCCTCTTGGCTGTGGCCATTATCGGCACCTCGGGTCCTTCGATGTTCATCGCCTGGACCAAGCTGCGCAAGCGCAACCTCGGCCCCGTGCTCAACGCCAACGGATGGGCCATCAACAGCAAGGTGCTCGTCAACATCATGTTCGGCCAGACCCTCACCTCTATGGCCAAGTATCCTAAGCTCGACTTCAACCAGGCCTCCGACCCATTCATGGAGAAGACCCCTATGTGGAAGAAGGTGCTCCGCTGGGTGGTTACCTTTGCCGTCATGGTCGGCATCGTTTGGGTGATCATGTTCATGTTCCACCTCGGCCCTTATGCCAAGTACTATGACATCGCAGTAGAGACCAACCAGGAGAACATCGAGACCAGCAAGCTGGTTAGCGGCGCCGACACCCACAAGAAGGACCTCAAGACCTATACCGTAGAGGTGCTCAACCAGAACGGCTATGTGGATCCTGAGACCAAGGACACTATCGTGTTCGACTGCTGGGAAGACGTGGCCAACAAGTCTGTCGACGGCCAGCGCGACTCCATCATCTGGAAGCGCCAGTTCCAGCTCAAGCAGGACACCGTCTTCAAGGCACGCTTTATCGTACACAAGTACGTGGAGCCCGCACCAGCCGAAGAGACGCCTGCTGCAGAAGAATAGAAAACTCAAAAATAATAACTCATAATATCTAATCACACGATGTACAGAACACACACTTGTGGAGAACTGAATATCGGCCATGTCGGCCAGGTGGTAACCCTGAGCGGCTGGGTACAGCGCTCACGCGACCTCGGCGGCATGACTTTCGTAGACCTGCGTGACCGCTACGGCATCACCCAGCTCGCCTTCAATATGGAAACCAACGCCGCTCTCTGCGAGCAGGCACGCAAACTGGGTCGCGAATTCGTGGTCCAGGCCACCGGCAAGGTGATCGAGCGCGCTAGCAAGAACACCAAGATCGCTACCGGCGAGATCGAAATCGAGGTTTCCGAACTCAATATCCTCAACGAGGCTAAGACGCCTCCATTCACCATCGAGGACAATTCCGATGGCGGCGACGACATCCGCATGAAGTACCGCTACCTCGACATCCGTCGCAATCCCGTGCGTCAGAACCTCGAGTTGCGCCACTGTATGGCCATGCTTACCCGCAACTACTTGAGCAACCTCAACTTTCTCGAGATCGAGACCCCAATGCTCATCAAGTCTACCCCTGAAGGCGCACGCGACTTCGTGGTGCCTTCACGCATGAACCCTGGCGAGTTCTACGCCCTGCCTCAGAGCCCTCAGCAGTACAAGCAGCTCCTCATGGTGGCCGGCATGGACCGCTACTTCCAGATCGTGCGCTGCTTCCGCGATGAGGACCTCCGCGCCGACCGTCAGCCCGAATTCACCCAGATCGACTGCGAGATGTCGTTTGTGGAGCAGGAGGACGTGCTCAACACCTTCGAAGGCCTCTTGAAGCATCTCTTCAAAGAGGAGAAGGGCATGGAGTTTGGCGACTTCCCACGCATGACCTGGCACGATGCCATGAAATACTACGGCTCCGACAAGCCTGATATCCGCTTCGGCATGAAGTTCGTTGAACTCAACGACGTGGCCAAGGGCAAGGGCTTCGGCCTCTTCGACGGTGCCGACCTCGTAGTGGGTATCAACGCAGAAGGCTGCGCCGAATATACCCGCAAGCAGCTCGACGCCCTCACCGATTTCGTTAAGCGTCCTCAGGTGGGCGCCGGCGGAATGGTGTACATCAAATACAACGCCGACGGCAGCTTCAAGAGCTCCGTGGATAAGTTCTATACCCCAGAAGACCTCAAGGCCATCGCCGACAAGTTCGGCGCCAAGCCTGGCGACCTCATGCTCATCCTCTGCGGCCCAGCCATGAAGACCCGCGTGCAGCTCTGCGCCCTGCGTCTCGAGATGGGCAGCCAGCTCGGCCTGCGCAACCCCAACGAGTATGCACCACTCTGGGTTATCGACTTCCCACTGCTCGAATGGGACGACGAGACCCAGCGCTTCTACGCTATGCATCACCCATTCACCGCTCCTAAGCCAGAAGACGAGTCACTCCTCGACGATCCTTCACGCTGGGGCGAGATTCGCGCCAACGCCTACGATATCGTGCTCAACGGCACCGAGATCGGCGGCGGATCTATCCGTATCCACGACCGCAATGTGCAGAACAAGATGTTCCACATGCTCGGCTTCACCGACGAGAGCGCCTACGCCCAGTTCGGATTCCTCATGGATGCCTTCACCTATGGCGCGCCACCTCACGCTGGCCTGGCCTTCGGCTTCGACCGTCTGTGCTCCCTCTTCGGCGGCGTAGATACCATCCGCGACTTCATCGCCTTCCCGAAGAACAACTCCGGTCGCGATGTGATGAGCGGCAGTCCATCGCCTATCGCTCAGGAACAGCTCGACGAGCTCTTCCTCGACATCCGTCCGATCAACAAATAAGAATCCGCTTCGATAATAGCGAATACAAGAGCAGCCCATCTCGGTGGGCTGCTTATTAATATAAAGTATATATATGAACGACAAAACTGCTTCGGTCATTTTTAGAACCTCATCTGGGTACAAATGGTTCAGTGCGTTGCTGCCGGGAATCTGGACTGCGCTGAGCGCCTATATGTGCTACATCTTTATCTCCTATTGGGCTTCCGACGGGTTGGGATCAGTGGTGTTTTGGCTTATCATGCTGCTTCCTACGTCTGGAGTAGTGGCGGGCATCGCGCTGTTTCTTGTGCTCTCGTCTGAGTGGCGCAACCATATCGGGGTGGGCCCTAGCGGCCTGAGCATTGTCGGTGCCATGCGCTGGTCGGCAACCGGCGCAAAGCAGAAGGCCGAGACCAAAGAAATCTCTCTTCCATGGGAGCAGTTGGCCCGCGTGGGCTTCACCTACAACAAAGAGGGCATCGACGCGCAGCCCGACCAGCTGGTGCTAGACCTCGTTGAGGGCGGCCGCTACACCATATCCTTTTCGGTGTACAGGAGCGCTCAGTCTATCGTTGATGCCGTTGCGGTCTATCGCGAATGTCTCGACCTCGGCATCACGAGCGAGGTGCTGAAGCGATAAGGCCTCACTTGCAGACAAAAAAAAGATGACCTCCCAGAAGGAGGTCGTCTTTTTTATCTAAAGTCCGAAATAAGGAATTAGTCTTCAAAGTATGTTGGCACTTCGAACAGCTTCTCGATCTCGCTGAAGTAGGAGGTGGCGAAGAGCTGCACGTAGTTGGGCACGATGGCGGTTGGGTCGCTCTTGCGGATGCCTTCGTTTACTTTCTCAATCTTTTCGGCGATAGGCAGCTGCTGGCTCTTGCGAACCATCATGGCCTGCTCTACAGCGCTGCGCTGCATGTCGACAATCTTGCTGTAGTATTCTGCCATCAGGCGATTGTAGGCTTTCCCTTCGGCGTTCTCCAGCTGCTTTGCATATTTCTCATAGATGGGCTTCATCAGCTTGTGGGCGTTTTTGTAGATCTCGTCAACCTTGTCGTTCACGGCATCAAACTGCTCTACTTGGCCGGCAATCATCTCTGCGTATTTTCCAGCCTTTTCGGCAGCATTCTGGCGAGCCATGTCGGCACGGCCAGACTGGTAGTAGGCCATCATGAAGGCTTCCTGCTGTTCGTCAGTCATGTTCTCCATGGCCTTGATTTCTTCGGCAGTGAGGCCGGTATACTGGGTGGCAAGGCTGGCTACGCGTGCACTGTCCATGTCGGAATAGCCAAGGGCAAGTGCCTGAACAGACAGGGTTGCTATTTGGGTGCGGAACATGGTCACAGGGCTGGTCATCATCTTAAGGGTCATCTCGTTAGCTTCGGCATTCTTGTAGTCGACAAGCTGGGCAGTGGTAGGGAATGCAGGCATCTGGTCCATCAGTTCCTGGATGGTAGGGATGTGGTCCATTTCAGCGTCATTTGCCGAGTGGTTGCCTTTGAAGTTGAGGGTTCCTGAGTTGGTATTGGCATTGGTGTTGGTGTTCGACTTGTTCTGGGCTTTTCCAAATCCGAGTCTGTCCATTACGGCGTTGGCGGCCGATTCTCCAGCCTTTTGACCAGCCTTTTGAGCGGCTTTGTTAAGCATGTTTCCCAACTGGGCGTGAGCGCCTAAAGTTGTCATCATTGCTACTGCACACAAAAGTACTACTTTTTTCATAAGTTATTATTTTATTGGTTATTATTCTATGATTTGCGTATGTGTTGCGCGTTGGTTATTGGTGCAAAGTTACGTTTTTTTTCTTAATCCCAAGAAAAAAGTGTACTTTTGCAAAACAAAAATATGAAAACCTAATAATGTATTAATCCTTTATTATGGCAGATAATTATCTCGAAAAGCAGTTCGACAAAGCCTTCGGCACCAAGAAGGTGGTCAAGCATATAGGGCATACTCTCGATGAACTCCTCACCAAGAATCGCTCCACTCGCGGCTACGACAAAAACTTCGTTGTTACGCGTGACCGGTTAGAAAAGATCGTTACGGTTGCCCAGAAGTGCCCATCGGGCCGCAATCAGCAAGTGCTCCGCTTCCGTCTGGTGACCAAAGACTCGGGCGCCGACAAGGTGCTGCCCCTCATCAAGATGGGTGCCGCCCTACCCGAACTACATCTTCCATTTCCTGGCACCGAGCCTGAGTCCTTCATAGTGGTATGCTCCACCAAGGCCCCCGACCCCATGGTCTATTTCGATCTCGGCATCGTCAGCCAGAGCATCCTGTTGCGAGCTACCGAGATGGGTCTCAACGGCCTTATCATGGCCGCATTTAACAAGGCCAAGCTCACTGAGGTCCTCGCTCTGCCCTATGAACCCGTGGCCGTCATCGCCATCGGCAAGAGCATCGAAAAGTTCCGCCTCAAAGAGATAGGAGAGGGGGATTCGCACAGCTACTACCGAGAGGAAGATGGCACCCATGTGGTTCCCAAACTCGGTCTCAAAGACCTCATTATCTAGCGCTCGATTCTATAAGTAGAAAAATAATAATTGCGAAAAAAACGCCGAATCTCAAATAAAGTTGTATATTTGCAGATTGAAAAAGTGTGTCAGCACTACTGCAAGGATGGTTGTAAGTTCTTGAGTGGTCGCTAGTTGCACGCAATGTTGTTGTATAGAAAACTAATAAAGACTATGATAAATATTACTCTTCCAGATGGTTCAATGCGTCAGTATGAGGCTGGCGTAACCGCTCTCGATATCGCCAAAAGCATCAGCGAAGGCCTCGCACGCAAAGTGCTCGCCGCTAAGGTAAACGGCAAGGTTCTCGAACTCTATCGCCCTATCAATGAGGATGCCTCCGTACAGCTCCTCACCTGGAACGACGAGGAGGGCAAGTCGACCTTCTGGCACACCAGTGCCCACCTTTTGGCCACCGCACTCCAGGAACTCTATCCTGGCATCAAGTTCGGTATCGGACCTTCCATCGAGAACGGCTTCTACTACGACATCGACTTCATGGACTATCAGGTCACCAGCGACGACTTCGCCAAGATCGAGAAGAAGATGCAGGAACTCGTAAGCGCCAAGACCGCCATCACTCGTCGTGATGTCACCAAGGCCGAGGCCCTCGACTTCTTCGGCAAGAAGGAAGAGATATACAAGCTCGAACTCATCGACGCCCTCGAAGACGGAACCATATCCTTCTACGAGAGCGGCAACTTCACCGACCTCTGCCGCGGTCCGCACCTCGTGGACTTCAGCGCCATCAAGGCCGTGAAGTGCCTCAGCCTCGCCGGCGCCTATTGGCGCGGCGACGAGAAGCGCAAGCAGCTCACCCGTATCTATGCCATCAGCTTCCCTAAGAAGAGCGAACTCGACGAATACCTCGTCATGCTCGAAGAGGCCAAGAAGCGCGACCACCGCAAGATTGGCAAAGAACTCGGCCTCTATATGTTCAACGACATGATCGGCAAAGGCCTCCCAGTATGGCTGCCCAAAGGCACCGATCTCCGTCTCCGCCTTCAGGACTACCTCACCAAGATCCAGAAGCGCTACGGCTATCAGCAGGTCATCACTCCGCACATCGGCGGCAAGCAGCTCTACGTCACCTCAGGCCACTGGGAGCACTACGGCGCCGACTCCTTCCGCCCCATCACCACTCCAGAAGAGGGCGAGGAATACCTGCTCAAACCAATGAACTGCCCACACCACTGCATGGTGTTCAAGAACGAGCCCCGTTCTTATAAAGACCTCCCATTCCGCTGCGCCGAGTTCGGTACCGTGTACCGTTACGAGCAGAGCGGCGAACTCCACGGCCTCACCCGCGTGCGTTCGTTCACTCAGGACGACGCCCACATCTTCTGCCGTCAGGACCAGGTGAAGGAGGAATTCATCAAGGTTATGGAGATCATCCAGATCATCTTCAAGGCCCTCAGCTTCGACAACTGGGAGGCTCAGATCTCGCTCCGCGATCCCGACAACAAGACCAAATACGTAGGCACCGACGAGAATTGGGCCAAGGCAGAACAGGCCATCATCGAAGCCTGCGAGGAGAAAGGCATCAAGGCCCGCAAGGAGACCGGCGAAGCCGCATTCTATGGTCCTAAGCTCGACTTCATGGTCAAGGACGCCCTCGGCCGCCGCTGGCAGCTCGGCACCATCCAGGTAGACTACAACCTGCCGGAGCGCTTCGACCTCGAATACGTAGGCTCCGACAACCAGAAGCACCGTCCAGTCATGATCCACCGTGCCCCATTCGGCTCCATGGAACGTTTCGTGGCCGTGCTCATCGAGCACACCGCCGGCAAGTTCCCAATCTGGCTCACCCCCGACCAGTTCATCATTCTCCCCGTTAGCGAGAAATACACCGAGGCAGCCCACGAGATGAAGAAGGCTCTCGAGATGATGGACCTCCGCGGCACCATCGACGAGCGCGACGAGAAGATCGGCCGCAAAATCCGCGACGCCGAACTCATGAAGTACCCCTACATGCTCATCCTTGGCGAGAAGGAAGTCAACGAAGGCACCATCAGCGTACGCCGCCAGGGCGCAGGAGACCTCGGCGCCATGACCCCTCAGGCCTTCGCCAAGATGATCGAAGATGAGATATCCGCCGTAATGGTAGACAGACTATAGTAATAGATTAAAGAATAAAGATACAGGCCACGGCCTGAAACAGAATATTAACCATCGTTGAAAGGGACCAAGGATGACCCCTGGCAACGAAAACATAGGAGAAACAAATTATAGCAACACCTTTCAAACCTCAGGCAGGACGCGGCCGCGGACCTGTTAAGAAAGAACCCGAACACCGCATCAACGAGCGCATCACCTCACCTATGGTGCGCGTAGTAGGCGAAGGCATGGAGCCAACCATCTATCCCATCAAAGAGGCCATCAAGCTGGCCTACGACCAGGGACTGGACCTCGTGGAGATATCCCCCAACGCCAACCCGCCAGTGTGCAAAGTCATAGAGTACCAGAAGTTCCTCTACGAGATCAAGAAGAAGCAGAAGGAAATGAAGGCCAACTCTACCAAGATCGTGATCAAAGAGATCCGCCTCAGTCCGCAGACCGACGAGCACGATTTCGACTTCAAGCTCAAGCATGCCATCAAGTTCCTCCAGGAAGGCAACAAGGTAAAGGTGGACGTGTTCTTCAAAGGCCGCTCCATCCTCTACAAAGAGCAGGGAGAGACCCAGCTGCTCAAGTTTGCCGAGGCACTGCTCGAATACGGCAAGCCCGAGGCCATGCCGCGCCTCGAAGGCAAGCGCATGCTCATGATCATCGCCCCCAAGAAATAGTAGGGGAGAGGTCCGTCAGCCGCAGCGCTGCACCACATACCAGCACACCCAGCCAGTCTGCCACAACGGCAGTCGGCTCGTGCTATGGAAGATAGAATCCAGTATATCAAACATATATTAGTAAAACTCTAAAAACAGTAAAGTAATGCCAAAAATGAAAACTAAGGCCGCTGCTAGAAAGCGTTTCGACTTCACCGGCACCGGCAAAATCAAGAGAAAGCATGCTTATCATAGCCACATCCTGACTAAGAAAGAGACCACTCAGAAACGTAATCTCGACCATACCGCACTGGTAAGCCGCGACGACGAGAAGAGAGTAAAGCGCATGCTTCTTAAATAATCGGAGTTATTAACCATTGTTTAACGCACCTAAGTTCAGCCCGGCAGTGATGCCACCGGCTGGCGCTTAAACGAAAACAAATTTAATTTTTTATGCCAAGATCAGTAAATGCTGTAGCTTCAAGAGCTCGCAGAAAGAAAATCCTCAACCGTACCAAAGGTTATTGGGGAAGAGGTAAAAACGTTTGGACTGTAGCCAAGAACAAGTGGGAGAAAGGTCAGACCTACGCTTACCGTGATAGAAAGAACAAGAAGAGAGAATTCCGCGCACTGTGGATCAACCGTATCAATGCAGGTTGCCGCATGAATGGTATTTCCTATTCTGTATTTATGGGCGAACTTCACAAAAACAATATCGAACTCAACCGCAAAGTCCTCGCCGATCTCGCTATGAATCATCCAGAGGCCTTCACCGCAGTTGTAAAGATGGTAAAATAGTAGTAAACTCTTAAAAACGAAATTATCATGGGAAAAACTGAATTAATGCAATACGTAGAGAACTTGGTTGAACGCAAAGAGTTCCCTGAGTTCAAGGCTGGCGATACCATCACTGTTCACTACAAGATCAAAGAAGGAAACAAAGAACGTATCCAGAACTTCCAGGGCGTTGTTTTACAGCGCAGCGGAAGCGGTTCCACTGAAACCTTTACTGTCCGCAAGGTCACCAATGGTGTAGGCGTAGAGAGAATCTTCCCATTCGCTTCTCCATTCATCGAGCAGATCGACATCAACAAGCGTGGTGCTGTGCGCCGTGCTCGCATCTTCTATCTGCGCAACCTCACCGGTAAGAAAGCTCGTATCAAGGAGAAAAAGCACTAAGCCCTCTCCCGTTAGATATATTGGATCAAAAGGCGGCCGCAAGGCCGCCTTTTTTGCGGTTTGCGGTTGGCTATTTGCGGTTTGCTAATTGCCAAAGGCCAACTGCCAACCGCTTTTCTCAAACTTTTCGCCGAAAAAGTTGCTATATCCAATAATTTTGCTTATATTTGCAAATTACTATATATATATGATAATAATATAACCTACTGATAATGAGACCCGATTTTTCAAAAGTTGACATCAAGGCCAAAGGACAAAACACCGAAACCTTTGAGCAATGGGAAAAAGAGAACAATATTCAGAAGAACTGGAAGACTCCTGAGCAGATCGACGTGAAGCCAGCCTACGGCCGCAAAGACCTCGAAGGCATGGAGCACCTCAACTACGCTGCAGGTATCGCACCTTTCCTCCGCGGACCATACTCCACCATGTATGTGATGCGCCCTTGGACCATCCGCCAGTATGCAGGATTCTCCACCGCTGAGGAGTCCAACGCCTTCTATCGCCGCAACATCGCTGCCGGACAGAAAGGCCTCTCCGTAGCATTCGACCTCGCCACCCACCGCGGCTACGACTCCGACCACGAGCGCGTAGTAGGCGACGTAGGCAAGGCAGGTGTGGCCGTTGACTCCATCCTCGATATGAAGATCCTCTTCGACCAGATCCCACTCGACAAGATGTCCGTGTCCATGACCATGAACGGCGCCGTGCTCCCGGTACTCGCCTTCTACATCATCGCCGCTGAAGAGCAGGGCGTGTCCCAAGACCAGCTCTCCGGCACCATCCAGAACGACATCCTCAAGGAGTTCATGGTGCGCAACACCTATATCTACCCTCCGCTGCCATCCATGAAGATCATCGCCGACATCTTCGAGTACACCTCCAAGAACATGCCTAAGTTCAACTCCATATCCATCTCCGGCTACCACATGCAGGAGGCAGGCGCCACCGCCGATATCGAGCTCGCCTACACCCTCGCCGACGGTCTCGAGTACCTCCGCGCAGGCGTCAAGGCAGGTATGAGCGTCGACGATTTCGCTCCACGTCTGAGCTTCTTCTGGGGCGTAGGCATGAACCACTTCATGGAGATAGCCAAGATGCGCGCCGCCCGTATGCTCTGGGCCAAGATCGTGTCACAGTTCAACCCCAAGAATCCTAAGTCCTGCGCACTGCGTACCCACAGCCAGACCTCCGGCTGGTCGCTCACCGAGCAGGATCCATACAACAACGTAGCCCGCACCTGCATCGAGGCCATGGGCGCAGCCCTGGGCCACACCCAGTCGCTTCACACCAACGCCCTCGACGAGGCCATCGCCCTCCCAACCGACTTCTCCGCCCGCATCGCCCGCAACACCCAGATCTACATCCAGGAAGAGACCAACGTATGCCGCGTCGTAGACCCATGGGCAGGCAGCTACTACGTAGAGACCCTCACCCACGAGCTCGCCCACAAGGCATGGGCACTCATCCAGGAAGTTGAGGCCCTCGGCGGCATGGCCAAGGCCATCGAGAGCGGCGTGCCAAAGATGCGCATCGAAGAGGCAGCAGCCCGCAAGCAGAGCCGCATCGACTCCCGCGTAGACACCATCGTGGGTATCAACAAATACCGCCTCGACCACGAAGACCCCATCGAGACCCTCGAAATCGACAACACCGCCGTACGCAAGGCCCAGATCGAACGCCTCGCACAGCTCCGCGCCAACCGCGACAACGCAGCCGTAGAGGCAGCACTCGACGCACTCACCCGCTGCGCAGAGAGCGGACAGGGCAACCTCCTCGAGCTCTCCATCGATGCCGCACGCAAGCGCGCATCCCTCGGCGAGATCTCCTACGCCCTCGAGAAAGTATACGGCCGTTACAAAGCAAAAATCAACCTCATCAGCAACGTGTACAGCACCAATACCAAAGACAGCGACATCTTCAAGAAAGTACAGTCCATGACCGACGAATTCGCCAAGCTCGAAGGCCGTCGTCCACGCATCATGGTAGCCAAGATGGGCCAGGATGGCCACGACCGCGGCGCCAAGGTAGTAGCCACCGGCTACGCCGACCTCGGCTTCGACGTCGATATGGGACCACTCTTCCAGACCCCAGAAGAGGCCGCCAAGCAGGCCGTTGAGAACGACGTCCACATCCTCGGAGCCAGCTCCCTCGCAGCAGGCCACAAGACCCTCGTTCCACAGGTAATCGCAGAACTCAAGAAGCTCGGCCGTGAAGACATCATGGTGGTAGTAGGCGGCGTTATCCCACCACAAGACTACCAGGCACTCTACGATGCCGGCGCAGCAGCCATCTTCGGACCCGGAACCCCAGTATGCGAGTCCGGCCTCAAGATGATGGAGATCCTCATGGCCACCCGCTAATCAAGCACAAAGCCCAGAATCAATCATAGCTAGGGTCTGCGCACACCGCGCAGACCCTTCTTCTTTAGGCACGCAAGCGTAGCACGCGCACCCTCCAGTGGAGGGGCGAGGAGCGGGGCAGAGTGTGGCGCGGAGCGTTTCTTCACACCGAATCGACCGAATGGACCGAATCATTACTATGGATTTTTTTTAGTAACTATGTATGTGTTGTCCAAACATACCCTCGTTTTGCAATGCAAAACATTAGGACTAAAAGAAATTGTCAGAAATTAATCAGAAATAATGTTCACAAAGGTTTATTTCTGGGCAATTTCTGGACATTTCTTTCAGTCCCCATCATTATCAGTCGGATTTTATTCAGATTTTTTGTCAGATATTAAAAATCCCACCTAAAATCTTTGGTTGGTTCTCGGTGTTAGAAATCTGACTTAAAATGCCTGGAGTAAATTCTTTTTTTAGAGAATCGCCCCGCTGGGGCTCAAAAATCCACTAAACATCTTACTGAAAATCAAACAGAAAATCTCAGCAGCTGCCCGAGAGTTGTTGAATTTGTAAGTCAGTTCTGAATATCATGGTGTTAATATCCCGCGAAGGGTAAAAAGATAAAAGTTTTTAGACGTTTTCAAGAAGGCTTGCGAAGAGCGCAAAGCGGCATTGCTTCGCTCGCCGGGGTTTGCGACTATATTATCGTATGAGTTGGGTAATATTGTAGACAAAAAAATCTTATACGCGAGCGCAGCAACAGCGTTTTCGCGCACTTCGCCCACCTTCAAACAGAGCCCAACTTTTAACCTTTCACTCTTCGTGGGAGATTTAATGAGCAATTAGTAGTTAGCGATTGGCCCATTAGGTGTCTTTTTTTTTCTTCACACCGAATCGATCGAATAAACCGAATCATTACTATGGATTTTTTTTTTAGATTTTAGTTTGATTTTCAGGAGATTTTAAGCCCGAAGGGCGCTCTCTTAAATAATTTTCCCCCATCATTATCAGTCGGATTTTATTCAGATTTTTTGTCAGATATTAAAAATCCCACTTAAAATCTTTGGTTGGTTCTCGGTGTTAGAAATCTGACTTAAAATACCTGGAGTAAATTCTTTTTATAGAGAATCGCCCCGCTGGGTCTCAAAAATCCACTAAACATCTTACTGAAAATCAAACAGAAAATCTCGGCAGCTGCCCGAGAGTTGTTGAATTTGTAAGTCAGTTCTGAATATCATGGTGTTAATATCCCGCGAAGGGTAAAAAGATAAAAGTTTTTAGACGTTTTCAAGAAGGCTTGCGAAGAGCGCAAAGCGGCATTGCTTCGCTCGCCGGGGTTTGCGACTATATTATCGTATGAGTTGGGTAATATTGTAGGCAAAAAATCTTATACGCGAGCGCAGCAACAGCGTTTTCGCGCTCTTCGCCCACCTTCAGCCAACACCAGACTTTTACCCTTTCACTCTTCGCGGGATTATCAATGTGCGATTAGCAGTTAGCGATTGGCCGTTAGCAAATGGCAAATAGTAAATATCCAACAGCCAATCGCCAATCTCCAGCCGCGGGGTAACTGGACCCATCCGGTGGGCTTTCTCCGGGGTTCTTTATCGGAGTTGACCGCCAGATAAGCCGGAGAAAGTCCCTAGATAGGACGGAGAAGTGCTAGAGCCGCAAGGCGGCTGGAGTTACTCGGCTTCGCCTCATGACGATTTTGCACTCCGGTCTAGAAAACGAGTTTTCTGACGCTCTGTTTAGAATCGTTCAAAGTTCAAGGTTCAATGGTTCAAAGCCGCAGGCGGCTGGTTCAAGGATCAAAGTTCAAAGTTCTACCATACACCTTACGCCAAACACATCAACCCATCAACCCATGTGGCGCAGCCACTAACACACCATTTCTGGTGCAATTTTTGCCTTAAATTTGATTATCAGACTGTTGGATGTAGTTAACGAAAAGTTGACGAAAAGTTAACGAAAAAAATAACCTAAATTTTTCGTTAACTTTTCGTTAATGAAGGCTACTTTTTTTGTGTAAGTACCTCTACTTCTGCGGCTTAGTATTTCTTGACGCAAAAATAAGTTCAGATAGTTGTCAAGAGTGCGATTTTGGACACATCAACACATATGGCGCAGCCACTAACCCATCAACCCATGTGGCGCAGCCACTAACACACCATTTCTGGAGCAATTTTTGCCATAATTTTGGTTAATTTGGTAAAGTAATTTGATATTCAGTAAGTTGGGTATTTGTCTCGCCAAGTTGCCGCCAAAAAACTCTCCAAATTTGGCGGTAATTTGGCGGTAACTTGGCGAAAATGGCGGTAACCTGGCGGTAAAAAAGCTTAATCTTTATTGTAATAGCCTCGTCTTGAAGATTTTAAGATTCCAAGATTGATGTACATCGCCAAAAATCGCTCAAGTTGCCAATATCTTGGGGAAAACGGAATAATCTGCGCCATATGTGTGGATGTTTTACGACTGAACTGTAAACAAAAACCGGGCATAAACCCCTTGTATAGGATGGTGGTTTGCACCACCTGATGCCATGAGCACAAGAATTTCCTTGAATGCGGGCATTCAGACAAATTCTTGCACCCATGCCATCACTTTCCTTAGGAAAGTCGTCATCCTATCCAAGGCGATAAACCAAAATAAACCATTCCTCCGTCGCAATAATTCATTGGAGAGTGCGTTTGTGTAGAAAAGTAGTGCTTGCAAGAAAATGAGAAACCATAAGATCGAAAGGTTGGCAGATAGAGATCCTGACCTATGCCAGAAACTGAAGCAATGGTGTTATGAACTAAACGGCTGCTGCCAGGAAGTTCACAGGGAATTAGGTCCATTCCTCAATGAATACATGTATCAGGATGCGTTGGAGATTGTTCTAGAAGAACGCAATATCAAGCCGTTTGCTCGTGAGTACTACTTCTCGGTTGAGTTCCATGGCAAGCGGATAAATCATAAACACTATGTTGACTTCTATGTGAAGGAAAAGGCATTCGTTGAGTGCAAGGCTGTGGAGTCTCTATGTCCAGACCATAGGCAACAACTATGGAACTACATGCGACTCACCAAAACCCGCATAGGCGTCCTATGGAATTTTGCACCAATGCGAGATCAGAGCGAGCATTACTATCTCGACACAGACACCGACACAATGTACATGTTCTGACGAATGTTTATTTCGGTTTATCGCCTTGGGAATGATGCAGACCCGATAGGGTGATGGGGCAGGCGGATGAAAATATCTAAGCTTGCTTAAGGATTTTCAGGCGGCTGCACCATCGATGGCTCGACAGAGGCATCTGCATCAATCCCAAGGGGTGGATTACGGTTTTTGTCAAAACTTGTTCGTGATAATTCATGTTTCTACTGTAAACAAAAACCGGCACAAACCCCTTGGATAGGATGGTGGTTTGCACCACCTGATGCCATGAGCACAAGAATTTCCTAGAATGCTGGCATTCAGACAAATTCTCGCACCCATGCCATCACTTTCCTTTGGAAAACCGTCATCCTATCCAAGGCGATAAACTATAGGTAACCTCTAAAAATTCCCGTTTTACATGAAAAATGGAATTAAAAAAAACTTTTCGATATTTCTGCCCTATTTGGATATCTTCAACTGTTTCACTCAGTTGCATAGCCCGCTATGCGCCTTCGCTCATCAGCTGAATCTATCTCAAATAGAACAGAAATCTCCTGAAAGCAATTTTTAGAGGTAACCTATAATAAACATTTGCTCCAACACGACTATTGGTCACAATGTACAGACGAAAGGTTTATTTCTGTTTATCGCCTTGGGAATGATGCAGACCCGATAGGGTGATGGGGCAGGCGGATGAAAATATCTAAGCTTGCTTAAGGATTTTCAGGCGGCTGCACCATCGATGGCTCGACAGAGGCATCTGCATCAATCCCAAGGGGTGGATTACGGTTTTTGTCAAAACTTGTTCGTGATAATTCATGTTTCTACTGTAAACAAAAACCGGCAAAAAACCTGCGCAATCTGAAAGTGAAAGCGCGGGGGAATTCTATTTGTCTTTTACCAGCAAAAATGCGCACTTTTAACGTTGTAGTGCGGATATTTTGTACTTTTTTCCGCAGTACGCTTGTCTATTTGAGAAAAATTGTGTAACTTTGCACCGTCATTTATATCAATACAGACTATGCTCACGACCATCAAGCAACAACGTCAGGAATGCGAACAGCTCCTATCTCTGCCCTACATCCGCAGGCAATCGCGCTATGACATTCCACTTCTTTTGCAGAATCCGCAGATCAAGCTGATCACGGGTCCTCGGCGAGCCGGCAAGTCCATCTTTGCGCTCATGATGCTGAGGGGCCATAGTTTTGCATATCTTAATTTTGATGATCCCAAGCTGCTTTCTCTTTGGAATGAAGATCTTGTGATGTCGGCTCTTGACAGTGTATATCCATCCTATCAGTACCTGTTGCTCGATGAGGTGCAGAATCTCGAAGGCTGGGATTTGTGGGTCGCAAAGCTGTATCGCCGTGGCGTCAACCTGATCATTACGGGTAGTAATGCCAAGATGTTGAGCAGCGAAATGGCCACGGTGCTGACAGGGCGATATGTGGAGATTGAGATGCTGCCGTTCGGCTTGTCTGAAACACTCAGCTATTCTGGGATTTCGGCTCAGGATATTCAGCCGGAGCAGGAGGCTAAGGCAAGGATCATCTATGAGGAGTATCTTCGCCTGGGAGGCTATCCAGAGACACTGCAGGCCCGCCAGATGACGGGGAACTATCTGCAGACGCTATTCACATCGATCATTACGAAGGATGTGGCTCAGCGCCATAGGATACGCAAGGTGACAGAACTGTTTAACCTCGCCAACTACTTGCTTTCCAACTTCTGCAATCCGTTTACCACCTTGTCTCTGAGCGAAGATCTGGGTATGAATAGTGAGAATACGGTCAAGAAGTTCTGTGGCTATCTGCACGAGCCTTACCTGTTCTATTATCTGCCACGATACAATAACAAGCTGAAGGTCATGCTGAAGGCTCCGCGAAAAGTGTATGTGGTGGACAATGGCTTTGTCCTGGGTGCAGGATTCAATCTCAGCGAGAATCTCGGCCGTCTGCTCGAAAATGATGTCTTCCTGGAACTGCGCCGCCGAGGCTATGACGAGGAGAAGTCGCTCTTCTATTATCGTTCACGTAATGATAAGGAGGTGGATTTCGTCACCCGGAAAGGGACTCATGTAGAGCAGCTTATCCAAGTATCATACGATATAAGCAACGAGCGGACTCTCAAGCGCGAGCTCTCCGCACTGGTGGAATGTGCGGAGGAATTGCATTGTGATAATCTTTTGCTGATCACTTTCGATAAAGAGGACACTATCGTGTACAAAGGTAACACCATACAAGTACGGGCTTTCAATAAGTGGCAGGAAGATTCTTAGTCAAACAAAAACCGGCAAAAAAACCTAGGTCACTCTACACATTTACACATCAAAACATTAATACATTACTTGGGGTGGATTACGGTTTTTGTCTAAACCCGCCATCTCTACTCCGGCAGGATTCGGTTCATTCGGTCGATTCGGTGTGAAAAGAAAAAACACCTGATGAACCGAATGCGTATATGACTAAAAAGAGGGCTTGCTGTGTTTGTATAGGAATTCTGGGGCGAAGCCTATTTCATTGTTCCAATCGACCGAGAATGGGTCAATCCGGAAGGATTTGAAATAGTCTGGGTCTTGCAGTTTTTGGCACACACCCTTCAACGATAATGGGAGAAAGTCGCACAGTCGCTGTTCTCCGTTGTTGAATGTCAGCAGTAGTGTGAGATTTTCTACATATTTCGCGTCAACGATCTTTAGTATCAATGGATTGGCTGGCATGGCTGATTCCTGGCATAACGGAGTTTTTTTGTTACAAACAACGTTTATCTCCGCAATTTATTGTTTACCAGAGAAATAAAAGACGGGATTTGCTTTTCGCCGAATGTGCCCGTCTATTCTGTTGCGTCGGAGGTGCGGGATGACACTGGGAGGGTGATCTTGAGGGTCTTGTTGGCGGCGGTGTCGGTGGTGAGGGCGTCGCGGATGAATCGCACCTCGTTGGATTCCTGTTCCATCTCGGGGTGGGCCTTGTAGTAGAAGGTGGACACGACGAGGTAGACGGCAAAGATGGCGAGGAGAACCCCTGTGCACTTGTTGACTCCGTTGATGATGGCGGGGGTGAGCTTGCGCTGGAGGGCTGCTGCTGCGGCGCATTTGAGGAGGTCGAAGCAGAGGCATCCGCTTAGCATGCCGGCAAAGAAGAGCATGACTTTGATGTCGAAGACGGTCTCGGCCTCGAAGAGTCCGCTGACGATGGAGAGCACGGAAATCCAGTAGATCCAGATGAGGGGATTGAAGAAGTTGAGTAGGAATCCCTTGAGGAACATGGATGTGCGGCTGGGGTCTTCGGGCTTGCGGAAGCGCACGACATTGCCTTCTTCTTGGGGATTTTGGCGCTTGCGGCTGAAGGTGTAGATGCCCCAGCAGAAGATGGCTACGCCGGCGATGCTGGCCACCCACACATTGTGCATAACGGCATTCATGTCAACGCCTGATAGGACGGTCATCATGAGCACTACGATGACGATGTCGCTGGCGCTGACTCCGAGGGGAAAGGGATAGGATCGGCGGAATCCGTAGTGTACGCTGGTTTGGAGCATCGAGAAGAACGATGGCCCAAAACTGAAGAACAGCGAGAGGCAGATGCCTAGTATGATTCCGTATACGAGTATCACTTTTTGCTCTATAATTTCGTGCAAAGATACGACTTTTTATCTAATTGGCAAAGTTTTGTTTATTATTGCGGTGTATCTTTTTGATTTGCTGTATGATATAGATATGATTGGATGGGTCCGAAGTCGAATCCGTCGATGAGGATTCGACCTTTTGTGGTGCGTCCTAGGAGCACGCAGCTGATCTGGGCTTCGTCCATTTTTTGGAGGAAGAAGTCTTCTTGGGTGTCGGGGATGCTGACTAGTATGCGCCCGGGTTCTTCGCCGAAGAGGAAGGCGTCGATGCGTACTTCTCGGCAGGTGAGGATGTCGACGCCGATGTGGTGCTGGCGGCCAGACTCGATGAGTGTGCGGAAGAGTCCGCCGCTGGCGATGGGAGCCTTGGATAGGAGTGTGTGGTTGTCGAGGAGTGCGTCGAGGATCATGTGGTGGTAGGAGAGGTCGGCTTCGGCGCTGCCTAGGGAGAATGGGGTGTGGGCGAGGTGGAGGAACTGCTCTGCGTAGGTGGAGTGGAGGAAGTCGGTATTGATATTGCCTACCATGAACACTTCTGAAGCAGGCTGGAAGGGCATGAGGCTGAGGGTCTGGTCGGCGGTAGGGTAGAGGGCTCGTGCGATATCGAGGCACTGGCGTATCTTGGGCTCTTGGATCTTGAGGTATTCCTGGTCGGTGCCGGAATAGAGGTATTCGTGGCGCTCCACGGCGTGGTGCTGTCCGCGGAGCCAGCCGTAGAGCGACTGCTGGCGGCCGTTGGCGTTCCACATGGCTAGGAGTGTGGAGAGTTCTTCGATGGTGGGCATGCGTCCGATGATGGCCTGCACTTCTTGGAATGCGGCCTGAGAGATGCCCATGGATTCTACGACGTCGGGGGATACGATCTCGGCGTTGGGAGTGGCGTCTGGCATGGGGCGGGGCTACTGCTTCTTCTCGAGGATGATGACGTTGTCGGGCAGTATTTCGCCGGGTGCTACGATGGCTTCTCGGATGTTGCTGCGGTCTTGGATGTGGGGCTTAGGCGCGTTGGGAGCTACCTTGCGGGTGGTGCGCTGGCGGTATTGGTCGCGGGTGAGGAGCTCGGCTTTGTCGAGCTTGGTGTCGGCCCATACGACGTATTCCTCGCCGAGCTTGGTGATGCGGATGGTGGAGAAAGCCATGTCGGAACCTACTCGGGGCTTCTTGATGACGACGCGCACGTTGTAGTCGGCATTGAGCTGTGCTTTGTCGGCGGTGACCTCTACGCGGGTCTGCGGCTCTTTGTTGATGCGCTGGCCGGCAAAGTGGAGGATGAACTCTTCGTTGTTGGCGGCCACGAAGGTGACGGCGACGGGCTGGCTGGCCTGGGCGGAAGATTTCTTGTTCTTCTTTTGTGCGTAAGCGGGCATGGTGCAAACGAGTGCCAGGAGGAGTAGGATGAGGTTCTTTCTCATGGTATGATATGTGTTTTATTTTCTGTCAATAACTCACAGTGGGCGTTATTTATTGTGTGTGGGGAAAAATAAAGGAGGCCGTGGGGGCCTCCTTTTGTTGTTCGGCGCCGATAGATATCGGCCGAACTTAACCTATTGATAATGCTTTGAGTAATAGTGTGTGCGTCTTAGTGGCGTACGACGAGTTTTGTGACTTGGTCGTGGATGCGGATCATGTAGACGCCGTTGCTGAGTGAGCTGAGGCTAACTACGGTGCTGCCGCTGCCTTGTGCCTGGAGCATCAGTCGGCCGGAGAGGTCGTAGATGGAGGCGTTGAAGGGTTCGCCGTTGCCATAGGTGATGCGGACGCTGCTGGCGGCTGGGTTAGGATAGAGGCTGAGCTCTGCCTCGGCGAGGGTGATGTCCTCGGTGTCGTTGGAGAGGTGCATCACGGCTATGCCGTCGAGGTCGAATCCGCTAGAGTAGCTCTCAGTAGGCCATGGGTCGTTGACGATATGGCCGAAGGCGTCGTAGGTGGCGTATTGAGGATCGATGGAGCCTACTACGTCGACGATACGCACATGGGTGATGTGGTTGATGTCGAGGTTGGCGCTATCGCGGAGCTCGTCGAGGTCGAATGGGGTGCCCCAACCGTGACGGTATTTGCCGGCGAGGTTGTTGATATTGGTGGGGTCGAGGGTGCCGATGCCGCCAACCTGGACGATGGTCTGGGTGAGGGAGGTGGCAGGGAAGCGGACGAAGTGCTCGCCGTCGGAGGATACTTCTACGAAGGCCAGCTCGAGGAAGCTGTCGCCGAAGCCGTTCTCGTAAACTGCGAAGTCGGGACCGTCGCCGTTGTAGATGTGGCCCTGGAAGGTGAGGGTGGCAGAACCGCCGTCGCCGAGGGATACTACGGAGAGGTTGTCGACGGTGTCGCAGGCGCCGGTGGCGTCAGCGGCTTCGCCGTAGGATACGCGAGGACCTTGGGTGGCGATGTTCTGATAGCCGAGGTCGAGGGTGCAGGCTGAAGCCCATGCTACGATCTGACTGGAGGTGGCAGGGATGGCATTGCAGCCTTCGCTGCCTACTGCGCCGCAGAATGGGCCGTGCTCGGGCTCAGCAGCGCTGGCTGGATGTACGGTCATGGTCCAAACCTGCTCGGTAGGATACCATACGCCGCCCCACTCGGCAGAGTCGATGACGGTGGCTACGGATGGGTCGCCCCACTTGGCCATGTCGTGGTCGTGGAGGTATTGGGTGGTGTAGAGGTTCTGTGCGGCATTGCCGTTGACGTTGTAGCTCCAGTACTGGCCAGGGGTGATGGCGAGGGTGTCGCCGTTCTCTACGAAATAGATGTCATTGACGAAACCGCCGGCGGCCACGTAGCTGAAGCGTGGGTCGTTGACCATGACTTGGTCCATAACCTCCTTGACGGAAACGGAGTCGATGTAGGAGCGGTAGCCCCAAGCAAGTGCGGTGTCGGCCCAGTTGACGATGAGGGTGTAGTTGTGGATGCCTTGTCCGATCCAGAAGAGGATGTCGGACTCGGCGATGGTGGCCTCTTCAGGTTCTGGAGCGATATTGGAAGGAACGGGTACTGGGGTTACTGCGTGCTCCCAAACGAAGGTGGCAGGATAGCCATAATCCCAAGTGAGGACGGTGGCCGACTCCATGTCGCCGAACTTGGCCATGTCGCCGTTGTGGAGGTAGATGTTGTTCATGTAGTCTGGGGCATATTCTCCGTTGACGTTGTACATCCAGTAGCTGTTGTCGAGTCCCTGGAGTGTGGTGGCGCCGTCGGTGAAGATGAGGTCGAGGACAAAGGAGTTGGCTTCGTTCTTGGTGAGGCGTGGGTCGGCGGCAGCGATGTCGGAAAGCATCTGGCTTACGCTTACGCTGTCGGAGTTGAAATGGTAGCCCCAGGCGAGTGCGGTGTCGGGATCGGCCCAGTTGATGATAAGGCGAGCGGAGTTGGATCCGGTGCCTACCCAATAGAGGATGTCGGACTCGGCGATGTCGGCCTCAGCAGCTTCTGGGGTGATAATGGTAGGAACGGGTACTGGGGTTACTGCGTGCTCCCAAACGAAGGTGGCAGGATAGCCATAATCCCAAGTGAGGACGGTGGCCGACTCCATGTCGCCGAACTTGGCCATGTCGCCGTTGTGGAGGTAGATGTTGTTCATGTAGTCTGGGGCATATTCTCCGTTGACGTTGTACATCCAGTAGCTGTTGTCGAGTCCCTGGAGTGTGGTGGCGCCGTCGGTGAAGATGAGGTCGAGGACAAAGGAGTTGGCTTCGTTCTTGGTGAGGCGTGGGTCGGCGGCAGCGATGTCGGAAAGCATCTGGCTTACGCTTACGCTGTCGGAGTTGAAATGGTAGCCCCAGGCGAGTGCGGTGTCGGGATCGGCCCAGTTGATGATAAGGCGAGCGGAGTTGGATCCGGTGCCTACCCAATAGAGGATGTCGGACTCGGCGATGTCAGCCTCGACAGCCTGGATGGTGTCAGGGTCATCGATGACGGCAGGCACACTCACGGGGTGTACAGGTGCCTCCCAGACCATGTTGGTTGGAGCCCAGTAGGATCCATACCAGGTGGAGTCGAGCCAAGTGCTGACGGTCTCGTCACCGAACTTGATGTATTCACCGTTAGCAACGGATACTATATCGGCACTCATTTCAGTGTAGACACCATTCTTGTTGATGGAGAAGTAATGGTTGGGCGTCACGGCGAAGGTGCGGCCATTCTCAACATAGTTGATCGAATCCACAAAGCCCCAGTCGAGGTGGTAGCTGAAGCGTGGGTCGGCAGCGGAGATGCTGTCCATGAGGTTGATGAGGTTGACGCTGGAGCCATTGAAGTGGTAGCCCCACGCGAGACAGGTGTCGGCCCAGTTGACGATGAAACGTGCAGAATTGGAGCCGGAGCCTACCCAATAGAGGATGTCGGACTCGGCGATGGTGGCATCAACGGGAGTGGTTGAAGGAGGGTTGGTCCCGGCGTTAGGGTTGGTGGCTGGGGTGACTACGATGGGGGGGTACATGTTTGACCAGTCAACGGTGTAGGCCCATTCGATGACGTCGCCGTCCTGAAGGTCCCAGCCGGAGATGCCTACTGGGGCGTATGCGTTGTTGGCAGCATACATCCAGTATCCTGCTCCACCGCCTGTAATCTGGCCGGATAGGGTGTAGTTGTTGTCGGTATAGGCAATTTCGTCAACGAATCCGCCGGTGGAACCGCCGTTGTTGATAGAGAGGCGGCTGTCGGCCTCGGCGATGGAGTCCATCATGGCGTCGGCGGTAATGGTGCCATTCCAATGGAATCCCCAAGCGAAGTTAGGGGTGCCAGTGGGTGCCCAAGATACTACAAGGATAGCGGAGTTGGATCCGGTTCCAATCCAATATTGGATATCGGAAGCGGTGACAGTGGTGGTCTTGGCCTGAGCGCGAGGGCCGGTGTAGCACTGACTGCTCGGGTCGGCAGGATTGACCTGAGCGAAGACGTTGACTGCTAGGATCAATCCCAAGAGAAATGATAAGAATCTTTTCATCAATTTATAGTTTTATTTGTTTTTTATGTTTGTTTAAAGAATGATAACTTTGCTGGGTCCCTTGCCCACCTCGAGGATCCACTTGAGGGTGCCGGAGGCGGAATAGCATCGTACGTCGCCATTGGAACGGAACTGCTGGGAATCGGTGAGGTAGATGTCGCCAGTGGCTGGGTCTACCTTGATGCCGTAGGCGGTCTTGACTCCAGATCCGATGGGCAGCTGGGTCTTGCTGAGGGTGGAAAGGTCGGTCTTCCAATATTCGGCTTGGCCGGTGGTGTAGCTAAAGGAGTAGGTGTAGAGGTATCCGTTGCAGATATCAAATCCTGAGGCTGGTGTGTTGAGGTCGGTACGAGAGTCGTCGGCGAGGTTGATGATTTCGACACCGGAGGGTTGGCTTCCATAGTTGCCAGCGTATCCAACGAGTAGGTGGCTGTTGTCTACGGGCATGACTTTGAATGGGTTGAGGCCTACGGTAATCTTGCGCTCTTCTTGGAATGATACGAGGTCGACGACGGAGAGTGTGTTGTCGTACTCAGGGGAGCCGTTGGCGTCGTATTGCCAGGAATTGACCACGTAGAGTTTGGTGCCGAGGATGCACATGGTTTCGGGCTGCATGCCGGACAGACGGCAGCTGTCGACGATGGTGAGCGAGGCTGTGTCGACTTGGTAGATATATTTATTATAGCAGCTAACGTAGGCCTTGTCCTCATGGAAGACGATATAGCGAGGACTTCGGCCTGCGAAGCTGATTTGTCGGATGCTGGAGAGTGTGGAAGGGTTGCAGACCTCGAGGGTGTTGCTTCCAAAGACCACCACGTAGAGTTTGTTGCCGTAGCGCGCGGCGTCTTGTGCCAGATCGCCAAGGCCGCGTCCGTTGGCAGAAGAGAAGAGGTCGGCGGCCACTGTGCCCTCGGCGGTGTTGATGGCGGATATGCTGCCATCATTGGTGCCCCAAAGTCCTTCGTTGAGTACGAGGAGGTCGTAGTGGTTGGAGGGGTCGTCGGTGGTGGTTGGATCAGGCTCTTTGGTGCAAGCAGAGAAGAGCAAGGCGACGAGGCTGCTGAAGGCTATAATGATACGAGAATAATGATTCATGATAGGAATGGTTTTTGGAGGTCGACTTGTCTGGGACGGCCTAAGATTGGGAAATAGAATAGTGGGATGCCGAGAGATAGACGGAATGAGGAAATGATGAAACTCGTCTGATGCCCCACCGTGTCTTGGCTTTGGGCCAAAACCGGTGTCGACAACAGCGAACACAAAAACATTATAACATTCAGTCTATCTCTCATAATTTTTATCCTTTCCTCGAGGATTTACAAATTACTTGATTAGGCAGGTCTTCTGACTTGATTTCTCCTTGATCCAGGCCTTCCCATATGGCTTGACACCATACAGTGGCTTTTTGGATTTGGGGTGTGGATCATGGATTTTATGAAATCTCACAGCTGCGGGACAGTATAGGATTTGCACCTATTTCCCTTTTAACGCTCTATTTCTTAGTGTGTTGATGTGTTCTCACTATGCGAAATAGAACGACCAAATCGGATGCAAAATTACGATTTTTTTTTGAAACCGCAAAAAAAATACTGATTTTTTTTAGAGAGAGTTTGCTTGGGGCGCAGATGGTGCTTTGAAATAAAAAAAACGGCCTATCTGAGATGGGCCGTTTTTTGTGTCTCTGTGAGAGAAGCGGGTTATGCCTCGGTATTCTTTTCGATAGCGAGTTTTCCACGATAGTAGCCGCATTCTGGGCATACGTGGTGATACATAACCTGAGCACCGCAGTTGCTGCAGGTGGTCAGCTGGGCAGCGCTAAGGCTGTCATGAGTTCTTCTCTTCGCAGTTCTCGTCTTAGAAAATCTGTGTTTCGGATGTGGCATAGTTATTATTTTTTAATTATTATTTAATTCTTTTAATTTATCCCACCTCGGATCAGTGGTGGGCTCGTCCTCTTCACTGGGCAACTGGTCTTCGTCGATGAGATACTTGAGCATCTCGGGGTCGCAGGTCGGGTTGCCATCCTCGTCATCTGGGTGTACGCACTGCATGGGCATGGCCACTACTACATATTCGTACATCCATTGTGCCAGGTTTATCGAGTATGCCTTTTCGGGCAAATAGACCACATCTTCCTCTTCACTAGTCTCGGTGTCGCTGAACTTGACGCAGAGCATCTCGTTACCGCTCACGTTGACCTCTAACTCCCCTAAACATCTATCGCACTGGGTCAGTACCTGGCCGGAAAATGTGAAATAGAACATCAGAGTTCGTTCAGTTTTCTCTAATTTTACCTCGAAATCGACCCTTCCATCGGTCAAAATTTCGTTTTCCATCGACTCGAAAAAATCCTTTTTAAGGGTATAGTGGTAGTTGTAACTACCTGATTTTAACCCGCTGAATTGTATTTCGGTGTCTTTGTATCGGTTCATTTTCACACTTCTAACAAGTTTGCAAAGATACTAATATTTTTCGGATTGGCAAAATTATTTCTATATTTTTTATTGCTTATAGTGATTTGAGCGTGGCCAGCGTGGAGTAATATTTGTTCAGAATGTTGTTTTATTGGTTTGGAGATACTCTATAAAAAGAGCGACAGACCCTCATACTGGGTCTGTCGTTGTATCTATAGGTCTTTCGTCTATCGGAGTTCGCCGTAGAGGTCGTTTTCGAGGGCTGAAGTGATAGTCACCTCATAGAATGCCCCAATCTTTAGGGGTGAGGTGGCTGGGATGAGTACCTCGTCGTCGACTTCGGGAGAGTCGTATTCGGTACGTCCGATGTAGTAGTTGTCTTCGATGCGGTCGAGGATGACTTTATAGGTGCGCCCAACCTTGGCTTCGTTTTTTTCGAGGGATATCTGTTCTTGGATAGCCATTAGTTCAGAAACGCGACGCTGTTTTTCTTCGTCGGGGACGTCGTCGCCAATCTGTTCGGCAGCGGTGCCTTCTTCGGGAGAGTAGGGAAACACTCCCATTCGGTCGAAACGAGCCTCTTTGACAAATGCCTTTAGCTCCTCGAATTCTTCTTCGGTCTCAGTAGGGTAGCCGGCTATGAAGGTGGTGCGGATGGCGACATCGGGCATCATCTCTCGGAATTTATTGAGGAGGTCGATGGTGCCTTGACGGTCGATGCCGCGCTGCATAGACTGGAGGATGCGGCTGTTGATGTGCTGGAGAGGTATGTCGATGTAGTTGCAGATGTTGGGGTATTGCTTCATAACCTCGATAGCATCCTGCGGGAAGGATGTTGGGTAGGTATAGTGGAGTCGGATCCATTCGGCACCACTTTGCTCTGCTAGCTGTCGAAGGAGGTCTCCGAGTCGGCGTTCGCCATAGAGGTCAAGACCGTAATAGGTGGTGTCTTGGGCAATGACGATGAGCTCTTTTGCGCCATCGGCCACCATCTGTTTGGCTTCTGATACAATCGCTTCGATGGGGCGGGAGATGTGAGCGCCGCGGATGAGCGGAATGGCGCAATAGCTGCAACGGCGATTGCAGCCTTCAGCTATCTTGAGGTAGGCGTAGTGGCGTGGGGTGGAGTGTAGGCGCGTATGCTCAAAGTTGTCGATTTTGAGACGGGTGCTATTGTAGAGTGAGATGATATCTTGGCAGAGTTGGTTCCATTCATGAACGCCATAGAAAGCGTCGATTTCGGGTATTTCCTTGCGAAGCTCCTCTTTGTAGCGTTCAATGAGGCATCCGACGGCAATAAGGTGGCGCTTCTTGCGGCCTCGCATCTTGATCTCGACCTGTTCGAGAAGGGTGTTGACCGATTCTTCTTTTGCGTCGCCGATAAATCCGCAGGTGTTTACCACGATGATGTCGGCATCGGTGCGTGCTGAGTCGAAAGTGACTTGGAGTCCGGCTTGGCGTAGATTGCCAGCCACATGCTCAGAGTCGGCCGTATTTTTGGAGCATCCTAGCGTGATGATATTGACTTTCATGATAGTTGTGGATTAGTATGAGTAGGCGTTTTTTTTTATTTGAACAGGGAGTCAACGAAATCTTCGGCGTGGAAACGTTGGAGATCCGTCATCTGCTCGCCGAGTCCGATATAGCGAACGGGTATCTTGAATTGGTCGGAGATGCCGATAATGACGCCGCCCTTGGCTGTGCCGTCGAGCTTGGTAAGAGCCAAGGCGTTGACCTCGGTGGCAGCGGTGAACTGGCGTGCCTGTTCGATGGCATTCTGGCCAGTGGAGGCATCGAGAACGAGGAGCACTTCGTGTGGAGCATCGGGGACGAGTTTCTGCATGACCTTTTTGATCTTGGTGAGTTCGTTCATGAGGCCGATCTTGTTGTGTAAGCGTCCTGCGGTGTCGATGATTACGACGTCGATATCCTTAGCGAGAGCGGACTGAAGGGTGTCGTAGGCTACGGATGCTGGGTCGGCATTCATGCCCTGCTGTACGATAGGCACCTCTACGCGGTCGGCCCAAATCTGGAGCTGTTCTACGGCTGCGGCACGGAAGGTGTCGGAGGCTCCGAGCATGACCTTCTTACCGGCCATCTTGTATTGGTATGCAAGCTTGCCTATTGTGGTAGTCTTGCCTACGCCGTTGACTCCCACGACAAGGATCACGTAGGGCTTTTTAGGCATGGGGGAGTCGAAATCTTCGGGGAATTGGTTGTTGGTCTGTTTGAGTAGAGCGGAGATTTCCTCCTTGAGGATGTTGTTGAGTTGGCTGGTGCCGAGGTATTTGTCGCGTTTAACACGCTCTTGGATGTTTGCGATAATCTTAAGCGTGGTCTCTACTCCGACATCAGAAGTGACGAGGGTTTCCTCAAGGCTATCGAGGACCTCGTCGTCGATGGTGGTCTTGCCAAGAATACTTTTGGATAGTTTGGAGAAAAAGGTTTCTTTGGTCTTAGTCAAACCCTGATCAAGAGTCTCTTTCTCTTGCTCTTTTGTCTTTTTGCTGAAAATAGAAAAAATACCCATCGTTATTATCTTTTTGTTGTGTTCATATTTTTGGTGGGTTCTATAAATTCATTTTTTGACCTAAAGATGGCATAGAACCCTTTATTC
>JAKSMS010000039.1 GCA_024400415.1 Bacteroidales bacterium | reverse complement strand
TTGCTCGGAGTTGGTGGTCTTCTTGCCATACTGGGCGTGGGTGTATTCCACTTCGGCAGCGAAACTGAGAGCCTTGCCTGCAAAGTATTCGATTCTGGGCTGTATGCGCCAAAGGTTCTCGATTTCGAAACCGCGTCCGTATATGGTGTAGTGGTCGTCGGTTGGGACTGTTTGGACTGGCATCTTTTTGCCGAAGCTCATATTCTTGGCGTAGCCGGCAAAGATGCCTGGGCGCCAGGCACCTGTGCGCTTGCCGAAGTCGCACCATACGGTGGTGTAGTGCCAGTCCTCATAGCTGTAGGTCCGTTCTGTTAAGGCGTCGTGCCAGCGCTCGATATAGCCGCCCATGGTGCTGCCCTCATAGAGGTTGTCGTTGATGAGGGTTTGCGCCTTGAGGGACCAATTCTTGGTGTCCCAACGGCCGAATACGCTGAAGGCAAGGCTGGAGTAGGTCTTGTCGGTCTTGTAGCGATAGGTGTTCGTCACGTCGGTGATGAAGTCGCGTGGCTGGATGGTCAGCACGTTGGCTGCCACGCCAAAGAGTCTGTGGTCGTCGCGGTAGCGCAGTTGGAGGTTCATCTCAGGAATGCAGCTGTTGCGCTGGTATTTGGTGCTGGCTCCGTTGGGTCCCTGGCTCTTGTTGTCGATCTGGAACTGTGCAGCGGCGATGGCCTCCATGTGGCCGAAGTGCTCGGTGTAGCGCACTTGGTTGTAGCGGGCATAGGGGTGGAATGGGGAGCCCATATTGAGCGGACAAGTGCCTGGCATGATCTCGTGGATGGTCATGGCGTACCAATACTGGCCAGCAAGTACTTCGCGCTTGCCCCAGTCCATATTGATGTAGGCGTGGCGAAGTCGCAGGTCGTTGTTCGATTCGTTGGTGCTGCCGGTGAAGTCGCCCTCGATGTATCCGCGGGTCTTGGCGCCAAGGAAGTCGGGACCGCTGATGCCGAGGGCCACGCGTGCCGTGATGGAGAGCAGGTTGATGCTTGGATTAGCATTGATGTCCTCTCCGTTGGCGTCGAGGTCGGCAGGCTTGGGGTAGAAGAGCATCATGTCTTCTCGTCCGCCTACAACCTGGCGGCTATCGGCGAAGAAGTGGGGGTTTACGAATCCGCTCCACTTCAGTTTCCAAGGCTTTTCGACTTTGGCGGTATCCTGAGCCATGGCGGTGGAGGCCATGGCTCCGAATAAGAGTATTATTGCAATTTTTTTCATTGGTGTAGGATTATTTCTTGTTGCCGCCGGCAAGGGCAAGGATGAGTCCGAGAGCAACGCCGAGCAGTGCTGCAAAGAGTACCTGGTATGCGCCTGGCAGGCAGAAGGTGATGGTGTGGGCTGGGAACCAGAACAGTGGTATGGTCTTCTTGAAAACGAGGTTCCACTGCACGTCCCAGTTGATCTTTGAGGAGAAAATCTCGCGCATCTTCAAGGGGTGGAGGAAGCAGCTCATACTGCCGTTGTGGCTCATAATGTGGATGTCGGTGCATTTGTGGAGGGTCATCATTACGGGTGCGAAGATGGTGTTCATGATAACGCTTACGGCAAAGGCGATACCGATTTTGCCTAACGTGAGTTCGTCGCCCTTGAGGATGGCTGCATAGTCGGCAGGATTGGCTCCGCTAACGGTTGCCAAGAAGGTGGGAGCGCCGGTCTTGAAGATGCACATGGCCATGGCGATGCCCATACCTAGAATGCCCCATACTATCATGCGTGGCAGTACGCCAAATTCTTTCTCGTACCATACGCCCTTGCGGATGCGGAGTGCCCACATCTCGCCAAAAACGGCCAAGATGGCGAATTTGAAGAAGGCCATTATATAGCCATGGTTGGCGGTGAGTTCCAGGAATTTTGCGTAGAATCCGGTGCTTTCGATAAAGAATGGTGCTAATACCACCACGATGATGAGGATTACAATCCAGTCGGTCTTTTTCATTTGTGTCTTTGTATTATTATTTGATTATTATTCTATGATTAGTCGGCCGGCGTTGAGTGCGGCATGTTCGTCTACGATTCTTGCCATATAGATGCCCTTGGGTAGTTTTTCCAGGCTAAGGGAGATGACCTCTCGGTCGATGGTGCAGGCGTATGCCACTCGTCCCATTCTGTCAATGAGTTCCAGCTGGGCGCCCATTAGTTCTTGGCCGTTCTCTCCCAGGTCGATAGTGGCGCTGTTGCGGGCTGGGTTGGGGTAGATGTTCGCCTGGACGGATTCGCTTTCAGCAATGTCTAGTCGCGGGCTTCCCGTGCGGAATCGCTTCATGGTCGACCAGCTGCTAGTCAGTCCGTTGGAGCAATGGGCCCTTATGCATACTCCATAGTCGGTTTCGATCCTGAGGTCTGCTATTCTGAAGGAGCGCTTGCGGGTGGTGAAGAAGGTGTTGCTGCCCATGGTTTGGCCTATGGTGCTGTATATCACGTCCCATTCGTCCACGTTACCGTCTCCGCCCCACATGATGGTGGCCGAGGTCAGCATGCTTACCACCTGGATGTTTGTAGGTGCGTCGCATTGCGGGTCTTCGGGGATTTCCAAGGTGCTAGTGCTTCCTTCTGCCCATTCCGATACGCCGTCAGGACATATTTGTCTGATCCTGAAGTCGTACGAGGTGTTTGGGTCTAGTCCTAAGAATGTGTAGGCGTGTCCTGTAATCTGGATCTCCTCCGGCCAGTCGTTGTCGGTGGAGGCTTTGATGGCTATCTCCATGTCCTCTCCCTCGCTGGTCCATTCCAGGTCGATGGCGTTGATGTCGGCGCTTACGTGTGTGATAATCGGTTCGTTGCAAGGGATGTTGCCGGTCACCATCACGTTATCGATGCCTATGCCGAAGCCGTAGTTCGATGTTCCGATAAAGCCTATCTGAAGGGTGCTGCTAAGCTGTGGCAGGCGCAGGTTTTCGCTTTGCCATGAGGTGATGTTGTCGGTCCAGGTGCGCATCTCGATCCATGCTGAGTCTGGGTGGATTCTATAGGCCAGCGTCAGCACGTCTTGGTCGCTTCCCCAGGCGGGCTGCATGTGTGCAAATCTGATTCTGGCCGAGTCGGATTCTCCGAGGTTCAAGATGGGCGTAACCAGCATAGAGCTGTAGCCTTCACGCGTCTGGGTTTGGAATTTGATAAACGAGCTGCCCTCTTGGGCGTGAGCTCCGTTGGAGAACGAGGAGGCTGTTGCCCAAAGCTCGTTTCCGATGAGCGGCAGCTGGCTCCAGCAGGGGATGGCGCCCTCGAATCCTTCTCGGAATGGGAAGTCTTGGTAGCCGCCATCATAGCAGCTTGTGGTCACGGTGGTCTTGATGCTCATTCCGGTGTCGGCTCCGGCGCAGATGGGCCTTACATAGATGTCGTAGGTCTGCGATTGCGAGAGCCCCGTGACGGTAAAATGGGTTGCGTCGGCCAGTTCTTCAATGCCCGTTCCTTGTGCAAAGCCCTGTGGGCCATGCTCTACCAGCCAAGTTGTGGCGGTTCCTGATGCGGTCCAACTCACTTCTGCCGTCGAGGTGGAGGTGGAGTAGGCGCTGATGTGCTGAGGGGCAGGGCAGGTCACGAGTCTCAGCTCGATATTGTCGATGGCGGCTGGCGGCTGTATTCCGCCGGCGCCGTCGTTGGCCCAGATGATGGCCAGTTTGTAGGTTCCTGCCGAGACCTCTATGGCATGCAGTTCGTGTTTCCAAGAGTTGCTGCGGCATTTGGCGCCTCCGTCAAGCGCAATCCATCCCGAGGGCAGCTCTGCGCTGTAGGATGTGTACATCGTGGGCAGGTTGTCGCAGTCGTAGCTGCTGGGAATCAGCGCCACTCGCATGAAGTCGTGCGCCAGCTCTCCGTAGCCGCGCCAGTCGAAGGCTATGGAGTAGATGCTGTCGAAGGGCAGTTCTACGTCGATATATGCCAGCTGCACAGTAGGGCTGCTGGTGGAGTAGGCGTTGCTGATGCCTTCGTCGTTGCTCACAAAGAGGCATCTTCCCGAGTTTGAGCCTACGCCTGTGCCCAGCACCCATTTGTTGATGCCTCTCACGTCCAATTCCTGCCAAGAATCGTCCTGTGGATCTTCGAAATTGGTGGAGAAGGGGAGTGGGCGAACGTTGTTCTGGGCCTGCAGTCCCATGGCGCAGCAGGCGGCTAAGAGTATGGTGGTTAATGCCTTTTTCATCTTCATTGTTTTTTCTAATGAGTTCTTTTGGTTGGCGCTATCTAGTGTTGGCAGTAGGAGTTAGTTATATAGTTAGATAGATTTATATATAGCAAATGCAATTGCAAAAATACAACTTTTTTTTCACATGACCAAAAATAGATTCCAAACCGGGGTATTATGCTGTCGAAGGGAATAAAAAGGTGATTATATACAAGTTGTCCATAATGACAGTAGAAACTCTCTCTTTGCTTACGCAAAGAATTGAGACTGAAAGAAATTATCAGAAATTTATCAGAAATTCTATGTGCGTAGATTTATTTCTGGACAATTTCTGGACATTTCTTTCAGTCCCAATGTTTTGCATTGCAAAACGAGGGTCTGTTTGGACAACACGTACATAGTTTCCAATAAAAAAAGCAGAACTTTTCGTTCTGCTTTGTTGTCCTACCAGGACTCGAACCTAGACTGGCTGATCCAGAGTCAGATGTGCTACCATTACACCATAGGACAATCTTGAATTCTCAAGTATTTCTCTCTCGAAATCGGGTGCAAAAGTACACACTTTTTTTGAACTGACAAAATATTTTTTATTCTTTTTTCATTTCTTCTTGAATATCAGTGTGAAAATTTTTTAGTCTATCGCCGATATTGGTCTGCGATTCTCGGTATCGGTACTGTTTTTTACGAATTTTACACCCTTTCGTGTCGCTGGCAAGCAAGGATTGCCCTACAGCCACACAAAAAAGGATTTACCCTTAACACAATCAATTCATAATGGCCTATAGATGAATATAAAATGGCTTATATGTGCTATATGTGTGCTATATATGTGCTATATATCTGCTATCTCTATAGGATAGTACAAATATAGCACATATATAGCACATATATAGCACATATGCGCCAATTATCATTGATTTAGTACTCCCCTAGTTTTTTTTCGTTAGCGGGTTTTGCTATTCTTTTTGATGGTTGCGGCCCGATGTTTCTAAAAAAATGTGTAACTTTGCATCCGTTTCATTATCGGCGTCGCCGTTGATTTGTAGATTGTTAATGCTAAAATAAGTGTCCATAGATGGTTCAAAACGTCAAAATTCCCAAGCCTCAAGGGGTCAGCCTTCAGTTGCTGAAGTATGCGCTGCCTAGCGTGGTGGGCATGCTTATTGTGGGTTTTCAGACCATTATCGACGGCCTTTTCGTCTCCGTCGGCGTTGGCGCTCTTGGTTTGGCGGCGGTCAATCTGTCGATGCCTCTCATCAATGTGCTGCTGGCCGTGTCTATCATGATTATTTCGGGCGGCATCGTCATCACCGGTGTTGCGCAGGGTAGGGGCGACGAACCTTTGGTCAAAGGGTATACGGCCCTTACTTTTGTAGTTCTTCTGGCTACGATATTTTTGTTGTCTTTTCTGGTCTGGGCCAATCTGGATTGGCTCTGCCTCTTCTTGGGTGCCGACGATAATGTGCTGCCCTATGTTCGCAACTATCTGGGCATCATTGGTTCGGGCTTTATCTTTTATTGCATTCCTAATTTCACTGAGGCGTTCACCCGTTTGCGCGGCCGCCCCAATATGGTCTTTGTGAGCGGCACTATCTGCTGCTTGGTCAACGTGGTTCTCGACTATGTTTTTGTGTTGCGCTTAGGATGGGGAGTGAGTGGCGCTGCCATAGCCACTTGCGCTGCCAATACTACTGCAGCCTTGGTGCTGGCCCCGATGGTCAGGATGGGCCGCATTCGCGGTTCGCTGCGCGAGGTGTGGCGCATCTTCTATAATGGCTCTTCTGAGCTGTTCACTTCCATATCGGCCGCCGTCACCACCTTTATCTTCAACCTTGTGCTTATGCGCGTGGCCGGCTATACGGGCGTTGCGGCGCTTACGATTGTCTGCTACCTCAACTTTATTGTCAATATGTCCATTTTTGGACTCTCGCAGGCGCTCTATCCGCTGATGTCGTATCAGCTTGGCGCCCGCAATTTTCCGGGTATTCGGTCGCTGCTCAAGTGGTCGCTGCTCTTCAGCGCCTGCATCGGGTGGGGCGTCTATCTCTTGGTGTTCTGTTTCCGGGGCGGCATCGTGTCGGCCTTTACCGAGGGCGATGCAGCGCTGATGCTCACCACCCGTACGGCCGTGACGTGGGTTACGCTTCATTACCTGATCTCGTTTGTCAATATCATTGCCAGCAGCTTCCATACGGCTGTCGAGCGACCTATAGAGTCGGCCGTGATTGCCGTGTGCCGCAGCATAGTCTTTGTGCTGATTCCGCTCTTCTTGTTGGTGCCTTCGGTCGGCATCATGGGTGTGTGGCTCAGCATGCCTATCGCGGAGTTGCTCACCCTCGGCGTCAGCCTTCCGCTCATGCGGCGAACCCTTCGCCGGCTTGCCGAATAGCAGCGGAGTCATACTTTTTTAATAGGTTGAAATGTTAAAATTTTTGCTAATTTAAGAAAAAATAGTAATTTTGCCCTATTATATTAATACAGATAATAAGCTAAGCTATTATGAATGTGTTTGCTGTGATGGCCGCCAAAGTGCAGAAACTGCTTGAGAAGACCTCTGAGGGTTTCTCGTACTCCATTCCGTCCGACGTGGATTGGTCTAAACCGCATGTGTTCGTTTCGAATCATCGCGATATAGTTCTTGACGCCGCTCTGATGGAATGCTGCTTCTTTGAGTGCGGCTTGAAGCAGCCAGCCGCTCTGGCCGGGGCCAACCTCATGACGAACGATTCCATGATCAAGTTCTGCCGCCTCAACAATGTCTTCACTATGGAGCGTGGCGATGGCAGCAAGCGGGCTTTCTATGAGAACCTCCGGCTCACCTCGCAGCGCATCCGCGAACACATAGATAACGGCACTTCTGTTTGGGTGGCTCAGCGCAACGGCCGTACCAAGGATGGTCTCGACAAGACCGATCCGGCGGTGCTCAAGATGCTGTGCCTGAGCGGCAAGGACAAGCTGGAATCGCTGCTCGAATTGGGCGTTACTCCCATGAGCATCTCATATGAGCTGGAACCTTGTGCCTATATGAAGGCTCGTGAGATGATGGTGCGTGCCCAGCAGGGCGAGTACCACAAGGCTCCCCACGAGGACGAGCAGAGCGTCATCACCGGTGTCCAGCAGCCCAAAGGCCATATCCACATTACTTTTGGCCGTCCGCTCACTCGCGAACAGTTCGAAGGTGCAGAAGACCCCATCCAGCGTGCGGCCGAAATCCTTGATGAGCAGATCTGGTCGAACTATAAGCTCTGGCCCAACAACTATCTGGCCGCCGATATCTTGGGGCTGAAGCGTCCTGATGGAAGCGCTTTCGGACGGGAGTATTACACTGCCGAGGACGAGCACAACTTTGACTTTACTAAGTCTTATGTTTTTGATGAGGCTTTGTGGCAGTGGGTTATGCGTATCTATGCTGGCCCTGTGGCTTCAAAACTGTATGGTAATGAATCTAAACAAAAACTGAATATGCTTTCTTCGGCTGCTCAAAGTCAAGAGGCACAGAAGAATAATTGCTGAAACTAGAATATGGACAACGTCTGTGTATTGGGTAGCGGCAGTTGGGCTACCGCTATCGTAAAGATACTTCTTGAACATAAAGACACCCACGTGAACTGGTGGGTGCGTGAGCCAGAAATCCGTCAGAGCCTATTGAACTATGGCATCAACTATCGCTATCTCAGCGAGGCTGAACTGGATATGGAGAACGTTACCGTAATCGAGGATATCAACGAGGCTGTGGCTTCGTCCGACCTCGTCTTTATGGTGATACCTAGTGCCTTTGCGGCCAAGTCACTCTCCGAATTGCGTCCCGAGCTCTTCCTTGGACGCAACTGGGTGTCTGCCACCAAGGGACTCATAGCTCCTGGCGATCTTACTGTTACCCAGTTCCTTGCCACGCAGCATCATGTGCCGCAAGAGTGCCTCTCGGTGGTCAGCGGACCTACCCATGCCGAAGAGGTGGCCCGCAAGCGCCTCAGCTATCTTACCGTGGCTTCCAAGAACAGCCAGCTGGTGGAGTATGTGCGCTCTCTCATGGGCTGCCGTTTCGTGGTTACCATCGATTCTGAGGATGTGGAGGGCATCGAGTATGCTACCGCAATGAAGAATGTCTATGCCCTCGGTCTGGGCATCGCCTACGGCATGGGCCTGGGCGACAATATGCAGGCGGTGCTCGTCACCAGCGCCATCAAGGAGATGATGCTCTTCCTCGAACATCATGTGCCCATGGAGTCTCGCCGTGGTACCGATTCCGTCTATCTGGGCGACCTCCTCGTCACTTGCTACTCCCATCATAGCCGCAACCGCATGTTTGGCACCATGATCGGCCAGGGCTATAGCGTCAAGGCTGCCCAGCTGGAAATGAATATGGTGGCCGAGGGCTATTATGCCGTAGAGAGCCTTGAGCGCCTGCGCGAGAAGTCGGGACTCAAGATGCCGCTAGTACAGGCCGTTTACGAGATTCTCTACAAGGCAGTTCCGCCGCAGGTAATGATGCGCAAAGTCGGCGAGATCTTGTTGCGATAAGTGCTGCGGTTGAGGGGGCGGATTTCTCCTTAATGTTTGATAATCATAGATTATTTAGATTTTTTTGCTTGCCAGTGCAAGTTTAGGGAGATATGTGCTACTAAATAATCGCCTTTTGGCGCTTTGAGTTGTTTTAGAATCACTTTTGATTGAAGTTGTCGAAATCATTTGAACATTAAAGTATAAATACGAAACACTATATGAAGAATCCAAAAACCATACTCAAGTCGGCGTTGATGCTGATCGTGATGTGTTCAACCCTAACTGTTTTCGCCCAGCCGGGCGGTCATCCTGGCGGCGGATTCCCCGGCGGAGGCCATCCTGGCGGTTTCCCT
Source organism: Bacteroidales bacterium (assembly GCA_024400415.1). Taxonomy (GTDB): domain Bacteria; phylum Bacteroidota; class Bacteroidia; order Bacteroidales; family P3; genus Colimorpha. Next base: position 7,337 of record JAKSMS010000039.1, on the reverse strand, counting down.
GGCGGCCGACCAATGGGTCGTCCGGGCGAGAGGCCCAACTGGGATCAGAACCAGCAGGCTCCGGCTGTTCGCCAAAAGAAGAATGTTCGCGAAGGCGATACCTTCAAGGTTGTCGGCTCTATCCGCGATAGCGTCAATGGCGAACCGCTGCTTTACATGAATGTGGCAGTGCTCGACTCTGCCGACGGCGCTTTCGTCAAAGGTACCTCTACCGATGCGGAAGGCAAGTTCGAGCTGTCCGGGATTCCTGCCGGAAGCTATATCCTCCGCGCCACCTATATCGGCTATCAGAGCCGCATGATACCTTTCAAGGTGGCCAACAATACCACCCTCGGCATCATCAAGCTCAAGCCAGGCGCCACCCTTATGAAGGAGGTCACCATTTCGGCCGAGCGCCCCCTCTATGCGATGGATGGCGAGAAGATGATCTACAATGTGGCTGAAGACCCCTCTATCCAGACCGGTACCACCAACGATGCGCTCCAGAATGCTCCTGGCGTAGAGGTGGATATCGAGGGCAATATCACCCTTCGCGGCGTCAGCAGCGTGGAAATTTGGGTCAACGACAAGCCCTCGAAGCTTACTGCCGAGAACCTTAAGACCTACCTTGAAACCCTCCCGGCCAATGCTCTCGCCCGCATCGAGACCATCACCAACCCCTCGGCTAAATATGCTACCGAGGCTGAGGCCGTCATCAATATCGTCACCTCAGCCCATATCAAGAAGAACCACTTCATCTCCTTCGGCGGTCATGCCAACCAGCAGCCGTCCGTCAACCCTTGGGTGAGCTATATGTGGGCCAACGAGCGCCTTAGCGTCAACCTCTATGGCTCCTTCCGCTACAGCAAGCGTGAGAATTCCTCCAACAGCACCGCCATCACCCGTGCCGACAATGCGGCACACGACGGCTACGATACCATCCAGGCCGACACCAGCGCCTCAGCCAGCTGGAACAAGAACTATGGCGGCAACCTCAGCCTCAATATCGACTATCAGGTTGACTCCATGACCGACCTCTCTGCCTGGATCAACGGCAACTACAATGGTACCAACAGCTGGTCCGGTTCGGAGGCTATCCGCAACCAGATCCTTACCAACAACTACTACGCTTATGGCGACACCAACGACCGCTCTCAGACCAGCTTCTTTGGCATGATGGGCGCCGACCTCGTGCATAAGTTCGACAACCTCGGCCACAACATCCGTGTGGGTGTCAGCAGCAACCTCTCCAAGGGCTGGACCGATCAGTACTACGATCGCGACTATACCGTCTACAATGACCTCGACCAGAACAAGTACAACAAGACCAACTCCAACAACTACTCCTTTGGTGCCAACGTCCGCTACAACCGCCCATTCAGCAAGGATCTCGAATTCAGCCTTGGCGGACGCTACGACCATAGCGCTATGAACAATATCTACAACAAGCTCCTCGATACCGACCACGACGGCACTTATGAGACCGTGGATAACCTTCGTCAGTATGAGTTCCTCGGCTCCGACGACAAGCTCAATGCCGACCTCAACCTTACCCGTCGTTGGGGCGGTTTTACTGCCGAATTTGGCTTTGGTGGCGGCTATACCCTCACCTCGTACCAATATATTAATATGTATTTCCCCGACGATAGCAGCCTCCACTATTTTACCTGGAATCCATCCCTCCACCTCAGCTACCGCACCAAGAGCATGCACAACTTCAAGCTCAACTACTCCCTTCGCCAGCGTACCCCTGGAGAGGAGCAGCTCACCTCCTTCCGCACCTATGGCGAAGACTCCTATTCCGTCGGCAATCCCGATCTGAAGCCCTATACCACCCATAGCGCCGAGGCCGGCTGGACCAAGTTCTTCCAGAGGTTCGGTAGCGTAGGCCTCGAAGGCTACGCCCGCTATAGCGCCAACGAGATATCCAATCTTACCGACGTGGAAGACGATTCCTTCATCGGCCGCGTCATCTCCTATAGCACTCCCTACAACATGGGCTACAGCTACCGTTACGGCGCATCTGCCAACGTGACCTATCGCCCCACGGGATTCTTCAACCTCCGACTCTACGCAAACGTCTACGATTATGGCTATCATATGGAATATGCCACTCCAACCCGCAGTATGCTTATCGATACCAACGCCTGGAGCTACAGCCTCCGCGTCAATATGTGGGCCAAGGTGTGGGACAAATATCAAGTCCATTGCGCTATGGGCTATAGCAGCCCCACTATCGGACTCCTCAGCACCAGCAAGCAGCGCTACTGGCTCAATATGGGTGTGCGTAGCGACTTCTTCAAGCGCAAGCTGAGCGTCTTTGTCAATATCAACGACCTCTTCAACTGGGGCAAGCGCATCGGAGGCGGCTCTACCACCACCAACCCCTACTACCTCAGCAACAGCAGCAGCTATACCATCAATAGCCGCAGCATCAGCGCAGGCCTTACCCTCCGCTTCGGCAAGATGGAGCTCGAGCGCAATGCCAAGACCGGCACAGAAGAATCTGTTTCAGAGTAGTTTAAACCGATATACTATTCCCCATAAAGGCGGACACCTGGTGCCCGCCTTTATTATGCATCAGCAGGCTGTTGATAACTATTCATAACTTATGCCCCAATCCCTATTGCCAATCAAGAATATTTCCTTAACTTTGCACTTGAATTGGTCGCTATGGCAGACGGTCGGTATGCTTGTAATGAATTATCGCCTAGTCGTCTACGCGTGAAAAGGGAATCAGGTGCAATTCCTGGACAGTCCCGCTGCTGTGAGTCTCGAGACCGCAGCCTCATCCAATGGCCACTGCAAAACCGCTCGGTTTGTGGGAAGGTCGAGGCTGTGGGAGACAAGTCAGAAGACCTGCCAGTTTGTCAATAATAATCCGCTTTCGAGGAAAAGTGTGGATCAAGAGTCGGCGTAAATACCGCAGCTCAGCCTCCCCGTTTTGTTCTCAAAGGCATTTTGTTCAACCCTCAAAACACACTCTGTCAGAATGGAAAATGTGCCTTTCTCAATCACCAAGCGCGACGGCCAGCAGGCCCGCTTCTCGCTAGATAAAATCATGAATGCCGTCATCAAGGCATTCCAGTCGGTAGGCGAGCCCGTCGATCTGGGCCGCATCAGCCATATCCTCGTCCACCTCGATATCCATGAGGGCATCACCGTGGAGGATATTCAGAATCAGGTAGAAGAGGCGCTGATGAAGGAAGGCTATTTCAAAGTGGCCAAGTCCTTTATGCTTTACCGCCAGAAGCATACCGAAGACCGCGAAACCCTTGAGAAACTCAACTTCTTGGTGGACTATTGCCAGGCAGCCAATGCCGCTACAGGCAGCAAATACGACGCCAATGCCAATGTGGAGCATAAGAATATCGCAACACTTATCGGCGAACTTCCTAAGGCCGGTTTCATCCGCCTCAACCGTCGACTGCTCACCGACCGTATCAAGCGGCTCTACGGCAAAGAGCTCTCCGATAAGTACATGGATCTGCTCTCCAACCATTTCATCTACAAGAACGACGAGACCTCTCTCGCCAACTACTGTGCCTCTATCACCATGTATCCGTGGCTTGTGGGCGGCACGGCATCTATTGGCGGCAATTCCCTCAAGCCAACGAATCTCAAGAGTTTCTGTGGCGGATTTGTCAACATGGTTTTCATGGTGTCAAGCATGCTCAGCGGCGCTTGCGCTACTCCCGAGTTTCTCATGTATATGAATTACTTCATCGGACTCGACTATGGCCGCGACTATTGGAAAGACACATCCCGCATTGTCGACCTCTCCCTCAAGCAGCGCACGCTGGATAAGGTTATTACCGACTGCTTCGAACAAGTGGTATATACCCTCAACCAGCCCACAGGCGCTCGCAATTTCCAGGCCGTTTTCTGGAATATCTCCTACTACGACCGCTACTATTTCGAAAGCCTCTTCGGCGAGTTCTATTTCCCCGACGGCAGTCAGCCCGATTGGGACGGACTCTCGTGGCTTCAGAAGCGTTTCATGAAGTGGTTCAACCAAGAGCGCACCCGTACAGTGCTCACCTTCCCGGTTGAGACTATGGCCTTCCTTACCGAAAATGGCAAATGCAAAGACCAGGAGTGGGGCGACTTCACCGCCGAGATGTATGCCGAAGGCCATTCCTTCTTCACCTACCTCAGCGACAATGCCGATTCTCTCTCCAGCTGTTGTCGATTGCGTAACGAGATTACCGACAACGGATTCTCCTATACTCTTGGTGCTGGCGGCGTCTCTACAGGTTCCAAGAGCGTGCTCACTATCAACCTCAACCGCTGCATCCAATATGCCAAAAAACAGGGTAGAGACTATCTGGATTTCTTGGCCGAAGTGGTAGATATCTGCCATAAGGTTCAGATTGCTTATAATGAGAATCTCAAAGAGTTGCAAAATCACGGCATGCTGCCGCTTTTCGACGCAGGGTATATCAATATCGGCCGCCAATATCTCACTATCGGAGTCAACGGACTTGTAGAGGGCGCAGAGTTTCTGGGCATCCAGATCAACGACAATGAGGACTATCGTCGCTATGTGCAGTCGGTCCTCGGAGTGGTGGAAAAATACAACAAGCTTTATCGTACGAAAGACCTCATGTTCAATTGCGAGATGATTCCTGCCGAGAACGTGGGTGTCAAGCATGCTAAGTGGGATCGCGAAGACGGATACTTCGTGCCTCGCGACTGCTACAACAGCTATTTCTATATCGTAGAAGACGATTCCCTCACCATCCTCGATAAGTTCAAGCTCCATGGAGCCCCCTATATCGAGCATCTCACCGGCGGAAGCGCCCTTCATCTCAACCTCGACGAGCACCTCTCCAAGGCGCAGTATAGCCAGCTCCTCTCTGTGGCAGCCCAAGAAGGATGCAATTATTTCACCTTCAATGTTCCCAACACCATCTGCAACGACTGCGGCCATATCGACAAGCACCACCTCCGCGAGTGTCCCGTATGCCACAGCCACGATGTCGACTATCTTACCCGCATCATCGGCTATCTCAAGCGCGTCAGCAGCTTCTCCGAGCCTCGTCAGCAGGAGGCAGCACGTCGCTATTATATCAAAGCTAAATCATGATGCATCACCGCTAAAAAAACGAAGCATTATTCTAAGTAGATGAGCTTAAAATATTACAACACAGGTGTGGTCTTTCAGGAGATTCCTGACGAGACCACACTTTCAGTCAACATCTCCAACTGCCCATGCCGCTGTCCAGGCTGCCACAGCAGTTATCTGTGGGAGGATGTGGGCGAGACTCTTGATGAGGCCGCCATCGATGCCTTTGCGGCCCGTTACGGAATGGGTATTACCTGTATCAGCTTCATGGGAGGCGATGCCGATCCGCTAGAGGTCGTCCGCCTGGCGGCCTATATCCATCAGCGTTACCCCCGATATAAAGTCTCATGGTGGAGCGGCCGCCAGTATGTGCCGGCCAATGTCGACAAGTCCCAGTTCGATTATCTCAAGGTAGGTCCCTACCTGTCGCATCTCGGCAATCTACAGTCTCCTACCACCAACCAGCGCCTCTACAAAAAGACCCCCGCAGGCACCTTCCTCGACATCACCCACCACTTCCAGCACCACAGTTAAGCCAACCCATTCAATCCTATCTCAGCCCTTTCCCATCTTTCCCGACCCTATCCTTTCTCATCTTTTCCTGTCCTATCCTTTCCAGTCCTTTCTCATCCTTTCCCCTCCTTTTTTAGTCCTTCATCCTTTTTCATTCCATTCCCTCTCCTTTTCACTCCTTCTTCCCTATGTCCGGCCTCACCACATGGCTCCACAACTGCACCCAAAACGTAACAAATAGGTTCTCTTGGTAAAATAGTCTGTTCTTCCAGCGGTTTCTGAACCACCTCTGAAGTCTGAACCACGGTGTCAGTTTGTGAGTAGAGTAGGGGAGAAGCATGTCCTCCAATACCCGTCTTTCCATATTCTTATCCACCACGCCTACGGGTAGGTTGAATCCTAGATAATTGTTGCATATATCATCGATGATATGGTGGAAAATATCCATCTTGTATTCCTCTTCCAGCACCTCTTTTTCGCAGAGTGCCCAGTCGAGAAGTTGTCTTACCGTCATTCGCTCCGCAGCAAAATGAGCACCCATGTGGCGTAATAAGAATAGTGAGTTGAACTCTGCCGTAGGGTAGTAGATATTGGTCAGTTTGTCGTCCGGCCTGCCAATCTTTGCCAGTTCTTTCAATCGTCGTTCTATCAGTCTGTTCCATTGGTGAGAATAGATGTTTAAGAAGTCGTAGTGGTTCTCTATAAAGAGATTCTCGAATTTGAAAGTCGTGTGGTGATGATGCGAGTAATCCACATCAATACCCGCTTCCTCAATGAGTCGGTCGCCTTTGGGCTGATCTCCGAAAAGGTATATATCCAAGTCCCCAGTCGGGCGGTGGCTCGGCACGGGGTAGTTCAGCGAAAGTCCGTAACCTTTCAGCACCATCATCTTGATGCCATGCTTGTTGTAGAAATCAGCCAAGTCGGCCATCGATTGTTCGTAGGCCGCATATTGGCATTCCGTTTGGATAGAGAGCATCATCCATTCCGATCTCAACTGCGCCCACTCCGCTTGTACCAGACCTTTTCCGATATCCCCATAAGCTTCAAAAAGTGTCGACAAACCATCGAAGGCAATAGCCGCCACCGACTGCTCTTCGGCGAGCCTCTTCACCAAGCGCCAGTCATTCATGCTTAGGTGCTCAATCTGTTTTGCGGCATCCCAGCTCGGACCTTCGTTTCCGATGCCGATCCTCACCAGTAACAGGAACGCCTTAGTAATGATGTCTGGGTAATTCTGAGTCATGATAGCATTAACGAGTCGCGCAGCAAAAAATTGTACGCCTCCATCGTCCCGATCAAAGAATTCTGTCCGCCAACCAATAAGTTATAATAGTCAAAAACTTCTTTCAGAAGGCCAATTTGTCGGCCCATCAAGTGTTAAAAAAGGAAATTTATCGGTTTTGTAAATAGTTATAATACAATAAATAGCAAAAATGGATAAAAATGGATGACCGAGAAGTTTGTGTGGTTCAATAATTTTTTGTAACTTTGCACCCATGGGAAAGGGACTGAAAAGATCACGTTTACGTGAAGGGTTTCTTCCTAAGCGGTAATTGGTAGAGATCGTATTGAACTACTAGAACCAAGCAAAGAAGGTGTCGTTTGCAGGATTGTGGCGCCCTTTCATAGCCTATGAGAACAACTCCTCATTCACCCTACAGAAGGTAGGGGAGAGGTGCTTTTTTTTACTTTCAGGGAACCTAATGATTGCTGGAAATTAGCCCCCGATTCGTGGGGACGCCGCCAATCCGTTGGCGGTTAGATTCTTGGTAGC
>JAKSMS010000038.1 GCA_024400415.1 Bacteroidales bacterium | reverse complement strand
GTACTAATTACCCGAAGACTTTCCGTCGGGTCACAGCCCTCGCGGCTGTAACCCAAGCTCCAAAGGAGCAGCTCATATATGTCTCAGACCAATGTGTTGTCATTGGTTTCCGCAAGGAGGCCAAAAGAACATTTTGGTGGTTATAGAGTTGGTGTTCACCTCTTCCCATTCCGAACAGAGTCGTTAAGCCCAACATCGCCGATGATACTGCATTTATTTGTGGAAAAGTAGGTCGCCGCCAATCTTATCTAAGAAGGAGATTCGAAAGAGTCTCCTTTCTTTTTTTTATCCTAGCAGACTAGACAACTAGACATCTAGTTTTCTAGTCCCTATTCCAACAGCCAATTGCAAATCTTCCGTGAAGAGAGAAAAGTTAAAAGTCAAACTCAGGTTGAAGTGGGGCGAAGTGCGCGAAAACGCTGCGCTGCGCTCGCGTGCCGCTGGCGAGAGGCTATGTTTTAGTTTGATTTTCAGTAAGATGTTTAGTGGATTTTTGAGGAGCGTATCGACGATTTCTCCTCAAAAAAAATACTTCAGGTATTTTATGTCAGATTTCTCACACCGAGAACCAACAAAAGATTTTCAGTGTGATTTTTATAATCTGACAAAAAATCTTATATTATCTGACTGAAAATGATGGGAGAAAAGTATTTTTTGAGAGCGCCCTTCGGGCTTTTTCGGCTTCGCCTCAACGCTCTGCTTGCGCTCGTCAGAAACAAAACAAGTTTTGCTTCTACTCTCGCTTCTGGCAGAGGTAAAATCTATTGAAAATCAAACTAAAAATCTAAAAATAAACATAGTAAAGATTCGTTTTATTCGATCGATTCGGTGTAAAGAAAAAAAGATACATAATGGGCCAATTGCTAACTGCTATTGGTCAATGTAAATCTCCCGCGAAGGGGGAAAGGTTAAAGGACTATCTCAGTTTGAAGTTGGACGAAGTGCGCGAAAACGCTGTCGCTGCGCTCGCGTTCCGCAGGCTGTTGTCCAAATGCCAAAATCCAACCGCTAATCGCGTGGTAGCTGGCTGGATCAAAGTTCAAGGTTCAAGGATCAAAGCCGCAGGGCGGCTGGATCAAAGTTACTCGGCTTCGCCTCATGACGATTATGCACTCCGGTCTAGAAAACAAGTTTTCTGACGCTCTGTTTAGAATCGTTCAAGGTTCAAAAGTTCCAAGTTTTATCGTACACCATACACCTTACGCCACACACATCAAAACATCCACCCATGTGGCGCAGCCACTAACACACCATTTCTGGTGCAATTATTGCCTTAATTTTGATTATCAGACTGTTGGGTGTTGTTAACGAAAAGTTGACGAAAAGTTGACGAAAAAAATTGCTTAAATTTTTCGTTAACTTTTCGTTAATGAAGGCTATCTTATTGCTTAAGTATTTCTACTTCTGTGACTTAGTATTCCTTAACGCAAAAATGGGTTCAGATATTTACCCTGAGTGCGCTCTTGTATTCCCTATTGTTGTGTGATCTGTATAGTCTCCTTCTTGATAAATGTCTTTGGTTTAGTGGCGGATAAATTGAGTCATATCTATGCCTTTATTGTGGTATTTCATCGGAGTTGACTCGGAGATAACACGGAGTTATCTCGGAACTATGACGGAGAATAATCGGCGAAAAAAACTACATCGTTATCTGCAATTTGCCATTCTTGCCAATATTGCCATTGGCACGATTGGCATTTTTGGCAATTTGGCAATAATTGACGTAATCTGTCGTTATAATAATATGAAAACTATTCGACTCAGTACCCTAGACGATATCCCGCTGATATTGCAGATGTTTGGCCACTCACGTCAGATCATGCGTGCCAACGGAAATACCTTCCAGTGGCCTGATGGATACCCAACTGCCGAGATGGTGAGACGCGACATCGATCGCTTTGCCAGCCACATTATCGAAGAGGACGGCCGACCTGTGGGTACCTTCGCTCTCGTCATAGGCATCGATCCTACCTACCTGGTGATTGAGCAAGGAGCATGGAAGGACGATACGCTCCCTTATGGCACCATCCATCGACTTGCCTGCATGCCTGGGGTTAAGGGTATTGCTGACTGCTGCTTCGACTATTGCAAGCAGCAGATCGGAAACCTGCGCGCCGACACTCATGAGGCTAATAAGATCCTTCAGCACATCTTGGACAAGCATGACTTTGAATACTGTGGCATTATCCACATTGCCGACGGTACTCCTAGAAGAGCATATCAGTGGAGAATAAAGATTTAAGAATTAATTCTTCGCACTACTTCGTAACCTCTATCCATCAGTAAACACGTTAATTAGTAAACTCAATAAATATATGCAACTTAGACTTACCTTCAGCGAGATCCAGAAGATGATCTCAGACAAGACTGGACAAGATATTCCAATCTGCTATGGCGGCGAACATACGCTGCGCATCAGCTACAGCAAGTTCATCATGAAAATGACTCTCGACCTCACCGTTGAGCGCGTGCTGGGCTCGGATATCCGACTAAGCTACGGCGGAAGCCTCGGCGTGGAGACTATGGTGCAGATGGCGCTGAACCAAGTGAAGGACCGCCCAGAGGTGGCCGGTATGCTGGAGACGCTGGACGGTAACCACATAGTACTGCACCTGGGAATGAACCCTCAGCTGGGCCAGATCTTTGAACGCATCATCCTGCAAGACATCCGATTCGATGAGGAATTCGTGATCATCGAGTTTGTGCCCAAGGCCATATAACGTCGTTGACGTTAACCTTATGAATAGCAACTCTTGTGAAATTTGCCATTCCTGCCAATACCATTGTTGGCAAGAATGGCAAATTAGAACTACTACATTTTGTTGTTGACTCTATCAGAAAAAGAGGTTACCACTTACGTCAAAGTATTATTTTTTTTTCATCACCATATGCGAGACAAATCACATAGTAATACTAAATGATACTCCCAATACATTTGTTATAGAGCCACCCCAAATAGGTACACCCATTAGTGATGGAGTCACACTTAATTCGATATTATCAGAGAATAAGGATCTATAATGCATATTTTTTACCTTTGTAATTCGAACAGCATCAATGATACTCCATATATCCAAACCAAGTGTGATAGCTCCAAATGCTACAGCTTTGTAGACATCGTATTTCCAGTAAGGGTAATAATCTATATAACTATCACGAATGAAATTATTCATTGACGTACCTGCGATAGTGCTTCCCAAAAAGAATCCTATTGCACGACCCCACTCATTATTTATCGCTTGCCCCAAACCGGGAATAACAAATGAGGCGAATCCGCACCATCCAGGATTTCTTCTGTCAATTGGACTATAGGTATATTGCCTCCAATCATATATCTCCTTCAAATCCTTGTATCTGTCAGATTGGGCAAATCTGTCGTGAGATGTTTGTTTTTCTTGCATCTGAGAATTCTGGGCATAAATACCCGATGCAAAGGTTGATATAAAAATCATTATCAATATAAGCGCATTTTTCATAAATAAATTGCTAATATAAAAGTTTTTAAAGTATCTTGCCATTTGCTTGAAAATGTTTGTTACTTAATTGGATTTGAGTTCGAGGTTAATGTATGGTCATTAAGATCAATAGTTATTGTTTTTCCCTTTTCAATAAAGAAAACGTTGGCAATATAAAATGTTTTACTTGTGCCATAATATTCCCACTGAAGCTGGCACACTACTTTTTCTGCATGACTATTAGCCACAAATTCTTTTCGGTCTCCGGTTTGAACATCGAATAAAGAGTTTACTGCAACTTTACTGCCATTCGAGTCATATTCCAAGAATCTTATATCCTGCTTAAGTCCACTCATTCCTGTGCTATTATTCACAAATACATAGGATGATTCTTTCGTACAACTACTCAAGCAAAAAGTAAAAAGAACTAATAGAACGAATAGTGTTTTTTTCATTTTGACTTTCCCTAAATCCGTGTCGGGCACAACTTTTGTTTCCAACTTGGCTCAAAAGCTGGAGAATATGCACAATAAGAAAGTGGAGCCATCCATTACTAACCATATTTCAATCAGTAGGGCTGGACTCCCGGATAAGAAAAATAAGGTCAAAATGAAAAACTCCACAAGGCGTATCGTAGGGGTATACGAATACAAACCAAGGGAGTACATCGTATGACTTTACTCCTTCTTATCTTGTAAAATGTCCAGTTTTACTGATTAGGAATAAATCGTATAATGCACTTTCTCAATACATTAAAACAGTTTATCTCTCACTGTCGACTATGCAAATATAATATTTTTTTTCAAATGTCACAACCCTAATGGCTTTTTGCCGCAGATTTTAGTTTGTGGCAATACGGATTGAGTCGTCAATATATACAGGTATTGGACTTCTCGGCAGTTTAGCAGCTGCCAACATCTTGCCCTTAAAATCAAGTTAGAAGGGCAATATTTTATCAACAGATGCGTTAATAGTATTATCATGAGCATTATTGAACGAAATATCGAGATGATTCTATCTTTGTGCGAAACGCATAAAGTGCGAATGCTGTCGGTATTTGGGTCGGTACTGACCGATAGGTTCAACGATGAGAGTGACATTGATTTTGTGGTTGACTTTGCAACAATGGACATTGCCGACTATGCCGACAATTATCTAGATATGCAGATGTCGCTCAGTCAGTTGCTTGGTCGTGAGGTTGACCTCTTAGAAGATAAAGCTATCAGAAACCCCATTCTCCGCCAGAATATTGACCGTACGAAACAAGTGATATATGGATGAATATAGTAGAAAATATCTACAAGATGTGCTGACCGCCTGCAAAGAGATTGAATCTTTTTTCGAAGGCGGATCTAGGGTCTTTGAGGATTTTGAGAAAGATATTCTTCGTCAGCGTGCGGTAGAACGCAATGTCGAGATAATGGGTGAAGCCATCAATCAAATGCTCAAAAATGATAAATCAATATCTCTGAACAATTCCAAGGCAATCATATCTACTCGCAATAGAGTGATTCATGGATACGATAGTGTTACTCCTGAATTTCTATGGAGCCTTGTGATTCGACATATTCCTAAGTTACAGCATGATGTCGAATCGCTTTTGAAAGACAACTAGTTCCTTCAAACAGGCAATGTAGGTAACAGAGATACGATTGTTCGTTGCAGACCACTCAATATCGTGATACTTCGCGAAATGAGAAATAGGCGAATATTGGCAATTTTGGCAATTTGACATCATTTCAGCCGCTCCGCTTCATTCGTTGTGGTAGGGTTCGTGGTTGAGGATGGTGAAGGCTCGGTAGATCTGCTCTATGAAGAAGAGTCGCACCATCTGGTGGTTGAAGGTCATGAGGCTTAGGCTGACTTTGTCGCGTGCCGCCGCATGGACGGAGGGAGCAAATCCGAAGGCGCCGCCTATGACGAAGGCGAGGGTACGCACGCCGGCGTTCATCTGCTTCTGCAGGTATTGCGAGAACTCCACCGATCCGCGCTGGCGACCGTGCTCGTCGAGCAATACGACCATGTCGCACTTCTCTATCTGTTTGTGGATGAGCACTGCCTCGCGTTCCTTGACCTCTTCGGGCGAGGCGTTCTTCTGGTCTTTGAGGGCGGGGATGGTGACGATTTCGAAATTGACATAGTGCTTGAGGCGCTTGACGTACACGTCGATGCCTTCCTGGATATAGGATACGTCGGTTTTGCCGACTACGATTAGTTTGATGTTCATCTTTTCAGTTTCAATAGTAGGTCGAACAACCGGCTGTTGTGCTGCTCGAGCATATAGTAGGTTACGCGTCGTGAGCCGAATGAACGGTTGAAATAGGCTTGTCCGGGTTCCATGCTGCCTTCGAAGTCGTAGGCTCTAGTCTTGTCCGACAGCCATTTGATGCTTTCCCATACGAGGGTTTCCATGGAGCCTTTCACTTCTGCATAGTAGTTGTGGGTGGAGAGGAGGAAGTAGGCTAGTTCGGAGTCGTAGACCACGAAATGGGCGCCTACTATCTGCCCCTGCTCATTGGCGAGGGCCATGATGCGGCCGCAACCGCGGTCGATGCTTTCCTGCATGAGACGTATCATGAGGAGGCGCGGTGTGATGTCCTTCTGGCCCTTGTACTTCCAATAGCGCTCGTGCATGTCGGCGAAGGCGTCGGGTGTCATCTCCACGAGGTGGGTTGCCTTGGTGCAGCGGCGTATCTTAGCCTTGCGTCCTTTGGGGTCGAAGTTGGCGAATACGGCCTCTGGGTCGCTGATATCGTCGAGCCTATATGTTACTCGCTGTGTGGCGGCCATGCCTAATTCCAGTATAGCCTCTTCGCTGAGCGACTCGGGGATGGCGCACTGCTGGAAGTATGCGAAGCCTTCCTTGCGGAGCTGTGAGGCAAGTTCGGACAGCACTTCCGACCTGCTGCCCACGATGCGGGGCGAGATCCAGGGGCCGGTGTACTGTGTAAGGCGGGACTGGAGCACGTACTTCATGCCGAGCCGGCGGCTTTCGACGTAGGGCCATGCACCGGCGATGCGTCCTTTGAGGTCTTCGGCCAGAACGACGTTCCATGGGCGGCCTTCGGAGACGATGTCGAGCCACCAATATTGCAAAAACAGAGGGATGCGAGACCCCTCCGTTTTACACAACTCAATATATTTTTCCTTGTTGGTCAAAATATTCTACTGTATCTTTACTTCTACTCGATTGTTCTGGATGTAGCCCTCGTAGGTGCTATTGTCGCCTATGGGGTTGGCAGAGCCCTTAGGAACGATCTCGATTCTAAATTCGGGAACGCCTCGCTTGACGAGGGCCTTCTTGATTTCGACGCAGCGCTGGCGAGAGAGCATGGTGTTGTATGTCTCGGTGCCATGATTGTCGCTATAGCCGGTGAGCATGACTTCGAGGCGGTCGTTGCTGATGAGGTAGGTTGCAAGGGAATCGAGCATGGTATTGTAGGATTCTACCACGGTGGCGTCGTTGGGGAAGAACTTCACGTCGTTGAAGGTCTTAGCGCCTTCGGCGGCACTAGGGAAGAGGTCGATCTTCTTGGTGCCGAAGTAGAGTATCAGGCCCACATGGATCAGCGGATCGTCGGGTTGTGCGGTGGTGAAGAAGTCCTGTCCCTGCCAGTAGCGGTGGTCGATCTGGGCCACGTTGACCTGCACCTTGTTCTTCATCTCTTTGAGCTTCATCCAGTCTACGAGCGACTGCAAGGCCACCAAGGCTTCCTGCTCGGCATGGTCTTTGATGGAGGCTATCTCGTCTTCGTCTGTGATGGTAGGATTGATGGCATATATGGCGCAGATTCTCATTGGGGCGCGTGCCACGGTCTGCAGATAGTTCATCACGGGTGTAAAGCTGCCGAACTGCGGCTTGCGCTTGTCGAGGATTTCGGGCAGCTTGCTGTAGTCGAAGCTGGAGTAGTAGCGCAGTTTTCCGTCAAAGCTGGTGAACTTCCAGATGGTGTCTGGATAGTCGGCTTTGCGCACCTTCTGCTTGCCTTCTATGATGGGCGAAGCCTCTTTCTTGGATTTCTTCTGACTCTGGGCCTGGGCGCAAACTGGCATCAGCAGGGCCGCCAGCACCAAAATTAGGATTCTTTTCATATACGTTAATTAGTTTTTTAGTCGATGGTCGACGTCTTTTATTATTAGTACTTGGTTTGTCGGCAAACTTGCAGTTTGACGTTATTGCGGGTCTACGAGGGTGCCGTTTTCGCACACTACCACGCGCGACTGATACTTGTCGATCATCATAAAATCGTGGGTAGAGATAAGCATGGCGGTATTCTGGGTCTTGTTGATCTCATGCAGCAGACCCATGATTTCGGACGAGGTCATGGGGTCGAGATTGCCGGTTGGTTCGTCGGCCACGATGAGGTCGGGCTTGTTGATCAGGGCTCTGGCGATGCCTATGCGCTGGCGTTCGCCCTCAGAGAGTTTTAGCGGATTGGCAGTGGCGCGGTCGGCCATTTTCACCATTTCCAGCGTCTCCATGATGCGCTCGTCGATCTCGGCCTTGTTCTTCCATCCGGTGGCGCGCAGCACGAAATAGAGGTTGTCGTACACATTGCGGTCGGCCAGCAGTCGGGCGTTTTGGAACACGATGCCAATCTTCCTTCTCAGGCTGGGCACTTGGCGGTTCTTGATCGTCATCAGGTCAAAGCCGCACACCTCTACTTCACCTTCGTCGATAGGATAGTCGTTGTAGAGCGTGCGCAGGAAAGAGGTCTTGCCGGCACCGCTCTTGCCGATGAGGTAGGCGAATTCGCCAGCCTCGAGCTTGAGGTTCACGTTGCTCAGCAGTACGCCGTCGTCATGACTGATCGTCATGTCCTGTATATTGATGATGTATTCCTTGGTGTTATCTTCAGACATAGCTTACTTATAATATAGTCATTCTTAATAACGCACAATCGCACGCCATATTATCCGCAACGCAAAAAAAAGGTTGAAACGGCCTATTTTCTCCAAAATCCTGGCATGAACAGCATGAGCACGGACATGCATTCCAATCGGCCCATCAGCATGGCCAGCGAGCATATCCACTTGGCAGGTTCTGTGAATGCCGCATAGCTGCCGAATCCGCCGCTAGCGCCCAATCCTGGGCCATAGGAGGTGAGACAGCCCACCATGGCGCCTATCGACTCGGTGGCGTTGATGCCGCTTACGATGAGGGCCAGCGTGCCCACAAACATCACCACCACATACACGAAGAAGATGACCATCACGTTGGTGATAAGCTCATTTGAGAGCGGACTCCCATTCAGCCTTACGGGGCTTACCGACTTCGGATGGAGTCTGTTGCGCAGGATGCACTTGACATTGCGCAACAAGATAAGCACCCTCATCATCTTCAGTCCTCCAGTGGTAGAACCGGCCATGCCGCCCGTGAGGGGAACGATGGCAAATAGGAACATCAGCGGCACCCACCACTGCGTGGTATCGGAGATAACCGAGCCTGTGGTGGTTACCACGCTGAGCGTCTGCACTACACCGCAACGCAAGGCATCGCTCCAATCGAAATCCATCTTATAATGTAACGACACAACCACAAACGCCGACACAACTGCCAGGATGATGATATAGCAGCGAAACTGGTCCCATTTGTGGCGTATCTTCTTCCAATCTAGCGTAAACATCAGATAGAGCATCATGAAGTTAACGCCGCTAAAGAGCATCTCGGCAGCCAAGATATACTGCTGCGCATGGGTCAGTGAGGCAATGCTGTCATTGTAGATGGCAAAGCCGCCGCTCGAGATATTGGTGAACGTCATGTTTACCGCATCCCAAAAGTGCATGCCAGCGCACATGAGTATGATGATGAATCCCGCCGTAAGGGCCACGTAGATAGTCAGTGTGTGCCTTACCGTGGTGCCCATGCCTGTGGTCATCTTGCCGGTATTGTCGGCGCCCGAGGCCTCGGCGGTATAGAGGCTGTATTTGTTGATGCCCAGCGAGGGCACAATGGCCAGTACAAGCAGCACGATACCGAAGCCGCCTATCCACTCCGACATGCTGCGCCACAGCAGTATCGACGACGGCATGGACTCAATGTCGCTCAGTATGGTGGCACCCGTCGACGTGAGGCCGCTCATCGACTCAAAGAAGGCATCCGTAAAGTCCGTCACTGCGCCTGTGGCCATGAATGGCAGCACGCCGAACAGCGACAGCACGACCCATATCATCACCACCAGCAGATACGACATGCGCCGGTCCTTGATAACCTTATAGTCGGAGAACGAATACCGCATCTCGAATCCGAGCAGCAGCGTGAAGGCGCCCGAGAGCAGCATCGGCAGCCACGTGCCGTCGTGGAAGTGCAGCGCCGGTATCAAGCACGAGAGCATAGCCACGCCCTCGGCCATCATCAGCGTGCCCAAAAGGCGCAGCAGGGCCTTCACATCGTTCATCGTCGTTGTTCCGCTTGCGTTTCTCGTCATAGGCTATCTCTTTTTCCAGTAGGCTGGCATGAACACCGCAACAATGGCAAAAATCTCCAATCGTCCGGCCAGCATCAGCAGCATCAGCGTCCACTTGGCCACGCTGGACAGCGCTTCGTAGTTCATGTTGGCGCCAAGGCTGTTGATCAGCGGCGATGGGCCCAGATTGCTGATATTTGTGGCTGCCATGCACACCGCATTCGGTATGTCCGCTCCGCAGAGGGTCAGCACAAAGGCACCTCCCAGCACGAAGGTGAAATACAGAAACACGAACCCGAAAATCTTGTTGATATACTCTTCAGGAACCTTCTTTTTGTCCATCTTTACCGAGAATACGGCGTTGGGATGGAGCATCTTCATGAAGAAGTTCCTCACATATTTCACCAGTATCATCACGCGCTTGAGCTTCAGTCCGCCTCCAGTGGATCCGGCCGAGGCGCCAAGGAGTATCATCAGGAATGTCATCACCGATACCCACATCGACCATTTGGCAGGACTTTCGATATAGAATCCGCAGGTAGACAGCGTTGAGGCTACATGGAAGAGCGAATACCTTATCGACTCGCCCATAGCGTTGCCCGCGGCCACGAATCCCGCCACACAGATGGTCACGGCCACCAGAAAGGTCATCACATAGGCCCGAAACTCCTCGTCGTTCCACATGCGCCGGCCCTTGGCAGTTACTAGCAGGTACACCAGCGCCACGTTGATGCCGCTCTCAAACATAAATACCACTATCATCACCATCGAAGCTGCGTTGAATCCCGTAAGGCCTGTCGATCGGGTGACAAAGCCGCCCGTAGAGATGGTGCTCAGGCTCAGGCACAGCGATTCCACCACTCCATTGCCGCACGCCACCAGGCCAATCAGCAGCACCAGCGTGATGCCCACATAGATTCGCCACATCAGGCTCACGCTCTTCGAGATATGCGGATGCAGCTTCTTCTGCACCGTGCCCGAGAACTCGGCCTCGTAGAGCCTATAGCCGCCGTCGTGAAGCTTCTCCACCATGGCTATCAGCATCAGTATCAAGCCCAGTCCGCCCATCCACTGGGTGAGGCTGCGCCATAGCAGCAGTCCCTTGGGCAGCAGCTCTGGAAAGGCCACCACCGAGGCTCCCGTAGTGGTGAATCCGCTTATCGACTCGAAGGCCGCGTCGGTCATATCGTCCATAGTGCCCGTCAGCATAAAGGGCAGCACACCCGCCAACGGCACCACCAGCCACACCACGCTCGTCACCCAGAAGCTGTCGCGCTCGGGCAGATTGTAGTTGGCCTTTCTGCCAAACACGAAGAACATCAGCGCACCCATCACGGCCATCAGCCCCAGCGACTCGGCCAGTCCGGCCACAGCCCCCTCGCCATACCATGCCGACACCCCTACGGGCAGCACCAACACCACGGCCATAGCCATCAGCATCAGTCCCACCAGTCGCGAGATAAGCTTGAAATTGAGCTTATTCGTGTCGATAGGCAGCCTATTCAGGGGGTTCCACTCGTTCATCGTTTCAGCGTCTCTAGTTTAGAATAGTTTGGCCACTCGGTTCATGATCTGCGGCATGGTGAACACCACCACCTTGTCGCCCTCCTGCAGCTGGGTCTCCCTCGTAGGCAGTATCACTTCCTGGCCTCTGATCACGCCTCCAATCGTGGAGCCGTCGGGCATCCCCAGCTCGCCAATAGGCTTGCGGGTGGCCGGCGAACGGCGGCCCACCATAAACTCGATCAGCTCGGCATTCGTGCCGCTCAGCCACTTGCTGCTCACCGCCTCGCCCCTCACTATGAATCGGGCAATATAGCTGGCCGTGATCAGCTTCTTGTTCACGATAGTGTCGATGCCGATTTCCTGGCTTAGGGTGATAAATCCGGTGTTCTCTACCAAGGCAATGGTGCGCTGCACGCCCAGCTTGCGGGCATGGAGGCAGGTGATGACGTTCGTCTCAGTAGATTCGGTAACGGCAATGAAGGCGTCGGCCACAGCCAGGCCCTCCTGCTTCATCAGTTCCATGTCGGTAGCGTCGCCGTTGATCACCAGCGCCTTCCTCAGGTCGCAGCTCAAGTCCTCGCAGCGGCTGCGGTCCTCGTCCACAATCGTCACGTCCATGCGGTCTTCCAGATTCAGTGCCGCAAATCGGCCAATGCGGCCGCCTCCGGCTATCATGATGCGGTTCACCTTCACCTCGTCGCGACCCGAGATGGCCTCAATGCCGTCCATATTGCTGGCCTTGCAGATGATGTAGGCCTGGTCGCCCGACTCAAACACAAAGTCGGCGTGGGGTATCATAGTCTCGCCGTTCCTTACCACGGCCACGCAGCGCATCTCCCTGTCCACCAGCTCCTGGCGTGTCTTGCCCACGGCTGGCGAGCCTGGCACGAAGCGTATCAGGTTCATAGTCAGCAGGCCGCCGCCAAAGTCGAAGAACTCCTGCGTCACGGTGTTGTTCAGCAGGTTGGTAATCTCCTTGGCAGCTATTCGTTCGGGACACACCATCTCGTCCACCCCTAGGCCCTTCATCATCTCCTTGTGGTCGAGCAGCTCCGAGTTGGTGATGCGCGCCACCGTCTTCTTGCAGCGCAGCTTCTTGGCCAGGATGCAGGTCATCAGGTTGATGCTCTCGTCGTGCAGCACGGCTAGCAGCAGGTCGCAATTGCTCACGTTGGCCTCCTTAAGCACCTCGGGCGAGGTGGAATTGCCCACGATGGTCAGCAGGTCGGCCTCGCCTTCCAGCTTTTTCAGCAACTCAGAATGTGGGTCCACCACCGTGATGTCGAAATCCAGTTCCGTAAGCGATTTGGCCAGATAAAAACCCATCTCGCCGTCGCCGGCTATGATAATATTCATGCTTTACCAGTTTTAATAATTCTTCTTTAGTCCTTTCGCAATCATGCCGTTATTTGACAATCGGCCTTTTTCTATAGCGCGAAAAAAACGTGCAAATATACGCAATCGCCGCCAATTTGTCAATTTTTTATTATTAAATAATTATAATCGCGAACCTCAACTCATTATTTTGCACCACATTTTTCCCCACCGCGCCGTCTGCCGCACCATACGCCCACAGCCCGTCCGAAGCGGCCGCCATGGCCAGTTCGGCAAAGTACGCTATAAATCAATCATATCTCGCCATTATCTCCTTCTTTTTTCCTTGTCATCTTCGGCCCAGAGCAACAGGCATCATGGAGATTTATCCCCTTTGTCCCCGCCAGAAAAGGGTCTCTCCGCCCTTAGTCAGCAACTGTGGCAGAGCATGATTTTTATAAAAAATTAAGAAAAATTTTACCATATTAATAATAATTCGTATCTTTGCACTTTCTTATGCCCGATTTTTCCTTGCGGGCCAAACACTAATTGAGATATGAAACAAGTTGAAATCACACGCACGTTCGATTTGCTCGAACATCTGCTCGCCAACTACTCCGACAAGGAGTGCGTCCTCTCCAACAAGGTCAACGGCGAGTGGGTAAAATACAACGCTCTTGAGTATTACCGCATAGCCCACTATATGGCTTATGGCATCGCCGAACTAGGCATCCAGCCAGGCGACAGAGTCATCACCATGTCGCAGAACTGCCCCGAGTGGAACTTCGTCGATATGGCCCTCTCCATGTCCGGCGTCATCCATGTGCCTATCTATCCCACCCTCACCGCCGAGAGCTACGTCTACATGCTCAACCATTGCGAGGCCAAGATGGTGCTTATCGGCTCCAACGTGCTCTATAAGCGCATCAAGCCAGCCCTCGACAAGCTCGAGAACAAGCCCATCGTCTACTGCCTCAACAAGCTCGACGACCTGCCTCCAACCCGCGATATCCTCAAGCTCGGCATCGCCAATCGCGAGAAGTGGCTGCCCGTCATCGAGGAGCGCAAGCGCAGCATCAAACCTACCGACTGGGCAACGCTCATCTACACCTCAGGCACCACTGGCGACCCTAAGGGCGTGATGCTCTCCCACCAGAACCTCTGCTCCAACTTCCTGGCACATGCCGACGTGAACGTCATCAACCACACCGCCAACGTGCTCTCCTTCTTGCCGCTCAACCACGTGTACGAGCGCTCGCTCAACTACCATTTCCAGTACCTCGGATGCTCGATCTACTACGCCGAATCGCTGGCCACTATCGCTCAGAACCTGGCCGAATGCCAGATCGACTGCTTCTGCGCCGTGCCACGCGTGCTCGAACAGGTACACGCCAAATTCGTGGCCGCTGGCAAGGATATGAAGGGCATCACCAAGCTCATCTACAAGCGCGCCTTCAAGCACGGCCAGCGCTACGACTACGGCTTCGTGAAGAAGATCTCGCTCTGGTACCAGATTATGCAGGTCTTCTACGACAAGACCGTCTACTCCAAATGGCGCGAGAAGCTCGGCGGCAAGCGCCTCGTGGTCATTACCGGTTCCTCCTCTATCCAGGAGCCTATGGTGCGCCTCTTTACCGCTGCCGGCGTGAATATCTATGAGGGCTATGGCCTCTCCGAAACCTCGCCAGTTATCGCCGTGAACGACCCCAACCACAAGCAGGTCAAGATCGGCACAGTCGGACCTATTCTCAAGGGCGTGGAGTGCAAGCTGGCCGACGACGGCGAAATCCTCACCCGCGGACCGCACGTCATGATGGGCTACTACAAAGACCCCGACTACACCAAGCAGGTAATCGACGAAGAGGGCTGGTTCCATACCGGTGACATCGGCGTGTTCATCCAAGGCAAGTTCCTCAAGATCACCGACCGCAAGAAGGATATCTTCAAGCTCTCCGGCGGCAAGTATGTGGCACCACAGCTGCTCGAAAACCGCATGGGCGAATCCGAATATATCGACCAGATCATGGTGGTGGGCGCCAACGAGAAGGCCCCTGCAGCCATCATCGCACCTAACTTCAACTCCCTCCACTACTTCGCCCACAAGCGCAAGCTCCAGTTCCGCGACAACGAGGAACTCGTGCAGAACCCAGAAGTCAAGAAGCTCATCAAGGGCATCCTCGACACCTTCAACAAGGAGTTTGCCCCTCACGAGCAGGTCAAGGACTTCCGCCTCGTCACCGAAGAGTGGACCCCAGCCAACGGACTCCTCTCGCCAACCCTCAAGATTCGCCGCAATATCCTCCTCCAGAAATACAAGGAGCTCATCGACGACATCTACGGTCACACCGAGGCCAAGCCCAACACCATCTTCTCAGCCTTCAAGCAGGTTGAGCTGCCAAGCCTCAAGTTCCCTCATCGCGACTAACACTCAAATAATATCGTCACAAGGGCGCCCACTGCGGCGCCCTTTTATCAAAAAAAAAGCATGAACAGACTTTTCGCCATCCTGCTATTCCTTGCCGTCTCGGCAGCCGCCGCCGCCCAAGGCATCCTTCCCAACGAATACCTCAGCCGCCCCGACTTCGTCCGCTACCTCTCTCAGATGATCGAGGAAGACAGCGATTGCCCCAAGCCCGTCAACGACTACATCACCATCGCCAGCATCCGCTTCGACACCGCCCGCCTCGAAGTCGTCACCAACTACACCTACAGCGTCGACAAGATCCGCTTCGAACTCATGCGCAACTCCGGCTACATGCGCGAAGCAGCCATCTACACCTATGCCTCCGAGCCGGACACCCTCTTCATGGCCATGGGATTCCACGGCATCGGCGTACGCATGATTGGCACCCGCCTCGGCACCACCGACACCGTCCACGGCGTGCTCACATCCCAGGAAATCCTCGACGCACAGACAAGGCTCTTCTCCAGCGCCTCTGTCGCCGAACCCAGCATTGCATCCCCCGACGATGAGATACGCCAAGATATCGAACTCTCCCGCAAGATGCTCCCCATCCAGATCGACAAATCGCTCTCCGTCGTAGACCTCCGCTATGCCGACCGCACACTCACCTACGTATACCAGATCGACAGCCCCGGCTACGACATCGACTACGCCCGCCGCCAAGCCGTCAGCAACCGCCAGCAGCAAGTGCGCAACATCCTCAACGGACTCGGCAGCAGCTCCAACCATCTCCTCGACATCCTCAAGGAGGTCCAAGGCCAGATATGCATCGTCTACCGCCACCTTCAAAGCCACGACAGCATACAGATATGCATCTCCAGCCAAGAACTGCTCAGCCACCAGCAAGAGGCCGGCCAAAGCAGCCTCCACCAGATGGCCCAAGAGGCCGACGCCAGCTGCCCCCAAGAGATGAACGGCATCACCCTCACCAGCGTGAAATACCACGAAGGCGAGAACATCTTCCGCTACACCTACCAGCTCGACGAGCTCACCCTCATCAACCTCCAGGAACGGATCACCTATATCCGCCAAGCCATGTACGAGCAGATGGCGCAATCCGACGACATGAGGTCGCTCATCCTTATGCTCGCCAAGGACCGTTCCAGCCTAGAATACCTCTACACCAGCAAGACATCCCCACGCAAAATCGCCATCACCTTCACCCCCGAAGAGGTCGGCGAACTCGTCCGACTCTGACGCATCCATACACGCACATGCCCCTAGGGGCGATAATTGCCAAAATTGCCAATCGTGCCAGTGCTATATTGGAACGATTGGCAATTTATTTTGGTGATTATATACAAGTTGTCCATAATGACAGTAGAAACTCTCTCTTTGC
>JAKSMS010000037.1 GCA_024400415.1 Bacteroidales bacterium | reverse complement strand
TGATGACCTCCGGGTTATGAATCCAGCGCTCTAACCAGCTGAGCTATCTCGCCATATTTCTCGTTCGAAATCGGGTGCAAAATTACTACATTTTTTTGATATGACCAAATTTTTTTGAAAAAAATCGTATCTTTGTAGTCGCAATCATAGTATTGAAATGGATTTAAAATATTGATAAACTGATAATTTAATGTTATGGACGCCGACGAGAAAAAGCTATACAGTAATTTTGAATATGACTCTGCACTGAACGTGATGGGGGGTGTAAAACAGCCAGAACAGGTGAATAATTCCTATGTTGAGCGCATGCGTGCGTTGAAAAAGAAGGAATATACTGTGGATGAGATGGTTGCGGAAATACTGCATGGAGACAGGACGATGCTGAGTAGGGCTATAACGCTGGTTGAGAGTTCGTTGCATGCTCATCAGAAGAAGGCTCAAGAGGTGATAGAACGCTGCATACCTTATAGCGGAAAGTCTGTGCGCCTGGGCTTGACAGGAGTGCCGGGTGCTGGCAAGAGTACGACGATTGAGACGCTTGGAAAGATGCTGACGGGAACTGGCCACAAGGTGGCGGTATTGGCTATTGACCCTTCGTCGGAGCGCTCGAAAGGCAGCATATTAGGAGATAAGACCCGTATGGAGGAGCTGAGCGTTGACCCCAATGCATTTATTCGTCCTAGTCCTTCGGCTGGTTCGTTGGGCGGCGTTGCCCGCAAGACAAGAGAGATTATCGTGCTTTGCGAGGCGGCGGGATTCGACGTAGTGATAGTGGAAACAGTGGGCGTGGGCCAAAGCGAAGTGGCTGCCCACTCGATGGTGGACTTCTTCCAGCTGTTGCAGTTGGCCAATACCGGCGATGAACTTCAGGGTATCAAGCGCGGAATAATGGAAATGGCTGATGCCATAGCTATCAATAAATGCGATATTGACCGCACGAAATCGGAACTGGCTGCCACTCAGTTTAGGAACGCCCTGCATCTGTTCCCTATGCCTGATTCGGGCTATGAGGTGAAGGTGCAGCTGATATCGGCTTATAGTCACGAGGGCATCGAGGAGATGTGGAAGAATGTGATGGAGTATGTGGTGTATGCCAAGCAGACGGGGTATTTCTACCAGAAGCGCCAGCAGCAGAACCTTAGGATACTGAATGAGTCGATAGAGTCGGCACTCAAGGATAGATTCTACAATGCTCCCGGAATGGAGGAGCGCATAGCGGAGATGAGTAAGGCCATTCTAGAGAATAAGATAAGCGCTTATGCTGCTGCGGAACAGCTGCTGGACTAAGATGGCGCCTAGGGATAATCACTGGATTGTCTTAGGGTTTCTTTCACTATAGCAAACGCCGGATGAGTGTCCGGCGTTTGCTGTATAGGTGGGTGTTAGTGTTCGTGGTGAGGGCCGTGGTGGTCGTGAGGACCGTGGTGCCTGTCGTCAAAATTCCCGCCGTGGCCTCTGTGGTGGTCGTGTCGGCGGCGCTCCTTCATTTGGGTGGTGAAGGTGGTGAACTGCTCTTCGGTCAGCACGCTGTCGAGATGTATCTTATTCTGGTAGAAGGCTTGATTGATGGCTACTTGGAGTTCGGCTTCGCGCTCGTAGAGTGGGAAGATAAGGCTAGAGTGGTCGCCGTATTGGTCGTTGATGGCGTTGATGCTGTCGCGGATATGGTCTTGAAGGGTGCGCAGAGAGTCGATATAATCGTGGCTGTCGGACATGATTTGTCGCAGCTGCTCTTTTTGTTCTTGGGAGAGGTCTTTGACGATATCCTCGATAGGATGTCCGTGGTGGCGATGGATCTTTTCGGGGACTTGTGGGTCTGCAGCTGCTTCCTGGGTGCTTGATGGGGTGCAGGCAGCGAGCAATGCTAGGGTGAGGAGTGTGAAAATAAGCTGTTTCATTGACATGGATTGTGAGGTTTTATATGTCATAGATCATATAGCTGTTGTCGGTAGCGCTGTAGTAGTTGTCGTAGCTGTAGTTGCAGTCGTAGAGTTCGGCGAGGAGGTCGCACATTGCATCGTGTTCGGCATTCTTTTGGCAATGAAGGATGGCGAAGTTTGCTGAAACTCCGATGATCAGGCTTGCGGCAGCAGAAATGGTCCAGGCTAAAGGCCTGCGGCTACGACGCTTGGGGGGAAGGGATTCGATGCGAGCCATCACGCTGTCGGCCACATTGATATCTTTATAGGATGTATCGTGGATCTGCTGCTGGATATGCTTTAGAAATATGTCGTTATCGATGTTCATCTTTAAAGGCTTTTGATCATTTGTTTGAGGTTCTTTTTGGCTCTGAATATCAGTGATTCTACTTTGGAGAGGCTTACCTGCATGACGTCGGCTATCTGCTGATAGGAGAAATCGTCGTAGGTGCATAGGATGAGTGCTGTGCGCTGTTCGGGCTTCAGTTGCCCGATAGCGCGGCGAACGATCTGCTGCTGCTCTCCGCGGATGAGCTGCTGTTCAATATTTCTATCTCCGGAGGGGGTGTCGAACGGGGTATCGGTGCTGCTGAAAAGGTAGCGTTTGCTAGAGTGCAGCATCTTGTTGGCAGTATTAACGGCAATGCGGTAGATATAGGTGCTGAATTGGGACTTGTTCTTGAAACGTGGAAGAGCAGAATACAGCTCTACAAATACCTGCTGAGTTGCCTCTTCAACATCGATAGCATCGCCTGCCATCTTGAAGATGAGATTGGCTACCAGCTGCTGGTAGCGGCGCACTATAACGGTGTATAGATGCTTTTTGCCCCCAAGCACTGCCTGTATGAGTTCCTCGTCAGATAGAGTATCCATTGTTGACATTTAGTGCTGCTTGGGGGCGAAAACTTGCAATTATTTTTAAGAAAAAAATTACTTGGCTCTAAAATAGATGCTGATAGGTACGCCGTTGAAGTTCCACATCTCGCGCATACGGTTCTCTACAAAGCGCTTGTAGGGGTCGCGTACGTATTGTGGCAGGTTGCAGAAGAACACGAACTGGGGATATGGGGTTGGGAGCTGGGTGATGTATTTGATCTTCACCCATTTGCCCTTTACTGATGGTGGCGGGTTCTGTTCCTTAACGATGGTGAGAAGGTCGCCGTTGAGCTGAGAGGTAGGGATTCGCTGAGAGCGGTTCTCATATACCTGACGGGCTGCCTCAAGGACCTTGAAGATGCGCTGCTTGTTTATGACAGACGTAAAGATGATAGGCACATCGTTGAAAGGGGCGATGCGTTCGCGGATAAGGTCTTCGAACTGCTTGTGGGTATTGGTCTCTTTTTCGACAAGGTCCCATTTGTTGACCACGATGACGATGCCTTTGTTGTTGCGCTGAACGAGCGAGAAGATGTTGAGGTCTTGCTGTTCGAGGCCTTGAGAGGCGTCGAGCATAAGGATGCAGACGTCGCTATTCTCGATGGCGCGGATGGAGCGCATAACGGAATAGAATTCAAGGTCTTCGGAGACTTTCTGCTTCTTGCGGAGTCCGGCAGTATCAACGAAGTTGAAGTCGAAGCCGAACATGTTGTAGCGCGTATAGATGGAGTCGCGCGTGGTGCCGGCGATAGGGGTTACGATATTGCGGTCTTGGTTGGTGATGGTGTTGATGAATGACGATTTGCCGACGTTGGGGCGGCCAACCACGGCGATGCGTGGGAGTCCGTCGGTGACGTCTTCTTCGCCTTCGTCAAAGTCTTTTACCACCTCGTCGAGAAGATCGCCGGTACCGCTGCCGCTAATGCCTGCAATAGGGTAGAGTTCGCCGAGTCCGAGGGCGTAGAAGTCGTTGATGTAGGGCGACTGCTTGGTGTCGTCGACCTTGTTTACGACCAGGAGGACCTTCTTGTTGCAGCGGCGAAGCATCTCGGCCACATCTTCGTCCATAGGGGTGAGGCCTTCGCGAACGTCGACAAGAAACAGGATGACGTCGGCCTCTTCGATGGCCAGCTGCACCTGCTTGCGGATCTCTTCTTCGAATTCATCGTCGCCGCCCATGACGTATCCTCCGGTATCGATGATTGAGAACTTCTTTCCGTTCCAATCTGATTTTCCGTACTGGCGGTCGCGGGTAACGCCGCTGGTTTCGTCCACGATGGCTTTTCGTGTCTCGGTGAGTCGGTTGAAGAGGGTTGATTTGCCTACATTAGGTCTTCCTACTATGGCTACGATGTTTGACATGTGTGGGTATTTCTGTGGTTATTAGTTGGTTTAGTGTTGACCTTTGAGAATCTTTTTAGCCTCGCCGTTGCCGAAGATGAGGTTGAGTCCTATCTGGAGGTTGAAGGCTTTGGCGTCGACGAGATAGATGCTAGAGATATAGTCTGCCATCACAAAGAGCTGAACGGCAGTGGCTGGAGTAAGGATGATGCCCACGCCGGGGTTCATGATGGAGAATTTCTTACTGTCGCTAACAAATCCGTTGGCTACTGTCAGCTCGATCCAATTCTTTAGGTTTACGGATGCAGAGAGGGTGGTGTTGAAACGGAAGTTCTGGTTGTCGTAGTCGATGGCCTTTTTGGTGGTAAGAAGTCCGCGATCCCACTGACCGTGGATGAGGAGTCCGGCGCGGCAGATTTTGAGGAAGCTGATGGATGCTCCTAAGTTGACTTTTGTTGGGATGCTGTACCAGTAGCCTTCACCTTCAATGAAGTCATAATTGGTCAGGCTGTCGACTTGGCTCTTGAATAGGTTGGTAAGGGTGTCGAAGTTCATGCCCTCGCCATTGAGGAGTCCGCTAGTTTGGAAGTCAAGGCCTTCGAAGGTAAAAGCCTGTTCTCCATATTTAGGTTTAACCTTGTAGGTGTTCTGAGACCAATAGATGCCTTGGCTGAGATCGAGGAGGCTAGCGGAAAGGGTGACAGGACCCAACTTGTATTTAGCGCCGAGGTCGAGACCGAAACCCTTGCTGCAGGAGAGAATGTCGTTGATGCCGATATTCTTGTTGAGAGTGCGTACGGTATCGCCTGGATGTGCGTAGTCGAAGGCAGCGATGGAGGCAACGTTGAGCTCGTAGTAAGCCTTAATGGCCATTTCGTCCATATTATCGGAGGTCTCGATATTGACGTGGGTGTTGGCGGTGCTGATGTTGCCGATACCCATATACATCTTTAATTTTCCGCCAACAGTGAGTCCAAGATCGGGGAAGGTATGTCCTCCGCCGATAGCGGTCTCCATGTAAGCCTGCACGTTGAGGAGCTGTCCGTCGAGGAGGCTTACGGAGCTGATTGGGTCGCCGTTTTCGTCAACGTTACCCTTGGTGAGGAAGTTTATGGCGTCAATAGGGATGCCGAGGCTGGTGATAGTTTTGAGCTTAACGGAGGCGGTGGCGAATGTGTTGCCGATTTTGAATCCGAAGCCCAGGATGTCAGCGTCGAGACCGAGTCTGAGCTGATTGTTGTCGGTGAGCTTGTTGCTGATGCTGTTAAGGTCGATATAGGTAGCGGTGTCGCCAGGAGTATGGGTGAGCATATCGCTCAGGCTAAGAGGCGAACTGAAGTTGAGTCCTACTTTGGGGAGGGTGACGAAAACGGTGGTCGATGCGGGGTAGAGCGATGGGTTCTCATCCAGGCTCTGAGGGGCACGGATTGAGTGATAGAAAATGCTATTGGTCTGAGCCATGCTGATACCAGGCACGATGGCCATGAAGGCTGCAATAATGACGTATAAAGTCTTTTTCATGATATGTTTCCTCCTATCCCTTAGTTATTATTAGCGTTACCGATTGACAGAGGTATATCGATGCCTACACCTGGGTGAAGCTTGATGTACATCTTGATTTTGATTCCGTCAGTTGTGCGAGGAGCCACGAATGGGTGGTTGCCGCCGTTGTCTCTAGAGGTGGCGAGTGCCACGATGAAGCGTACGTATTTGGCGCGTTTGAGAGTCTGAAGCTGATCGTGGGTGATGCCGACAGATACGTTGCTTCGAGCAGAACCGGTGGTGACGTAAAGAGATGGGTTCTCGGCAGAAGGTGCGATAGGTGCACCGGCAAGAGCGCTGGAGCTATTGGTGTCGAGGATGGTGAGGATGGCCTGCTGGCTCTCGTCGAGGACTACTGCGCCCAGTTTTACGTCGAAAGGAAGGCTGTTGTCGACTCTCAGTTTCACTTCGGCCTCTTTCATGTCGAGGGTCAAGCCTTGGTTTTCAAAATTGGAGATGATTGAGTCGAGTTTGTCGCCCATGGAGAATCCAACGGTGTCGATAGTATGGGCAAGATACTCGATGCTCAGGTTGAGAGGGAATTTTGCGTCAATGTGGGAGTTGATGGTGATGGATTCAATCTTAAGATCTCCGGAGATGATTGATTGTGGATCAGCCAATGCAGACTGTGTGGTCTTGATGGTGAAGGTGCCGGAGTAGGCAATCTTCTGTGGAGCCATTTCGGCAATTTGTGAGGCTAATGCGGCGATGTCGAAGTTTTCGGGAAGAATCTGCACATTGGATAATGTGTGGTTGGTCAACAGGGCACCTAGGTCGATTGTATCTACCTGTAGCGGGATTAGGAGGTGGGTGTTGTCAAGACCGATAGCCTCGATATTGAAATTGCTGATATAGGCCTTAACCTTGTCGGGATCGAGGGTTGTGAAGTCGCTGGATACGCTCATTGCAAGGTCTGCTGTCCAGTTTACCAGCATGTTGCTGAGCTTCACTTTTTTCAAGATGTCATTGCTCTCATCGAAAAAGTTGATTTCTTGAATGCCGGTGAAGACGGTATCTATGACGATAGTGTCGCCGTGAGCGGTTACGCTCTTAGATGCACGACGCTTGTGGGCTTTCTTGCTAGAGAAATCGATGGTAGTGACAAGATTGGTGTCGAAATCCAATTGGATGAAACCGTTGTTTGCGGAATTGTCGATGTATTGGTCGGCACCAGGAATCAGTCCGATTACATCCTCAAGGAGCAGTTCGGAAGAGGCTACAGGGAAGCCGAACTGAGGGTCAACTTCTCCGCTGATATGCATAGGGCTGCGGAGCATTTCCCAGTCTTCTTTGCGCACGCAGCTGGCCAAAATTAGCATTGTGGCAATAGACGCGAATATTACTTTCTTCATAATCTTAGATTATTTTATTTATTTACAATTATTTTTGCAAAAGTACTAAAAAAAAATGAGATAGACGTATACAATCTTCCTTTTTAAGAAAAGGAATCATAATCTTAGTGCTTAATGGTGGGTGTAATATGTGTTGTATATGTTTGGTTTATAGTATGGTATGTTACTTTGTCTTGATTGCGTATCGAAGGTCTAAAGCATTCATTGCATTGCTGCGAATACCTGTTATTCCGCCTTTTCCTTTGTGGGTAAAATGCAATATTTGGTCGTAATATAGCACCATTATTGGAGCCTCATCCATGATAAGGCTGTCCATATTGCGGTATATTTCTGCCCTGTTTTTCGGATTCGTTTCTTTGTTGGCTTTGCTGTAAAGCAGATCAAACTGTTTGTTGGTGTAATGAGTGTAATTGGGACCATCAGGGCTATGGTTCGGACTGTAGAATAGTGATAGGTAGTTTTCGGCATCAGGATAGTCTGCAATCCATGAACCGCGGAACCATTCGCTCTTTCCTTGTGCAATCTGTTCTCGAAGTGCGGCTGGAGGAGCCACGTCAACTTTGATGTTGATTCCGATAAGTCCTAGTTGTTGCTGAATGTATTTGCAGAGGTCGAGGTAGGATGAGGTCGTGGCCAGTTGCAAGGTGGGAAGTCCTTTCCCGTTAGGATAGCCGGCCTCTTCAAGTAGTTCTTTGGCCTTCTGAGGATTATATTCATATCCGTAAGTGGATGCAGTATCGTGGCCCGGAAGTCCGCAGGGGATAAAGCCCTTGCATCCAGGGGTTCCGATGTTGTTGCGCAGGTATTTGATCATCTTTCTTCGGTCGAAGCCATAGTTGATGGCTTGGCGGATTCGTTTGTCGTTGATAGGGTTCTGATGCTGTAGGTCCATCTTGAATCCTAGATATTCTGTGTTCAGATAGGGCGTGCTAGTCATCACGAGTTTGTCCGCATATTTGGCCTTTGGCTTTCCTGTCTGAGTCAGGATTTCGTCTTTGTAGCTGGCATCGAGAGAGTTCATGAAGTCGAGGTTGCCTTTGACGAATTCAAGGAACACGGTTTGTTTGTCTACTATAAAGGTGACGGAAACAGCATCAAGATAGGGGAGTCGATTGCCATGATCGTCGAATTCAAAGTAGTCGGGATTTTTCCGCAATACTAGCTTGACGTTTTCTTTCCACATCTGATACTTGAATGGCCCGGTGCCGCAAGGATGGTTTCGGAAGTCGGCTTTGTAGTGGTCTACTACTTCGTGTGGCACTACGCTGCAGTAGGGCATTCCTAGCAGGCTTAGAAAAGGAGGAAAACTGGTCTTAAGGTTGATGATGAGTGTGCTGTCGTTAGGCGCTATGATTCCGTTTTCTGCTACATTGCTAAAGATCCATAATCCTGGTGAGGCAATATCGGGGTCGATGATGCGGCTGAAGCTGTATACGAAGTCTTGGGCGTTGACTCTTCTAGTAGAGTCAGGGGTTTTGAATAGTTCGTTTTTGTGGAAGCAGACATCGTTTCTTAATGTAAATGTGTAGGTCTTGTTGTTGTTGGAGACCTCCCATCTTTTAGCGATGCAGGGCTGTACGTTAAGGTTGCTATCCAGCTGAATGAGACCGTTGTAGAGTTGTGTGCATGCCCATATTAAGGCCTGGTCTTTAGCGTAGGCGGGGTCGAGTGTGGCGATTCCTGCCGACTCGTTGTAGCGGAAGATCATCTTGTCGTCATTTGGGGCGTTGTGATGACATGATGAAAGAACGGCTGGTGCCAGAAGGCAGGCCAGTATGATGCGGGCATTCTTCATATCAGTCTGGAGATATTTGTAATAATGGTATCCTCATCAGCAACTATACGGTTCTGCATCAGGATCTCACCATCGCAGATGAGCGTGTCGACGCAGTCCCCGTGAGCGGAGTAAATGAGGTTTGATAGAGTGTCGTTGTTGGGTATGAATGCAATATTGTTGAGGTCTACAAGCATGATGTCGGCCAATGCTCCAACTTCTAGTCGGCCTCCGTTGAATCGTTGGACCTTGTATCCATTCAGGGTGGCGATAGAGAGTGCCTCATGAGCGTCTAAGATAGTGGGGTCTTTTCGCCAGCCTTTTTGTAGTAATGCCATGACTTTGGCGGCCTCTATCATGTCAAGGTTGTTGCTTGAGGAGCATCCGTCTGTTCCTAAAGTGATGTTGACTCCTTGGCGGCTTAGTTCCTTGAGCAGGAAAGCGTGTCCGGAACCTAGTTTTAGGTTGGAGTTAGGATTGTGAACAACATTTATGGCATAGCTGCCCATTAACTCTATCTCATCTCCGCTCAACCAAAGACTATGTGCTCCAATAAATCGGTCTCTACACTGCTCTAGAATCCCCATCTTGTCGAGATATTGGTAGGGACGGCATCCATATTGCTTCAGGCAGTCATCTACCTCTTTGGTAGTCTCCGACATGTGAATGTGGTATAGCATGTCGTGTTCTTGTGCGTAGTCGGACAGCCATTTCAGCATTGTATCTGATACGGTATAGATGGAGTGTGGCGCTGCTGAATAGTGTATCCGGCCATGATGGCTATCCTGCATGAGAGGTTCCAATTCTCGATAGACTTGCTTGCAGGTTTCAGCCTTTTGGGAGTCGAACATGTCTGATACGCTGTAGCCCAATGTGGCTCTGATGCCAGAATCGGCAACGGCTTGAATGACTTCAGGTGTGAAGTAGTACATGTCGTTCATGCACGAGGTGCCGCTTTTTATCATCTCCAAACATGCTAATCTTGTACCCCAATATACTCTTTCGGCGGTCAGTTCCTTTTCTTTTGGAAAGATATAGTTGTTGAGCCACTCGTTGAGCGGGTGGTCATCGCCAAAGCCTCTGAAGAGGGTCATGGCGGCATGGGTGTGGCAGTTTGCTAGGGCAGGGAATGCGGCCAGATGAGACCCATCTATGCATATAGCATTCACCGGCATTTGCAATTGCTTGCCTATGCCGGTGATGATGTTTTGGTCAATGACTATATTGGTTCTTTGCTCGTCGAGCAGAATGTTCTTGATGAATATGTGCATGTAAGGGTTGGCTATTACTGCAAGGCATTCGTTTGCTACTGGACCAGTATCAGTACCTCGTCGTTCTGGCATTGTACGACGCCGCCCCTGATTTCGAAGGTGCGGGTGTCGGCCTCATTCACTACCATACGCAAGGTGCCTTTTTTTAGTGCCGAAACTATAGGTGCGTGGTGGCGCATGATTTCAAATATGCCACCTGTTCCTGGCAGTTGCAGCAGTTGGGCTTCTCCCTCGTACAGGTTGCTGTCTGGTTTGGTGATTTTGACTTTCATATTGCCAATGAGGTTATTTGGTTTCTGCTAAGATTTTCTCTCCCTTTGCAATGGCCTCTTCGATAGTGCCTACTAGCAGGAATGCGGCCTCTGGGAGGTGGTCAACTTCGCCGTCGAGAATCATGTTGAATCCCTTGATGGTGTCCTCGATATTTACAAACTTACCTTCCAAGCCAGTGAAGGCCTCGGCCACGAAGAATGGTTGAGAAAGGAATCGCTGTACACGACGGGCTCTGGATACTACGAGGCGGTCCTGCTCGGAGAGCTCTTCCATACCCAGAATGGCGATGATGTCCTGAAGCTCGTTGTAGCGCTGGAGGATTTCTTTAACGCGCTGGGCTGTGTTGTAGTGGAGGTCTCCAACCACATTTGGTGAGAGGATTCTAGAGGTAGACTCGAGTGGGTCTACTGCAGGGTAGATGCCGAGCTCGGAAATCTTTCTGCTTAATACGGTGGTTGCATCCAAGTGGCTGAAGGTAGTGGCTGGAGCGGGGTCGGTCAAGTCGTCGGCAGGCACGTATACGGCCTGAACAGAGGTGATAGAGCCACGCTTGGTAGAGGTGATTCGCTCCTGCATCAAACCCATCTCGGTAGCCAGGGTAGGCTGGTATCCTACTGCTGAAGGCATACGGCCAAGAAGTGCGGAAACCTCAGAACCGGCCTGGGTGAAACGGAAGATGTTGTCGATAAAGAGCAAGATGTCGCGTCCGCCGGTGGTTTCGTCGCCATCGCGGAAATATTCAGCCAAGGTAAGACCAGACAATGCCACGCGAGCACGTGCGCCTGGAGTCTCGTTCATCTGGCCAAACACCATGGTGCATTTTGAGTCTTTAACGGCTTCTGGGTCCACTTTAGAGAGGTCCCATCCGCCGGCAGCCATGCTCTCCTCGAATTCTTTACCATATTTGATTACGCCGGCCTCGATCATTTCTCGCAACAGGTCGTTACCCTCGCGGGTACGCTCTCCTACGCCAGTGAATACCGACATGCCGGAATATTTCTTAGCAATGTTGTTGATCAGCTCTTGGATGAGCACGGTCTTACCCACACCGGCACCGCCGAACAGACCGATCTTACCACCCTTAAGGAATGGCTGGATGAGGTCGATAACCTTGATACCGGTATAGAGGATTTCCTGATTGGTGGCCAGGTTTTCGAATTTTGGTGGCTCTCTATGGATGCCGTATCTCTTTTCATGTTTTGGTTGAGGCATACCGTCGATAGCTTCGCCAATCACGTTGAATAGTCTGCCGTGCACATTTTCGCCAATAGGCATAGAGATAGGGCCACCTTTAGATACTACTTCCATTCCGCGGCGAAGGCCGTCGGTGCTGTCCATAGCAATGGTTCGCATGGTGTTCTCTCCAATATCTTGTTGGCACTCAAGGATGATTTCGGAGCCATCAGGTCGGGTGACTGATAGTGCGTCATAAATATCTGGCAATGTTGCGTCGATGTCGAATGTCACATCGACAACAGCGCCGATGATCTGAGAAATCTTTCCTTTAGTTGTGTTTTCCATGATTCGAAATATAATAGTGTTTTATTATGTTAATATAAATGACAAACAAAATTACAAAAAAAAATTCATTCGTCCAATTTTTTGGGCTACTTTTTTTTGTCTTATTTATGATCAACTATCTTAATTGTTTGTATTATATCAGTTTATATTTTTTGCCCGCAAGGCAGATAATTCTTTTTTTTAGTTCTAATCCAAGCAGTGTGACGGCTATTTTGGGTAATGATATGTTCGATTTCTCAACAATTTCGTCCAAAGTCATTACGGATTCTTTCCTTAGCAATTCTGTAATCTGTTGTTCTTCTGGAGTCTGCTCTTCAAAGAGCCCGCCTTCACTCATCACTCCGATCTTTGGCTGGCCTTCTTTTAGTTTCCAACCCATCCAGGTAGTTAGGTCTTCAACATTTCTCAGCATGTGGGCTTGCCCTGTGGCTATTAAGTTGTTGCATCCTGCGGAATAGGCGTCTTCGTTTCTGCCGGCTATGGCAAATACATCGCGGTGATAGCCTGCTGCCATTTGGGCAGTGATCAAAGCCCCTCCACGTTCGGCTGCTTCTACTACTATGGTTGCGTCGCTCATGGCTGCAATAATTCTATTTCGGGCGGGAAATTGATTCCTGCTTATTGGCGTGTCGCTGACGTATTCAGTTAGCAAACCGCCGCAGCTGTCCACCATTCTTCGAGCCAGTCGTCGGTTCTCTGGAGGGTAGAGCGTGCTCAATCCATGACCGAGCACTCCTACGTTCTCAATGTTATTCTCTGTAGCGTTTTCGTGAGCCAGAGTGTCTATTCCATAGGCTAGTCCGCTCAAGATCAAAAGGTCGTCAATAGCCCTTAGCTGTTCTACCAATCTGCGTGTTTCGGCTTGTCCGTATGGAGTAGCCTTTCTAGTGCCAACGATGGCAACGCAGCATTTCCTATTTAGGTTTGCGCGGCCCTTGTAGAAGAGCAGGGGAGGCGTGTCTTCGCATCCTTCTTGGTTCAGTCTCTGAGGATATTCTTTGTCTCTGAATTCAAGTATCGCAATTCCGTTGCGTTCTGCAAAGCGAATCTCGGACTCTGCTTTTGAGATTGATTCTTTTGCGGCGATGCAGGCCACGGCATTTCTTGCCCTGCCGCCGGTAACTGCTGCCACGTCTGCAATGTCGGCATCAAATATCGCTTTTGCGGATCCGTAATGCTCCACTAGTTTTCGGTATAGCTTGCAGCTCATCCCTTTACAGGTCATGAGGGCAATCTGATAGAGTGTGTCGTCGTTCATTGCAATCTATCGTTGATCATTTTCATCATTGAGTAGGATTGGTTCAGGTGTTCGGCCCTTTCTTCTTTGCCACACCATCTGCATTCTATGATTCCCTCTTCGATTTGGGGTGTCAAGGCGCTATCGCTATCGCAACTCATCTCATACCAGTAGGTTTTCTTGATGTGCCAGCCGCCATAAAGGTTGTATACGTGGTAACTTGTCAGCAGCAGCTTCTCTATTATTGGAGAAACAAGGCCTGTTTCCTCCTCAACCTCTCTTATGGCTCCGATCTCAGGAGTCTCGCCGGGCTCTATCATCCCTTTCGGGAGGTCCCAGTGCTCGTTACGGTAGATTAGCAAGCTTTCGCCTTTAGGGTTGGTTACTATGCCTCCTGCCGCTTTTACGTATATATGGCGGGACAGCACAAACCTCATTGCCTCAGAGAGGCTTTTTACCCATACCCATACGTCCTGTTTTCCCTCAGTTAGGGCCTTCCATGCAGCATCTATCTCGCCAGCTTCATAGATGCTACAATCTTTGGGTGCGATATTCTGCTCCTTATTTGTACAGAATGTGATAGTCCAGTACTGGAATGATATGGTCCATTTGTTAGTCATGGTGATAATAACGGCAGCTTTGCGGATTTGTTATCCTTCTATAAAAAAAGAAAGGTCAAACATGACATTTGACCTTCAGGAAAAAATATATTGAGTTATGGAGATGCTTACATGTTCATGTGGTCATCAGACCATTTCTCTGGGTTGATACGCCACTGGGCTAGCGAGTCGAGCTGGTCAGGGCGAACATATTCTTGGCTATGAGCCACTGCGATCAGCGTGTCGTAGTCGGTAAGGGTGTGGAGCTCTACGTCTGCGTTTTGGAAGTTGTCTGCGGCAACCTGGAGGCCATAAGTAAAGATTGCGGCCATTCCCTTTACGTTGCAGCCTTTCTCTCTCAAAGCGTGAACGGCAATGAGGCTGCTCTTGCCCGTTGACACCAAGTCTTCGATAACTACTACAGACTGGCCGGCGTGAATTTCGCCTTCAATCTGGTTGGTGAGGCCATGCTTCTTCTCTTCGCTGCGTACATAAACGAAGGGTTTGCCAAGTTCTTGGGCTACTAAGGCTCCTTGTGCAATACCGCCGGTGGCTACGCCGGCAATCACATCTACGTCGCCAAAATACTCGTTGATGGTATCAACAAAGCGTTGACGGATAAAAGTGCGAATCTCTGGGTAAGACAGAGTCACGCGGTTGTCGCAATAAATTGGTGATTTGCGACCCGATGCCCAAGTGAATGGGTGTTCGCTATTCAGCTTTACGGCTTTGACTTGCAGTAAGAAAAGAGCGGTTTGCTCGGCTGTTTCTTTCATCATATTCATGGTGCAAAGTTACAAAGATTTATTCTATTATCGGCACATTGTGCCTATCAACTTATCAACAAGAAGTGAACAATTCGCCGTTAGCGCATCATCTCTTCTAGTTCTTTTTCTTTAAGAATCATCATAGTACGCTTCCCAGATGGGCTAATCTCGGGGGTATGGCAGCAGAATAAATCTGCGATTATTTGCTGCATTTCGGCTTGCTGAAGCGCATTTCCTGTTTTTACGGCCATCTGTTTGGCCAGGGTTTTGCACAAATTTTGGTCTCTATCTGCGAATTTCTGCAGCATAGATCCCTTATAGTCGCTCAGAATCTGCTCGAGGATCTCTTGTAGTGATTCTTCTCTGATGCCCGTTGGCGTGGCTGTCACCACAAAGGTGTTTTTACCCAGCTGGCTCATCTCAAAGCCACGGCTGGCTAATTCGGGCATCAACTCCGTCAGGATGTCTGCATCGGCAGGGGTAAATGTGCAGTTGATCGGAAATAGCAGCTGCTGGGATGCTACGGTTCTGTTTCTGTTCAGCAGTCGCTCATACCAGATTCGTTCGTGAGCGCGCTGTTGGTCTACCAGCAATAATCCAGTCTTCATCTTGCCCACAATCCAGCGATTCATCAGTTGGAAGCAGGCATTATCTATATCCGAACCTTCGGTCTGGTCCATATTGAAGGCTACTGATTGCGTGGCTTGAGGACTTTCGATTATTGGCAGCTCTGTCTTTGCAGGAGCGAAAAAGTCGGTCCACTTGCTGGCATCTTCGTTCCGAGTCGTGAATGTGCTTTCTGAGTGTCCGCCGCTATACGATGGCCTGCTCTCATTTTTAGTTGAGGCGAATGGGTTGTAGTTCGTATTTATCCTTACTGTGGGTGCTTGAGGGATATATCCATCGGGTGCTGGCGTCAATGGAAGGTCTGCCGGTGCGTCGAAGTTTAGCTCGTTGGCAATGGTGAATTGCCCTAAGGCTTTCTTTGTGGCAGCCCTCAGAATGGCAAATATGGCGTGCTCGTCAATAAATTTTACCTCGGTTTTTGTCGGGTGGATATTTACATCTATTCTTGACGGGTCTACTTTGAGTTTTAAATAGTAGCTAGGGTAGGACCGTTCGGGTATCACGTCGATATAAGCCTTTTCGATGGCGGCACTCAAGGCTGGATGCTTGATGAATCGGTCATTCACAAATAGGTATTGTTCTCCGCGTGTCTTACGCACGTATTCGGCTTTTGATATGTATCCCGATATTTCTACTACGTCGCTTGATTCTTGTATGGGGAATAGGCGCTCCTTGTAGTTCGTTCCGTATATGCTGCAGATTCGCTGGGCAAAGTTGCCTGCCTTCAGGTCGTAGAGCATCTTGCCGTTGTGGTGCATAGTGAATGCCGTTTGGCAGTTCGTGAGGGCTACCCTGCGGAAGATTTCTTCGATGTGGGATAGCTCTACAGTGTCTTTCTTTAAAAAGTTTCTGCGGGCCGGCACATTGTAGAAGAGGTTCTTTACCGCCAGCGAGGTGCCCTTGCTGCAGTTGCAGGGCGCTTGGTCCTTGATTTCACAGCCCTCGATTGTCACGCAGGTTCCTAATTCGGAATCATGGAGGCGGGTCTTTAATTCCACCTGGGCGATAGCGGCTATAGAGGCCAGGGCCTCGCCTCGGAATCCCATGGTATGGATGGCAAAGAGGTCGTCTGATTTGCGAATCTTTGAGGTGGCATGTCGTTCAAAGCAGAGTCTGGCATCGGAATCGCTCATGCCGCAGCCGTTGTCGATTACCTGTATCAAGGTACGGCCGGCATCTTTGAGGATAAGTTGTATTTGTGATGCGCCGGCATCTACGGCATTTTCCAAAAGTTCCTTTACAGCAGAGGCTGGACGGTCTACCACTTCGCCTGCTGCAATCTGATTGGCAACTGAATCGGGTAATATGTTAATGATGTCGGACATCTAGAATAATCTCTATTATATTATATATGAATGTTTAGTAAAAATAGATTCCACCCAAAGGAACAAGCAAAATTACGAAACCTTCCCCAATCTACCAAAAAAAGTTATCAACACCTCTGATTAGAGTCTCTTG
>JAKSMS010000036.1 GCA_024400415.1 Bacteroidales bacterium | reverse complement strand
ATACTTGAACATATTAACTCTGTTTGATAGAGTCAACTTTTTTCAGTACAAGACATATTTCTCGCTCGCAGAGCGAACCCCCACACTCCAGCAACCGATTGTATTGTCTTGGCGTTTCAAACGGAGAGCCCAAAAGCGCTTTTGAGGCCGTAGTGCAAGACGACATAAGCGAAGCGAATAACTTCTTTAACTTCTTAACTTCTCAAAAGCATCTGGGGGCGGCTATCATCCGCCAATACCTCGGGGAACCGTAGGAGAGGCGGAGGGTGGGCGGGGGTGTCAACGATTGGGTGTGGAAAACTTTTTTTTATATTATTAATTGCGGATTGACTTTTTTTTCGTATCTTTGCTCTCTGTAATAGTGAACTATTCCGTAAAATTAATTTTTATAAATATATGATTAGCAACAATTTTACTCCACGCCACAACGGTGTATCCAATCCCGTTGATGAAGAGAAAATGCTGAAAGTGATCGGCGTTTCCTCTATGGACGAACTTATCGAGAAGGCTGTACCTTCCCACATCCGCCTCAAAGAGCCTATGCCTATCGCTGACGGCATCAATGAGTATGAGTTCCTCAACCGCTGCAAGGCCCTCGCCAACAAGAACAAGATCTACAAGACCTACATCGGCATGGGCTACTACAACACTATCACTCCAGCAGTGATCATGCGCAACGTGTTTGAGAACGCTGGCTGGTACACCGCCTACACTCCATATCAGACTGAGATCAGCCAGGGCCGTCTGGAGGCTCTGATGACTTATCAGACTATGGTGGCCGACATGACCAAGCTGCCTCTCGCCAACGCTTCGCTCCTCGACGAGGCTACCGCTGGCGGCGAGTGCATGATCATGTTCTACAACAGCCGCAGCCGTCAGGCCGTGAAGGACAACGTGTGCAAGATCTTCGTTGACGAAGGCATCCTGCCTCAGACCCTCGACGTGATGCGCACCAATGCTGCTCCTCGCGGCATCGAGATCGTTACCGGCAAGGCTTGCGAGATTGAGCTCGACAACTCATTCTTCGGCGCCATCGTTCAGTATCCTAACCAGTTTGGCGACGTGTGCGACTACACTGAGTTTATCGCTAAGGCTCACGAGAAGGGTATCTTCGTGGGTATGGCCACCGACCTTATGGCACTGGCTATGCTGAAGACTCCTGGCGAGATGGGTGCTGACTGCGCTTTCGGAAACAACCAGCGTTTCGGCCTCCCAATGGGCTTCGGCGGTCCTCACGCAGGCTTCTTCGCCGTTACTGAGGCTTTCAAGCGCAGCTTCCCTGGCCGCATCATCGGCTGGAGCATCGACGCTAAGGGCAACAAGGCCCTCCGTATGGCTCTGGGTATGCGCGAGCAGCACATCAAGCGCGACAAGGCTACCTCTAACATCTGCACCGCTAGCGCTCTCGTGGCTATCATGAGCGGCTTCTATGCTGCCTACCACGGTCCAGAGGGTATCCTCGCTATCGCTAAGAACATCCACAAGATGACCACCGTGCTTGCTGCCGAGGCTGAGATGTATGGCTACAAGCAGTGGAACAAGGTTTATTTCGACACGCTGGCTCTCCAGTGCCCAGTGAAGACTGACGTGGTGAAGAAGATCGCCCTCGAGCACAAGATCAACTTCCGCTACATCTGCGAGGACTGCATTGGCATCTCCCTCGACGAGACCACTTCTAAGGCTGACCTCCAGGAGGTGCTCAACGTGCTGGCAGAGGCTGCCGGCAAGAAGGCTGAAGAGCTGCATTGCTGCTGCTGTGCAGAGCCTGCAGTAATCCCTGAGGCCCTCAAGCGTACCAGCGCCTTCCTGACCGCCAAGGTGTTCAACAGCTACCACAGCGAGACCGAGATGATGCGCTACATGAAGAAGCTCGAGGTGAAGGACCTCAGCCTGAACCGCGCTATGATCCCACTGGGAAGCTGCACCATGAAGCTGAACGCTGCTGCCGAGATGATGCCTCTCTCATGGGCTGAGTTCGGCCAGATCCACCCATTCGTTCCTGCCGACCAGGCAGAGGGCTACCTGGAGATGATCCACGAGACCGAGAAGCTGCTGGCCATCGTTACCGGCTTTGCAGGCATCAGCCTCCAGCCCAACGCTGGTTCCGCCGGCGAGTACAGCGGCCT
Source organism: Bacteroidales bacterium (assembly GCA_024400415.1). Lineage (GTDB taxonomy): Bacteria > Bacteroidota > Bacteroidia > Bacteroidales > P3 > Colimorpha. The sequence continues at coordinate 15,067 of JAKSMS010000036.1, read as the reverse complement.
GACCGTGGTTCGCAACTACCACATCGCCCAGGGCGACGCTCACAGAAACGTATGCCTCATCCCTGCATCTGCTCACGGCACCAACCCTGCATCTGCCGCTAAGGCCGGTATGGTTGTGGTTGTGGTGAAGTGCAACGAGGAAGGCGAAGTGGACATCGTTGACCTGAAGGCTAAGGCCGAGCAGTACAAGGACACCCTTGCCTGCCTGATGATCACCTATCCTTCTACCCACGGCGCTTTCGAAGAGGGCATCCTCGATATCATCGATATCATCCACCAGAATGGCGGCCTCGTATACATGGACGGTGCCAACATGAACGCCCAGGTGGGCCTGACCAGCCCAGGATTCATGGGTGCCGACGTTTGCCACCTGAACCTCCACAAGACCTTTGCAATGCCTCACGGCGGCGGCGGTCCTGGCGTAGGCCCTATCGGAGTATGCGAGAAACTGCTCCCATTCCTGCCTAAGCACCCAGTAGTAGAGTGCGGCGGCGCCCAGGGCAACACCATGGCTGCAGCTCCTTACGGCAGCGCACTCCTGCTGCCTATCACCTACGGCTACCTGCTGATGCTCGGCGGCAACGGCCTTACCGAGGCTACCAAGCACGCTATCTTGAACGCCAACTACCTCCGTGCCCGTCTGCAGGAGCACTATAAGATTCTCTACACCAACAAGAACGGCATGTGCGGCCACGAGATGATCGTTGACTTCGCTGAGTTCAGCCTCAAGGTTGGCGTAGGCGCTATCGCTAAGCGTCTGGACGACTATGGATTCCACGCTCCAACCGTGGCATTCCCAGTACACAACACCCTCATGGTTGAGCCTACCGAGAGCGAGCCTCTGAGCGAGCTCGACCGTCTCGTTGAGGCCTTCATCGGCATCCGCAAGGAGATCGACGACATCATGACTGGCAAGAGCGACGAGCACAACAACCCAATCGCCAACGCTCCTCACACCATGCAGGTGGTTTGCGCCGACGAGTGGAACTATCCTTACAGCCGCCAGACTGCTGCATTCCCAATGCCTCTCGAGGATAAGTACTGGCCTACCATCAGCGCCATCGATGACGCTTACGGCGACCGTAACCTCCAGGCTGTTTGGCCAGAATAATTGGATAACTTTCATCCGCATATTTCAAAAAGGGACCCCTAGCTGGGTCCCTTTTGCTGTGTAATATTGTCTCGCTGCGCGTAGCTTGTTGAGGGTAACCTGTATATAATCCCCCCAAAAAAAATGGAACTATATATTTGTTTACCCATTGTCACCCTCGCTGAGCAGGCTCAGCATGCGGGACTGAAAGAAATGTTCAGAAATTGTCCAGAAATAAATCTACTCACACAAAATTTCTGATAAATTTCTGATAATTTCTTTCAGTCCCAACGTTTTGCATTGCAAAACAAGGGTATATTAGATAAACTTGTATATAATCCCCCCAAAAAAAGAACCGCCCGGGGATGGGCGGCTCTGGTTCTGAAGTATGAAAGCGTTTATGTAATTGTTGGCGGCAATTAGAAATCCAACAGGGATTTGGACTGTTCGCCTTTTTCGATATCGAAGGTGATCTTTGCGTCGTCGCCATCGCCTTGGGTTGTGATGGTGATGCCGTCGCCAGGAAGAAGGGCGGAACGGAGTATCTCGTCGGCGAGGTCGTCTTCGACATAATGCTGGATTGCGCGACGGAGCGGGCGGGCGCCGTAGTCGGGATCCCAGCCTTTGGAGAGGATGAAGTCTTTGGCCTTCTCGTCGATGGATACGTTGTAGCCCATATCCTGCATGCGCTTGAAGAGTCCGCGCAGCTCGATGTCGATAATCTTATGGATATCATCGCGCTTGAGGCTGTTGAAGTATACGATATCGTCGACTCTGTTGAGGAATTCGGGGGCGAACTTCTTCTTGAGCTCTTTCTCAATGACTCCGCGTTCGGCAGCTGCCTGATGTTCGGCTCTTGCCTGGGTGGAGAATCCGACGCCTGTGCCAAAATCTTTGAGCTGGCGGGCTCCGATATTGGAGGTCATGATGATGATGGTGTTGCGGAAGTCTACTTTGCGGCCGAGACCGTCGGTGAGCTGTCCGTCGTCGAGTACCTGCAGCAGCACGTTGAATACGTCGGCGTGGGCTTTCTCGATTTCGTCGAGCAGCACGATGGAGTAGGGCTTGCGGCGCACTTTCTCGGTGAGCTGGCCGCCTTCTTCGTAGCCGACATAGCCTGGAGGCGCTCCGATAAGGCGCGAAACGGAGAACTTCTCCATGTATTCGCTCATGTCGATGCGTATCATGTTGGCCTCGTTGTCGAAGAGGTATTTGGAGAGGACTTTGGTGAGGTAGGTCTTGCCGACGCCGGTAGGGCCTAGGAAGATGAAGCTGCCAATGGGGCGGTTGGGGTCTTTGAGTCCGGCTCTGTTGCGTCGAATGGCGCGTGAGATCTGGCGTATGGCTTCGTCTTGTCCTACGACGGCTCCTTTCAGTTCTTCGTCCATGTTGAGCAGTCGGGTGCCTTCGCTTTGGGCTATGCGCTGCACGGGGACTCCGGTCATCATGGCTATCACATGGGCCACGTCTTGGTCGGTGACAAGGATGCGGCGTTCTTTCTCCTCTTTTTCCCAGTCGGCGTTGAGTTGGTCGAGTTGTTTCTGCATTTCTCGCTCTTGGTCGCGGTATTTTGCGGCTTCGGTGTAGGATTTCTTGGCCAGTACTTCTTTCTTCTTGGCGTTGATATCTGCGATCTGGTGCTCGAGTTCGATGATCTCGGTAGGGGTGTGGACGTTGGCTATCCTGACGCGGGCGCCGGCTTCGTCGAGGGCGTCGATGGCCTTGTCGGGGAGGAGTCGGTCTGAGACGTATCGCTCGGAGAGCTGCACGCAGGCCTCGAGGGCTTCGTCGCTATAGCTGACGAGGTGGTGCTCTTCGTATTTTGACTTGATATTCTTGAGGATGGTGAGGGTTTCTTCTGGCGAGGTGGCCTCTACCAATACCTTCTGGAATCTGCGTTCTAGGGCTCCATCTTTTTCGATATACTGGCGGTATTCGTCGAGGGTGGTGGCTCCGATGCATTGCACTTCGCCACGGGCCAAAGCGGGCTTGAACATATTGGAGGCGTCGAGGCTTCCGCTGGCGCTTCCTGCGCCGACTATGGTGTGGATTTCGTCGATGAAGAGGATGATGTCGCGGTTCTGTTCCAGTTCTTTCAGGATGGCCTTCATTCTTTCCTCGAATTGTCCGCGGTATTTGGTGCCGGCCACTAGTGAGGCGAGGTCGAGGGATATCACTCTCTTGTTGAAGAGGGTGCGAGGCACTTTGCCTTCGACTATGCGGATGGCCAATCCTTCGGCGATAGCGCTTTTGCCCACGCCGGGTTCGCCAATGAGGATGGGGTTGTTCTTTTTGCGGCGGCTGAGGATTTGGGCGATGCGTCCCAGTTCGCGCTCGCGACCTACGACGGGGTCAAGCCTGCCTTCGGAGGCCAGCTTGGTGAGGTCTCGGCCGAAATTCTCTAGTGCTGGGGTCTTGGCGTTGCTTTTGGGGGCTGACGGCTCTTCGCGTGATGGCGAAGGGTCGGCGTAGGGGAAATCGTCGTTTCCGTCGTCGCTAGACTGGTTGTAGATGTCTTCTGCCGTGGCGTTGTAGGGGAGGTCGTCGGAGGGCGCCTTCTCGGAATTGTTGCCGTTGATGACGTCGGTATAGCGCTTCACGGTCACGTCTGCCTTCTTGAGTATGGCAGCCACGGTGGAGTCGTCGTCGGTGAGGATGGCTATCACTACATGTTCGGTGCGAACTTCGTCGGAGCGCATCTTACGGGCGGCGAGCACGCTGGCGCGGAGCATGCGCTCGGTCTGCTTCAGCATGGGTATCTCGCTGTCGGGGGAGTATTCGATAGGGGATGAGTCGCTTTGGACGACGGTCTCTATAATGCGGTTTTTGATTTCATCGATGGGTGCATTTAGCTGTTTGAGGAACTGTACTGCTGATGAATTGGGTTCGCGTAGAATGCCAAGAAAAAGATGCTCTACGCCTATATGGCCGCTTTTGAGGCGTATTGCCTCGTCGCGGCTGTTGACTAATGCCCTCTTAACATTCTGACTTAGTTTGGCTTCCATATTTCAAGATGGTTGTGATTACTTGCTGCAAAGATACTACAATTATCGGTATTGCTTTTTTGAGATGTACACATATTTTCAACACCTAATTGTTAAGAGGTCTTCGGCAAAAAGAAAAAACGGCGCTCATTGCGAGTGCCGTTTAGGGTATGTGGTGAGAGAAGTGGGTTCCTTAGCGGATCACTTTCTTTCCGTCGATGATATAGATGCCGTGGTTGCGGATGGTCTCAACCTTGCGGCCCATGAGGTCGTAGGTGCCCTTGATGGCAGGAGTAACGCTGCCGTTCTCAACATCGTGGATGCCGAGGGTTGCCTCGGAGAGGTTGGCAAGGAAGGTGGTCATGTCGCCTACGGTGTTGATGGCATAGCCTAATACGTAGTGGGCGTCAGCAGAGATGCTGGAGAAAGCGGTATATTCCTGCTGCTGGAGATAATCGTTGTCGGGGAAGATGTCGTTGATGAGGCTGGCCTCGCTCTGGCCAGGCATCCAGATGAAGGCCTGTCCGTTGTTTGCCACGTCGCTCATGCGGCCTGCACAGGTGCCGTCGTCAGCGATGCTGAAGCATTCCATTGCAGCGAAATCGTAGGTGCTGTTGAGTACCTCTAAGGTGCCGGTATTGAAGTTGTAGCGGGCGGTAAGGCTCTGAGGCATGAAGCTCCAGTCGTTGATGTCGTAAGGCTGAACTACGCGGAGTGCGGCCCATTCGCCATTCTTGCTGATGGAAGTGGGTTCGAATTCGAAAAATACGTTGCTGCCAGGAGCAACTTCCTCATTCATTGACTGGAAGTAGTCGCTAGCGAAGCATAATGGCTGGTATTCGCTGCCGTTCTTGCGCCAAGCGGTGGCTACCCACTGGCCGGTTTCAAAATCCTGGCCATAGCCGAGAATGGTGTTGCCGTCGGCTGAGATCCAGCGTGCTGAAGCATAGTCGATAGCAAAGCCCATCTGTTCGGTGGTAGGAACTGGCAGGTCGGTACGGGTCTGGCCGTTGTTGGTCCAGATACATGGATGGGTGGTCCATGATTCGTCGAAGTGGAATCCTACGATGATGCTGCCATCTTCGGTGATGCCCCAAGCAGCTCCGCCAGCATCCTCTTCGGTGCGATAGAGTTCGGTAATGGTGCCGTCAACGGAGGCCATGATGGGATACTCTACATAGTCTTCGAGGTTGGTGAGGCTGCCTACTGCAATGCCGTTGTTGTTGATGGCGTTGAAGACGCCTGGCTGAGGAACGACGCCGTCAAAGGTGTTGCAGGTCACCACGAAGGAGATAACCTGGTTGGTGTTGATGTTCCAGATGGCAGGCACTTCGTTCATGGATTCCTTGCCGCAAGCGTAGGTGCGGTTCTGAGACATTGAGGTTCCCTGGAAGGAGATGAGGTTGTCTCCGTCGAGGAGTGGTGAAACCACAAATGGGCTTTGGGCGAAGAGTGCGGTTGCGCACAGGGCACAAAGCAGAGAGAGTACTACTTTCTTCATGTTTTTTTTCTTTTTTTTATTATTATTTTGTGAGTTTTTCGGTTTGTTGATAGTATGGTCTGTTCTTGTAGGGTGCTAGAGAATTAGTGCGTTATGAGGGTGATTGGTGTCTTGGGGGATTTCTCAAGAGTTTGCAAAGTTACGATTTTTTTTGCAAAAACCTTATAAGTCGGGTCAAATCTGGATTATTTTGTAGCGGCGGGTTCCCAGTCCGATGCGCTCGGCGTGGACTACTGTATGCTGGCCATGCTTCTTGGTGATGCGCTCCTGAAGGGGCTTGGGGTCGTTGCCTTCGCTGGGAGTCATGCGGAAGATGATGTCGAGGCAGGCTTGGTCGAGGGCCACGGGGTCGGTGGAGGCCAGGATACCTACATCTTTTATTTTAGGTTCATGCTGCTTGGGCAGGCAGTCGCAGTCGATCGAGAGATTGTTCATCACGTTGATATAGATGACGTCCTTGCCGAAGTAGTCGGCTACCGATTGTGCCGAAGCGGCCATGCTTTCCAGGAAGTCGTCCTGCTCGGTTGAGGCTACTGCTGTGGTCCAAGACTTCAGTTTGTGCTCAGCATCGGCCTTCTGGCCTGCTGTGTGGATAAGAATCTTGCCGTTAGATGAGGCGATTCCGATGGACTGATTCTTGATGGCTCCGCCATAACCGGCCATAGGGTGGCCTTTGAAGTGGGAGAGGGTTACGAGGAAGTCGTAGTTCTTCAGGTGAGAGCCTACCAGGTTGTAGGGCAGGTGAGAGGTGTCTTTCACCGGAAGGCGCATCTCGGCTTCGGAGTCGAGGATGTCCACTTTGGCTATTTCCAGGAATCCGTGTTCGCGAATGGTCTCCCAATGATCCTCGTTGCAGTCGCGGCTGCCCCAGTATGCGGTGTTGCTCTCGATAATCGTGCCGTTGAGTTTCTGTACGAGTGGTCCAATGAGTTTAGGCTGCAGGTAGTATTTGCCGCCAGATTCGCCAGTCGAGATCTTGACTGCCACGCGTCCGTGAGCGGGCACACCGAGTGCCTCGTAGATGTCGATCAGCGATTCGGGGGTGATTTCGCTGGTCATGTATACAGTGGCGATGCTGTCTCCCGAAGGAGGTTCGATGGCCATTTGAGGTTTGTTGTTGCAGCTGCACAAGAGCCATGTTGCAGCCAGAATGGTCATGATCTTTTTCATATTGTGATTGGTTGTTGAAAAAGATAGCCTGGTTTTTTGCCAGGCTGTAAAATAATGTTTCTTTTTTGAGCGATAGACGGGGTTCGAACCCGCGACCTGCGGCTTGGGAAGCCGCCGCTCTGCCAACTGAGCTACTATCGCAACGGATAATTGTATTCTAGTAACTATGATTATTCGTTTTTATTGTGTGGATGGTAAAAAAAATCAACGTTCGCCGACTTTTACCAGATCGCTCATGCGGCTGGAGGAGCCTGCGTAAATCTCGAAATGGTGGCCGAGGTCGCGCATGCTCTCGGTGGCTTCGTCGTAGGAGTAGAAGGCCTCTTCGGGGAGTGTGATGGTCTCGGCGCTGCCCATATTGGGGTAGCAGTCGCGGCATACTCGGCGGAAGTCTACGAGGCTGAGCCTTGGAGCCTCGGGGTCGTCGAGGTTGCGCACATAGACCTGCAGCACCTGGTCTTCGGGTTCTCCGTCGCGAACGCGTGACCTCAAGAAGTACTTGACTTGGAGTTTTCGGCTCTGGGGGTCGTAGGAGTGCTCTTGGATTTCGAGTCGTGATTCCGAAAGGCCGAATCCGAACGGGTAGAGCGGCTCGGTGTCCATATAGCGGTAGGTGCGATTTGCCATGCTGTAGTCCTCGTAGGCGGGCATCTGGCTGGTGCTGCGGTAGAAGGTGACGGGGAGGCGTCCGAGGCGGTAGATATTGCCGTTGCAGACTTCGGCCACGGCCTTGCCCATGCGTTCGCCGCCATACCAGGCCACGAGGATGGCCTCTACGTCGGGCTCTACCTCTTCAAGGGCTATGGCGCTGCCTGTGCAAAGCACGAGGGTGACTTCCTTGCCGAGGGCGTGGATCTGATGGATGAGGTCCACCTGCACGCGTGGCAGTTCAATCTGGGTGCGGTCGCCGCGGTGGAATCCGGGCAGTTCCACTTGGAGTTCCTCGCCCTCGAGGGCAGGGGAGAGACCTCCGCAGAACACCACGCGGTCGCATTCCTTGATGCGTTCCCAGAAGTCGGCTGGGCGCTGGTAGTCGTCGAGCACGTGATGGCAGGCGGTGTCGAAATAGATCTCCTTGATGCGGTATGGGGAGACGTACTTCTCGAAGCCCTCCTTGATGGTGATGGTGTGGTAGGGCTCGCCGTTGTAGTTGCCCCACTGCATGGTGCTGTCGGCGGCGTTAGGGCCGATTACGGCAATCTTTGGAGCGGGTCTTTGGTCGAGAAGGTAGTTGTCTCCCTTAAGCAGCACGAGGCTCTCGCGGCTGATGCGGTCGAGCAGGGTGGTGTCGATATCTTTGGCAGTGATTGTTTTATTGGCGCTCAGTTCGGCCATCATGCGGGTGCGGAGCACGCGGCGGAGATGTTCGTCGATCTTGCTTTCGGGGATGAGTCCCTGCTCAACGGCCTCCTTGAGGGCGGGAAGTCCGCTGCCGCATTCGAGATCGACCTCGGTGCCGAATGCTGCTGCCGAGGCTGCTGCTGGGGTGGGGTGGGTCTTGTGGCGGGGAATGACGGTGTCGCGCTCATACATGTCGTTGATGGCCCAGCAGTCGGTGACCAAAATATTATTGTAGTGCCAGCGGTTGCGGAGTATGTCGTTGAGCATGGCGTTGGCGCAGCAGGGGGCGCCGTTGAGGCGGTTGTAGCCGCACATCACCTGCTGCACGTCGGAGCGGCGGATGACGTGCTCGAAGGCGGGCAGGTAGGTGGTGAAGAGGTCGCGCATGCCTATCTTGGAGTCCCATTCGTGTCGCAGTCCTTCAGGTCCGCTATGCACGGCCAGGTGCTTGATGCAGGCGCCAGTGCGAAGGCGTCCGGGTTCGGTGCCTTGGAGTCCGCGTACCACGGCCAATCCCATCTCGCCGGTGAGCAGCGGGTCCTCGCCGAAGGTCTCCATGCCGCGTCCCCAGCGAGGGTCGCGGAAGATGTTGATATTTGGGGTGAAGAAGGTGAGGCCGCAGTAATCGTCGTGGCGGCCGAGGCGGTTCATCTCCTGGTGCTTTAAGATGCCTTCAAATGCAATATTCCTATAAACGCTCATTACCAATCCCGGATCGAAGCTGGCGGCCATGGCGATGGGCATGGGGTAGACGGTGGCCTTGCCGTTGCGAGCCACGCCGTGGAGGGCTTCGTTCCACCAGCTGTAGGCCGGAATACCGAGTCGCTCGACGGGCTGGTTCTGGTGCTCCATGAAGCCTAGCTTCTCGTCGAGGGTCAGTCGTGAGATGAGGTCTTCGACACGCTGGTCGATAGGCAGCCTCGTATCTTGAAATGGATATTGTTGGGCAAAGGCGCCTAGTGTGAATCCGATAAAAAGTAGAATAAAGATAGTTCTCATATGATTAAAAACTTTATCTGATGATTGTTACTGTTCCTTTGGCAGTCTGGAACGCATTAGGTATGTCAACTGTCCGGAACTTGGCGATATAAGCGTATGCGGCCTCTGGACATGGGTGGCCCTTGTAGGTTCCGTCCCAGTAATCATCCAAGCCGTGAAGTACTTTGATGTTCTCACCCCAACGGTTAAAGATGAAAATCTCCAATTCGATGATGTTGTGTCCGTAAGCCTTGAAAAAACGGTTGTTGGCGAGGTCTGGTGTGATGATGTTGGGAAACCAGATTACTCCAGGGTCTGCTGACACATAGAGGACGATGTTGCTATCGCATCCAAATATGGTGGTGTACAGAGTCGAATAGAATCCAGGTTCCTGAATCTGAGCTCCATCAAAAATGATGGAGTGTCCGTCCCGCAAGGTGTCGTATAGTTCGACATAGTAGTTGGGCTTCGTATCCAAGTTGATGGTTACCAAGCTGTCGCAACCCATCGTTGTGAGCAGAGTCGTTATGTATGTCCCGCTATTACTGTAGATTTGATCATTATACATTAGTGGCGTGCCTTCGCAGGTAAAGGTATCGAGTGTCGATTCCCCTGTTTGGTTCTCTGTAAGGTTGAGTGTCACAATGCTATCGCAGCCTAGAGAAGTTGTGGTCTGTAGAGTATATGTGCCAGGTAATGTGAAAACAGTACCTAATATATGGTAACTGTCACCTTCGCAGAAGTGATCATCTATAGTATCATACGTAGCCCTTGCCACCGTGTCTAATATGTAGTATACGATGCTGTCGCCTCCCATGACACTTGTAAGACTGTCTGCCACAGTGTCCGGAGTGGAGAACGTATGTCCGTGCCAGATGATGGGCAAGTTATTGCCGCAGATGGTGGTGTCAAAATAAACCGGGATATTTCGTATTACTCTTAAAGATGCGATGAGCAGGCTGTCGCAACCGGGCAGACCGCCTAAGCGTATGGTGTCTGGGCCGAAGTCTGTGTAGTAGGTTACGCCTCCTATTACCCATGGCAGTTGATTTTCGTTGATTGTGTCGTGCTGCTCTGTCACTGATCCTGTAACGGCATGAATTGTCGTCCATAGCGTGTCTGTCAGACCATTGCTGCATGGAGTAGCCTGTTCGAAATCCACAACACACATAATATGGTAGGTACCTGCATTTGCAAAATAGTGTGATGTGGAATCTGCGGCGATAGAGACGCCATCCTCAAAGTACCAAGTGCAACTTGTGTGATTGCGGTCTGTTTCGAATTGGAATGAGTGGGTCGAACCGGCGCAGATTTCTAAGGTGTCTGTTGGTCCAACAATGTCGTTGTCAAGCATTATCAATTTGCTCAAGTCACGTAGTTCGCATCCGGCTGAGTATCCGTAGCCTTCCCACTGCCCTTGTCCGAAAATTGTGGCGCAGAAACCTTCTTGTCCAGTCGAAATAAGGTTGTGAGATCCTGCGGACACCGAAACTCTGGCCCATGAATATGGCGAGTTTGGTATGGCTGAAAACTGGTTGGCAATGCTATTCCCGTCAAGAGTGATAAGTGAAGTCTCTCCTGTTGGTGTCACAATATTGGCCATGTGAGAGTGTGTGTATGTTGAATTGAAACTTCCAAAGGTCACATTGTGCATCATCATTGTGTTGGGATTGACAGGTACCATTGCCGGGTCGCCATCATATGTCACGTCGATTCCATCTTGGATACGTGGTTCGCTTTGGTAGTAAAGATACACGGATGACGGGCATGTGGTCGTCACATAAGAGGCGGCATTGTTGTTAGAGGCATGGAATGTATAAAAGTTGCCGGCCGTGAGGTTTATTGGCGTATTGCCGTCTACCACGATGGTTCCGTCCTCAGAAGGATACACAAGAACTTGGTCAGGTCTGTGAAGTCCAGAGTATACGATAGGGAATTCCTTGCCCCAATATTTCGTTGGAATCATTTGATTGAAGGCCATATCGCAACTCTGGGCAGCAGCCTGCATGGAGTTGTCGTAGTTTGGCAGATAGAGACATTCGTTGCCTGCAAATACAGCAATCTTCTTACAGTCCTCAGCTTGGATGGTGGTGCCGCAGAGGTTGCCTGGAGTGGTACTTTTCAACTGATAGCACTGACCTGCATACTGTAGGGTCACGTTCACAGTGGTGCCAGAAGGCACAACAGAGTTGGTACTCGACATTGCATCACCATTTAGGGTATATGAGAATGTAGTGTTGTCCTCTGTTGCTACCACGATAAAGTGAGCTGGAAATTGCACGCATTGGTGCGTAATCACTGTGTACTGGTCTGAGAGTGCATCTGTGGGCAGTATGTTTGTGACATCGTAGGAGTGCGTGTATTGATAGGAACCATAAGCAGAAACGGTGTCGGTTGAGGTGATATGTATGCCATTGTTTGAGATTGAGCCACTGCTATGGGAATGGGCTGATGCTGTTGGCAATGTGATCGTACTGGTCGTGTTGGGTGAGATGTTTATTGTCTGTGTATACGACACTCTTGGTATATTGACAGTAACCACACAGCTGCGTTTGCCTGAAAAAAACAATTTGAAGGTGTTCGATGATTCTCCACTTCCTTCATAGCAACTAGGATATGCCATCCAGAAGTCTACTCCCATGGTACTCACTTCTTGGGCGTAGCCTGGCTGAATCGGCATTAGCATGATGGCGATTATCAGCGAAGTTGCAGCTCTGCTAATAGTTTGTGCAATTCTATTCATAGCATAAGATGATTAATCTGGTTCGACGCAATTCAAATAAGGAAGTTTTTTTATTGTTGGTCTTCCTCAATCTTTCCGGTGATGAAGTATCCGGGTTTCTTGAGCTTGTCTATGAGTGAGATCTCGGTCGAAATCTGAGCGGCGGGCACGTGCATCTGCTGGGTGAGGTGTGCCACCACTTGTGCGTTGCGTTTTTCGGCGAGCTGGAGGGTGGTGGAGTCTGATGCGGCGTCGAGCTGCTGCTGGAGGTTGATCTTGAGTCCGGGCACGGAATTCATGGCCGAAGCATAGCGCTCTAGCATGTAGTACTGCTCCGACGAAAGCTCCTGCTGTGCGGGGTCTACGGGTATGAACTGCTCGTCCTTGCTGCTGATGCCGAGGGCGTCGCCTGCAAGGCGGAACGGCTCGGTGGCTACCTTCACGAGGAGGTTGCCGAGGGTTTTCCACACGAGCTTCATGTAGTTGAAGTCGGGGCTCTCGATATTGCCTGAGATGGGCACGTCGAACTGGATTTTTTCGTCCTTGTCTTTCAGCACGTATAGGGCAGCCTTCAGCGGGATATTTATTTCTGCATCAACGTCTTTGCGTTTTTTGCCGACGGTTGCCTTGTAGATGTCGAGGTGGTTCTGGCCGTCGAGCTGGCTGTGGCGAATGGTGTTGAGGCTCAAGAATGAGAAGGTGCCATCTTCGAATGGCCAGCCGAGGTAGGCAACGGTATAGGGCGAGATGTCGGCCATCTGGAGGTTCTTGATGTCGAGCTTCAGACGTTGGAACGAGTATAGGTCGTCGAGGTTGCCGCTCCAGTCGATAAAGGCCGATCCGCCATGAGGAAGCGAAGCCTTGATTGTGGCGGCATTGGTGCCAGAGAGCGACAGGTTGTTGGCGTTGATGGTGATGTTGGTGATGGGGAATTCGAAGCGGTCTGGCAACGTGTGGTCGGCATAGGTGAACTGGCTGTTGGTGAGGCTGAAATGGCGCAGATGCACTTCCATCTCGGACTCCTCAGCGGAGGCGGTATCAGGGGCAGCTGCTGCAGTGTCGGCAGGCGAAGGCTCTTCGTCGATGAGGAATCTCGAGAAGTTGTCGTCGTTGGCGTAAAGGTCGTAACGGCTTGAGAGTCCGTCGATGGTGATCGATCCGATGTCGTACAGCTCTTTGTCGAGGTAGATATTGGCGTTGTCAAGGTTTAGCGATCTTAGGGCTATCACGGGCTGGTTGGTATTGGAGCGAATGTCTACGTCTTTGAGATGGGCGTTGCCGAGTATGGCAAGCTGCTCAATGCGGTCTAGGTTTCCTTTGGCCGTAATGTCGGCGTCGAGGATGCCGTCAAAGCGGCCTATACGCATCATATCGGTGAGGTATGCCTTGATGTTGGAGATGGCAAAGTCATTCAATTTCACCATGGCGGTAAAGTCGTTGGTGTTGATGTCGTAGTTGACCTGGGTGTTGAGCGTGCCGCCGTCGGCCATCTGGAGGGTGATGCCGGCATCGGTGCTCTCGTTGCCTCCGATTACGAATCCGGGAATCTTGATGTTGATGTCCTCGAGGTCCCAGTCGGTATTGATGCCTTTGTCGGCATAGTACACTCTTCCGCGGGAGAGGTTAATGTTGTAGAGGCTTATCTTCCAGTCGCTAGCAGTAGTGTCTTCCTCTTCCACCTCCTCTTCGTCGGAGGCAAAGAAGTCGATGATGCTGTTGAAGTTGAAGTCTTCGCCATTCTGGATCACATTCACATTGAGTCCGGCCAGAGTGATATGGTCCAGATATACGTTGCTGGCCAGCAGCTTGAGCAGTCGGGCCTTCACGTCAAGGGTGTCAAACGATACAAAAACAGATTTGTCGTCATCTTCTAGCACTTTAAGGTTCAGCACCTCGAGGTGGCCGGTATATACGTTCACGCTGACGTTGTCCACCTGGATGGTGCGGCCGATGAGGTCTTTGCCGTTCTTATTGATATAGGCGGTGGCTATGGGTGAAACCAGCAGTGTGGCGACGAATAGCAGCAGCAGTATCGATCCTACTACTATCAGTGTGATTTTCAGTGATTTTTTCATTTAATGGTTTGATTTAGAAATTGCAAAGTTACAAAAATATATTGATACTTGCAAATAAATACTTGTCGAGGCCGCTTTTTTGTGTTCACACTATGTGTGAGAAGCCGTTGATCTGCCAAAAACAGCTGGCATCCGGCTGCTGATAAACTAGTCTTTACCTCAGTCCTAATCGTGTCATATGTGCTATATATCTGCTATATATGTGCTATATATGTCCTATGCTATAGTGATAGCAGAAATATAGCACATATATAGCACATATATAGCACATATATAGTACATATGCGCCTATTATGTAACAGCTATGCGATAGTTTGAGGCTTTTAGTCGGAGTGAAAAATAAGGGTCGGAGACGGATAAATTTGCTTGATTCGAAATAAAATCGTATATTTGCATTTTTATAGATTATAATCATAAATAGTCAGCATTGGCGTAATTGGCTAATATTATTGCACAAAAAGCCGATTGCACACGAAAAAGAACGAGTCGTAAAAATGAAAAATATCGCAGTAATTTTGGCCGGAGGGGTAGGAAGCAGGCTCGGCGCCGATATTCCGAAGCAGTTTCTGAAGGTTGCCGGAAGGATGGTTATCGAGCACACGATAGACGCTTTCGACAGGCATCCCCTCATCGACGAGGTCTGCGTAGTGGTGCATCCGGAATGGGTGTCCTTTATGCGCGACCAGGCTGGCCGAAACAACTGGCGCAAGGTGGCCAAGATCGTGGCCGGAGGGTCGGAACGATATATGTCTACTCTCGAGGCCCTGAGGGCGTATGCCGACGAGCCTGGCGACTCGCGTATGCTGCTGCACGATGCTGTAAGGCCGTTGGTGAGTCCAAGTCTAATTGGCGATGTCTGCAAGGCATTGGATAGCCATAGGGCTGCTGGTGCCGCCGTGGCTTGCACTGATACCATCTGGAAGGTAGAAGATGGCAAGGTTGTGTCGATTCCCGACCGAAAGAGCCTCATGCGTGCCCAGACGCCGCAGGGGTTCCGCCTAGAGGTGATCCGCAAGGCCTATGAGCGTGCCCAGCTGAGCGAGCAGATTCCTGCCACGGACGATTGCGGCATGGTGATGCGCTATGCGCCCGAGGAGGAGGTCTATGTGGTGATGGGGGACGAGTCCAACATCAAGGTGACATACCCGCGTGATATGGAAAACTTAAAAATCAAAAGCTAATAATCGATAATCGAAATATGAAAGT
>JAKSMS010000035.1 GCA_024400415.1 Bacteroidales bacterium | reverse complement strand
ATACTTGAACATATTAACTCTGTTTGATAGAGTCAACTTTTTTCAGTACAAGACAGTTGGCTATTGGGCCAATTGCTAACTGCTAATCGGACATTAAAACTCCCGCGAAGAGGGAAAGGTTAAAAGTCTGTCTCTGCTTGAAGGTGGGCGAAGGACGCGAAAACGCGGTCGCTGCGCTCGCGTGCCTCCGGCGAGTGGCCGCTCTTGAAGGATTCCTCAGACAATTCATTCGGTCTATTCGGTGTAAATGGGTTCGCTCTGCGAGCGAGTGCCGGAGGCTGCGAAGTGGGAAGAGGCATGCTTATATGTGGTTTTGAAAAAAAATTTTGGCGGGGGACGTCATTTTTTGGGGGTTGGCGCGTTAATGGTTAGAAAAATAGTTTTTAATTATCCGCTATGATCCAAAATAAGAGCAGCCTTATCGTACGCAAGGCTTCGGCTGGCGCCGGCAAGACCTTCACCCTCGTGAAAGAATATATCAAACTGGCTTTCTCGGGCCGCCATGAGGAGGACCTGGACCAGCAGTTTGCGCGCATACTGGCCATCACCTTCACCAACAAGGCGGCCAACGAGATGAAGGAGCGCATCATGGGTTACCTGGAGGAGATTGCCTCCGAGGGTGCCGAGTCGGGCATGGCCCAGGCTATCAATAATGACACGGGCATGGACTTTGCGCGGATGCAGCGCTATGCTGCCCGCGTGAAGAGGGCTATACTGCACAACTACTCGGAGCTGTCGGTATGCACCATCGACAGCTTCATGCACCGCATCGTGAAGACCTTTGCCCACGACTTGGACCTGCCGATGAACTTCGAGGTGCTGCTGGACAACAGCGACCTGATCCAGACTTCGATCGACGACCTGATGGGCCGCCTGGGACAGGCTGAGGAGGAGGAGCTGACGCAGATGCTCTGCTCCTTTGCGGAGGACCAGATGGAGGAGGGCCGCTCCTTCAGGATTGAGGACCGCATAGCGGAGCTGGCCAAGGAGCTGTTCACCGAGGGGGTGCAGCAGCAGCTGGAGGCGTATAAGGAGATGGCGCCCTCGGAATTCGAGGCGCTGCAGAAGAAGCTGCGCCGCGACAACCGCGAGCTGGAGCAGCAGATAGCCAGCGAGGCCAAGGAGGCGCTGAAGGCCATGAAGGAGGCGCAGATAGAGAAGGGGCACCTGTACCAGGGGGCCAAGGGCATAGGGGGCTACATGGAGAAGGCCGCCAAGGGGGAGATGGCGAAGGGGAACACGTATGTGCTGGCCTTCGTGGAGGGCGACCACCTCTGGAGCGGCTCGTGCCCGCAGGAGGAGCGCCCGCAGATAGAGGCGCTGCAGCCCATACTGGCCGCACACTATAGAAGGATAGAGGAGCTGCTGGACGACGGGCTGGCGCTCTACAACTCGAGAATGCTGATACTGAAGAACATCTACTCGCTGGCGGTGCTGAACCGCCTGGACCAGATTGCCGAGACGGAGTCGCACGCCAACGAGATGGTGCACATATCGGAATTCAACAGCCGCATCGCGCAGGTGGTGCAGGAGGAGCCGATGCCCTTCATCTACGAGCGCGTGGGGAGCAGGTATGCCTACGTGCTGATAGACGAGTTCCAGGACACTTCGAAGCAGCAGTGGCAGAACCTGATGCCGCTGGTGTCGAACGCGGTGGACAGCGGCCATACCTGCCTGATAGTGGGCGACGGCAAGCAGGCCATATACCGATTCAGGAAGGGGGACGTGGAGCAGTTTGTGAGGCTGCCGGAGGTGGAGGTGATCCACGACCACGGACGGGTGTTCACCCAGCCGGGCATAGCCGACGTGGACAACATCAAGGAGAACTGGCGCACGCGTGACCGCGTGGTGGCCTTCAACAACGAGTTCTATGCCTGGGCTGCCCACAACGCATACGGCCACAACGCCGAGATACAGCGCATCTATATAGGCGGCGACGCCGAGCACCCGGAGCTGGAGCAGCTGGCTCAGAAGGACGGGGGCTATGTGCAGATAGGATTTGCGGACACGAAGGAGGGGGGCACGAACCGATTGTGGGACGCCATGCTGGCCGACATACGCCGCCAGGTGGAGGTCCTGCACTACAAGTATAGCGACATCACGATACTGGGGCGCGACAACAAGGTGCTGTCGGCCATCAGCAGCTACTTTGCCCAGAATCCCGACCACGGGGAGCTGGTGCCGATGGTGAGCAGCGAATCCTTCCTGCTGAAGAACAGCCGCGTGGTGATACTGATGCGCGCCGTGCTGCACTACCTGCTGGACAACCGCGACCGCGTGGCCGCCACCCAGGTGCTGGTGCTGCTGCAGCAGATGGGCAAGACGACGCACGACTTCACCCAGGACCTGCTGGACAAGGGGAACGACTACCTGATAGACCTGCACGCGATACTGGCTCACGACGGGATAGACTTCGACGCGGAGAGGCTGCGCTCGATGACCCTCTACGACTGCTGCGAAGAGATAGTGAGGCGCCTGCAGCTGTCGGGGATGGACACCGCCTACACGGCCTCGATGCTGAACATAGCGGCCGCCTACAGCCGCAGCCACCGCCAAGACCTGGCGGAATTCCTAGAATGGTTTGACAAGAAGCTGGACACCCTGGCCTCGAACTCGGCAGGGGCGCAGAACGCCATAAGGCTGATGACCATACACAAATCCAAGGGACTGGAGTCGAAGATAATACTCTACGCCATACCGCCCACGGGCAGCAAGAGCAGCTCGCTGTGGGTGAAGATAGACCGCGAGGAGCTGGGGCTGAAGACCTGCCTGGTGACGCCCAAGAAGGATGCCGAGACGGTGTTCCAAGACCAGATAAGCCACGAGGAGGCCATGAGCGAGATGGACGACCTGAACGTGCTGTATGTGGCCACCACGCGGCCGAGGTCGAAACTGATGATATACAGCTCGATGCCGCCCCAGACGAGCAGCGGCAACAGCTACCAGAAGATGCTGTGGGACTACACCCACGGGCAGAGCCGGCTGGAGTGGCGGGAGGCGGACGACGAGAGGATGACGCGCTACGAGCTGGGCGAGGACATCAACTATGCCGACAAGGAGGAGGCGGGCGTGGGCAACACCAGCGTGGAGCAGCTGACCTACGACGGATGGCCCCAGCGAGTGGAGATAGCCGAGCAGGCGCGCAGAATCTTCGACACGGCGAGCATGGAGCGCATAGAGGAGGGAGTGACCCTGCACGAGATATTCGCCAAGATGCGCAACAAGAATGACGCCGACGCCGCCATAGAGGAATATGCCAAAGAGCAGGGCCTGGACGAGCAGAAGACGCTGGAGATAAGCAGCCAGATAGCCAAGCTGATGAGGAACGAGGGCTTTGCCAAATTCTTTGACCCGCGCTATGAATGCATCAACGAATGCAACATGGTGATGGACTACGAAGAGGAGGACGGCACGCGGGGACGCGGCGTGAGGAGGCCCGACCGCATCGTGCTGGCCGACGGGGAGACCTGGGTGGTGGACTTCAAGACCGGCAGCGAGTCGAAGAAGCACCAGCAGCAGGTGAGGAACTACTGCAACGCCATCAGCGAGATGGGCTACCCCGGCGTGAAGGGATACCTGCTATACATCCACAAGGGATACTGCCAGATAATGCCAGTAGAATAGCAGGCGGAGAGAGAGGGGGAAGAGGGCAGATAGGACTTTTTATGAAAAAAAATTTCTATATATTAAAAAATATGCGTATCTTTGAACTTTCAAGCGATAATAATAAAAAACTTTAATATAATGGAAGACAAAAAGTTGTTCAGCGAATTCCCTCCCGTATCGACCGAAAAATGGGAAGAAGTAATCAACAAAGACCTCAAAGGAGCAGACTATGAGAAGAAACTGGTATGGAAGACCATCGAAGGATTCAATGTAAAGCCATACTACCGTGCAGAAGACCTGGAAGGTCTGGAATACCTGGACTCTAACCCCGCACAGGCACCATATACCCGCGGCAAGAATGCCGACAACAACGTATGGGACATCCGCCAGGACATCAAGGCAGAGACCCTTGAAGAGGCCAACAGACTGGCTATAGAGGCACTCGAGCGCGGTGCCAACTCACTGGGATTCTGCGCCTGCAAGGCCGACACGGTAGAGAAGATGCAGATACTGCTGAAGGACATCCAGCTGGAAGCCTGCAAGGTGAACTTCACCTGCAGCAAGAACATGCTCGAAACCCTGAAGATCTTTGCCGAAGTGGTGAAAGCCAACGGCTTTGACGCAGAGAAGGTGTATGGCAGCTGCAACTTCGACATGTATGGCCACGCCCTGATGTTCGGCAGCTACTGCGAAGGCGAAGAGGGATGCCTCAAGATGGCCAAAGAGATGATCGAATTTGCCAAGGCCAACCTGCCTAAGTTCCACGTGATAGCCATCAACGGATGCCACATCCACAACGCCGGCTCGAACATCGTGCAGGAGCTCGGCTTCACCCTGGCATCAGCCAACGATATGCTGGCCCGCCTCACCGACATGGGCCTGCAGGTATGCGACATCGCACCCCGCATGATGTTCAACTTCGCTACCGGCAGCAACTACTTCATGGAGATTGCCAAGATACGTGCCGCACGCATGCTGTGGAGCAAGATCGTGGAGCAGTACAACCCCTGCTGCGACTGCTGCTACAAGGTGTTTATCAACGCCACCAGCTCGATCTGGAACAAGTCGATCTTTGACCCATACGTGAACATGCTGCGCACCACCACCGAAACCATGAGTGCCGCCATCGCTGGCGCAGACAGCATCACCACCAACCCATTCGACATTGCCTACAAGGGCAGCGACAGCTTCGGCTACCGCATAGGCCGCAACCAGCAGCTCCTGCTCAAGGAAGAGAGCTACATGGACAAGATCGTGGACCCAGCAGCCGGCAGCTACTATATAGAGAACCTGACCAACAGCATCGCCCAGCACGCCTGGGATCTGTTCTTGACCGTTGAGGGCAAGGGCGGCTTCGGCAAGGCCATCCGCGAAGGCTACGTGCAGGACGAAGTGGCCCGCATGTCCCAGCAGCGCGACATGGACATCGCTACCCGCAAGACCACCATACTCGGCACCAACCAGTATCCTAACCTCATTGAGAAGATGAGCGAAAAGATAGAGAAGGAGAGCGCCTACTGCGGCAAGAAGGCTTGCTGCTGCGAGGCAACCGAAATCAAGACCCTGCGCCGCTACCGCGGAGCCGAGGCCTTCGAGCAGCTGCGCCTGGCCACCGAGAAGTCGGGCCGCCGTCCGAAAGTGTTCCTGCTCACCTACGGCAACCTGGCTATGCGCAAGGCTCGCAGCGGATTTGCCACCAACTTCTTCGGCGTGGCCGGCTACGAGATCATCGACAACGTTGGATTCAAGAGCGCTGAGGAAGGCGTAGAGGCCGCACTCAAGGCTCAGGCCGACATCGTGGTGATGTGCTCGAGCGACGACGAGTATGCCGAGATCTGCGAGAACGTATGCAAGGGCCTGAAGGGCAAGGTGAAGAGCATCGTGCTGGCCGGTTATCCAAAAGACCAGATCGACACCTACAAGGGCTACGGCGTAGATGAGTTCATCCACGTGAAGACCAACGTGCTCGACTGCCTGACCAAATACAACAAGGAATTCGGCTTCTAACAGAAGAGAACCATAGATTACAAAAAAAATCCCGTAGGGTCCCTGCGGGATTTTTCAATGAATAACCCCATGAACCGAAACGCCAACGACCGATACAGAATCCTAGACAGGTACATACTGATGAAGTACCTGAAGACCTTCTTATTGGCCATGGCGCTGATCATCGTGATCGTGATCACGTTTGACGTGTCGGAGAAGCTCGACGACTTCTTGGGCAACCACGCTCCGGTGGGGGAAATCATACTGAACTACTACGGCAACTTCATCCCGCAGTTTGTGAACATGTACAGCCCGCTGTTCATATTCATATCGGTAATCTTCTTCACCTCGAAGATGGCCGGCAACACCGAGGTGATAGCCATACTGGGCAGCGGCATCAGCTATAAGCGCCTGCTGCGGCCCTACATGCACGGGTCTATCATAGTGGCCATCATCGTGTTTCTGCTAGGCAACTTCGTGCTGCCCACCACCAACAAGGGTCTCGACGAATTCGAGAAGACCTATATCAAGACCATTCGCCGGAGCTACTACAGCAGCCTCCACTTCCAGCCGCAGAAGGGGGTGCAGGTGTTTGCCGAAGGATACGACACGCGGCAGCATTCGGCCTCGTATTTCCAGCGCGACACCTACGACCAGGACCTGAAGCTGGTGGAGCGGTTTTCGGCACAGAATATCCAGAACGTAGACTCGGCCGACCTGTGGGACTGCCGAGGAGTGGTGCGCCACACCTTCGTGCCGGAAGAATCGATGCAGCGCATTGACTTCTCGGAGGAGCACCTGAAACTGCTGCCGGAGGACTTTGATGAAGCCTCCACAAACATCACCACCCTGAGCACACCCAAGCTGATAAGCCACATCAAGAAGGAGAAGCTGCGCGGCTCGGGCGCCGTGGTGCAGAGCAAGATAGAGCTGTATCAACGACTGCTGAACCCGCTGGCCATCATCATCATGACCCTCATCGGCGTGGCCATCTCGTCGAGGAAGACTCGCGGCGGAATAGGCATGCACCTGGCTATAGGCATCTCGATAGCATTCGGATTCATCGTGTTTATGAAGATCAGCACCGTATTTGCCATCAACGGCAGCCTGATGCCCTTCCTCTCCGTGCTGCTGCCGCAGGCCCTATTCGGACTGGCCGCAGCATACCTAATCAAGAAAGCACCTAAATAATAATATGACTATACAGGAAATAGAAGACCAAATCATCGAGGAGTTCTCAAATTTTGAAGAATGGCTCGACAAATATGCATACCTCATCGAGCTGGGCAAAGAGTGCCCCATCATCGACGAGAAGCACAAGACCGAGGACAACCTGATAAAAGGATGCCAGTCGAGAGTGTGGCTGAGCTGCGAGTATCGCGACGGAAAGCTCTATTTCAAGGCCGATAGCGACGCCGTAATCACCAAGGGCATCATCAGCCTGCTGATCAGAGCCATGGATGGACAGCCGCCCAAGGAGATCGCTGCTGCCGACCTGAGATTCATAGACGAGATAGGTCTGAAGGAGCACCTCTCTCCCACCCGCAGCAACGGACTCACCTCGATGGTAAAACAAATGAAGATGTATGCATTGGCCTATCAAATCAAAGAGCAATAACGCCATGTCAAAAGACCCACAACCAACCAAAGAGACCCTCCACGACGCAGTAGTGAACTGCCTGAGGAACATATACGACCCCGAGATACCGGTCAACATCTACGACCTGGGACTGATCTACGGCATCGATATCGACGACGAGTTCAACCTGAAGATAACCATGACCATGACCGCACCCAACTGCCCTGAGGCAGAATTCATGGTGGCGGAAGCACGACAGATGTGCGAATACATCACAGGGATCAAGTCGGTAGAGGTAGAGCTCACCTTCGATCCGCCATGGAATCCCGACACCCTCAGCGACGAGGTGAAACTAGAATTAGGATTCATGTAGGATATGAAGTGGAGCAAGGCCATAAGCAGCATCATGCCCTCCAGAAAAAGGCAGGACAAATCGACTAGCGCCTCGCTATCGAGCCTAACCTGGAAGCGGTTTCGACACAACCGGCTGGCAATGACCAGCCTGGCGGTGATCGTATTATTTACCCTCATGGCCCTGCTCGGATACCTGATCACTCCGGACAAGACGCCCTACTGCAACCAGCAATACCTAGAACTGGCGGCCATGAAGCCGTTTTCGAAGGCCGACTTTATCTGCATCAAGAATCCAGAAGCAGAGAGGCGGTCGTGGACAGAGACCATGCTATTCGGACAGCCGCTCCCCTACACGGCCATACCCATCTACAGACATAAGGACGCAGGAAGCTACTATGAGGTGGAGACCTTCACCGGAAGCACCCCAAACGATGGAGAGATAAGGCAGTACGCTAAATCCGAGGTGGAAAAGATAGAGACACGGCGCTTCGTGCTAGGAACCGACGGCTATGGCCGAGACGTGCTGAGCCAGATAATGATAGGCAGCCGCGTAAGCCTTTCGGTAGGATTCATTGCAGTGATAATAGCCCTCTTGATCGGCATCACGCTAGGAGCCCTAGCGGCATACTACGGCCGATGGGTGGACAACGTGATCATGTGGATACTCAACGTAGTATGGTCGATACCCACCGTGCTGCTGGTAATCGCCATCACCTTTGCGCTGGGCAAAGGATTCTGGCAAGTGTTCGTCGCCGTGGGACTTACCATGTGGGTAGATGTGGCCAGAATGGTTCGCGGACAAGTGCTCAGCATCAAAGAGAAAGAGTATGTGGAAGCCACAAGGGCACTAGGATTCAGCACCCTCAGGACAATCTTCCGCCATATACTGCCTAACATTTCGGGATCCATCATCGTGATAACTGCCAGCAACTTTGCCAGCGCCATATTGCTAGAAGCAGGCCTAAGTTTTCTTGGAATAGGCGTACAACCCCCCATGCCATCGTGGGGCTGCATGGTCAAAGAGAACTATGGATACATATTACTCGACAACGCATATCTGGCGTTCATTCCAGGACTTGCAATCATGATAATAGTACTGGCATTCATGCTATTAGGAAATGGAATACGCGACGCATTAGACATCAAGTCGTAACACTACAAAGGACTGAAGAAATAAAAAAAACTAAAAAAATAATCTTTTTGTTTCTCATGTCAAAAAAAATGTGTATTTTTGCAGAAAATTAATTGCGCGAAAAAAAGCAAATTAAAAAGTAATATTAACAATTAAAAACTAAACAAAAATGAAGAAATTTTTCAAATTTTTCGCAGTAGCTCTCGTAGCTGGTTGCATGTTCACCGCTTGCGGCGACAAGAACAACAATGGTGAAGGTGAAGGCGAAGGCAACACCACCCAGACCATAGAAGATGGCATCAAAGTTACTTTCGGCACCACCAACTGGACCGCTGCTAATGACTACACCGCTCAGGAATATCAGGGCATGGCTTACATCTTCGCTGGCAAGGATGCTGGTATGGAGAGCTTCCCACTGGTTAACATCTACGCTACCCACACTGTAGGTAAAGTAAGCGGCGCTTTCAATGCTAGCGATATGGCTTACAACACTCAGGACATTGTTACCGTTGACTACTACAACGAGTACAGCCTGACTTCAGGACAATCTTCTTTCGGCGACTACTGGGCAAAGACCTGCAACTGGGAAGTTGTTAGCTACGATGCTACCGCTATGAAGATCTCTGCTAAACTTGACGCTGTTATGTTCTCAGCTCTCGAGGCATACGTTCAGGAATTTGGCGCAGTTGGAATGGATCAGGCCAGCACCATGAACATGAAGGTTACCATGGGCAACATCGTTCTTACCCCTGCTAAATAATTTTAATTAGAGAAAATATCAGAATGGGCTATCCTACGGGATAGTCCATCTTTCAATTAACAAAAAAAATCACATCTTAAAGAAATGAAAAAAGCTTTTAGACTTGCTGCTATCGCAATCGTTGCTATGGCTATGACCACCGCTTGCGGCGGCAACGCAGAAGAAGTTACCGTTGATTCTCTCCCAGTAGAGGACACCACTCCAGTTGAGGTTGTTGACACCACCGCTGTTGAAGAGGTTGTTGAGGAGGTTGTTGCAGAGACCCCTGCAAAGAAAACCACCACCAAGAAAGAGGAGAAGAAAGCTCCTAAGGCTGAGATCACCATCGATCCTACCAACACCCAGAAGAGCGCTGAAGGCCTCACCATCAAGTCTGGTGACGCTAAGATCAACATCCAGAAGGGCGGAAAAGTTAGTGTTGACACCAAGAACATCAATGCTGACAGCAAGTCTGGTACTCTTACCATCAAGAAATAAGCAGATCTCAACATACTGCTATTTTTTTCTAAGTCCGAGTGCAACACACTCGGACTTGATTTTTACTAATCACGTTAAAACAATACGATGAAAAAAACACTCATTATCCTTTGCGCCGCACTCGCCATCCTAGGCATCTGCTCATGCAGCCGCATAGAGCAGAATAGAATCAAGAAAGAGGCCCTAGGCTACATCAATGCCATGAGCAACTATGACTTCGAAGAGGCACGCAAATACGCAGCCCAAGAGACACAAGACGTGACCATCAACTATTTCCAAAACGTACTCGACCCCATGATGACTCCGGCCGACAAGGAGAACCTCAAGAAGAACACGCCTGCCACGATAGAGATCATCAAGATCAGCCAGACTTCCGACACCACTGCCGAAGTGGAATACTACAAAACCACTCCACTTCAGCCAAAGCACCAAGACCCCACCCTTAAGATGGTAAAGCGCGACGAACGCTGGCAAGCCTACGTTGTGATAGAGCCATACAGATTCGCACAACCCGATACCACCAAATACGACAGCATCGCCAGCACTATAAATCGCTATCAGAACACCGAGAACCTCAAGCCATCAAAGGAAGTGCCCAAGCCGCATTTCCCCTCCAAATAAGACAAGCAGCACCCCTCGCGGGACAATCATAGCACAAAGCAAGAAAGGCGGGCCGCTGGGCTCGCCTTTCTGGTTCCTAGAAACGCTTCTACGCTATTCTGAAGGCATGCTCTCAAGCCTGGATATCACCTCGCCATGAATCTCCTCATATTGGTCGAGATGCTGGCTATAATAGTTCATGCTTGCCTTGAAATCTGCATCAGTAATATGATGCTCCTTCAACAAGGCATCATAGGACGCTTTCACCTCGTACGACACCCTCTCGGGCTGGTTATTAGACTCAATGGCATAAAAGCCCTCCAGCAGGTAGGCCTCCGACAAGAAATCCACCATTTCGTCCTTTGTCATCACTCCATTAGGGAGGTCGTTATTGCCGCACGACGCAAATGCAAGACCCAATGCGGCAGCTATAATCAGCGAACAAATTCTTTTCATAACCTATTATTACAAAAAAAAGCAATCAGGGAATGATTGCTTCGATAAAGATCTGTGGGAGCAACAGGATTCGAACCTGTGACCCTCTGCTTGTAAGGCAGATGCTCTGAACCAGCTGAGCTATGCTCCCAAAATCAACCTCTTTATAAATCTTGTGGGAGCAACAGGATTCGAACCTGTGACCCTCTGCTTGTAAGGCAGATGCTCTGAACCAGCTGAGCTATGCTCCCAAATTTCTCTCTCGAAATCGGGTGCAAAAGTACACATTTTTTTTGAATTACTAAAATATTTTTTGAAATTTCTTGCAATAAAAATTGCAATCTACGCATTATCACATAGTTCCGAATACAATTCTTTTCATTCAAAACTCTGCATATCGATCAATTTTTTGTATAATCCACCCTCTAAAATCAATTTTTCATGGGTTCCCGACTCAACAATACGGCCTTTCTCCATCACTAAAATCTGGTCGGCATTCTGAATTGTAGACAGTCTATGGGCAATCACAATGCAGGTCTTTCCCTTCATCAAACGAGTCAGCGCGTCCTGCACGGCATGTTCTGATTCGGCGTCTAGCGCCGAGGTTGCCTCATCGAGTATCAGGATTGGCGGGTTCTTCAACACTGCACGGGCTATGCTGAGACGCTGGCGCTGCCCGCCCGAAAGGTTCAATCCCCTATCCCCTATCAGGGTATCATACCCTTGCTCCATCTCTTTGATGAACTCATCAGCATGGGCCACCCGGGCAGCCTCCTCGACCTGCTGACGGGTATAGTTGCGACGCCCGAAGGCGATATTGTTCTCCACGGTGTCGTTGAATAGCACACACTGCTGCGACACAATACCCATCAGGCCTCTGAGGCTATTGATATTCAAGTCCCCGATAGGGACGCCGTCTATCAGTATCTCGCCACTGGTGATGTCATAGAATCTAGGCAGCAGGTCTACCAGCGTAGTCTTACCGGCGCCAGAAGGGCCCACCACCGCTATCGTCTTGCCTTTGGGCAGCACAAGATTGACATGATCCAGAACCAAGTCTCCGCCATACGAGAAGCACACATCCTTATACGCTATCGCACTCTCAAACGAATCCTTCTTGACCGCATCAGGCTTTTCCAGAATCAACTCTTCGGCATCCAGCACTTGGAAGAATCTGGCGGCCGAGGCTGCACCTTTTTGCAGGCTGCTGTAGGCTTTCACCAAAGCCTGGATTGGCGGTATAATCCTGGCAAAGATTATCACAAATACGATAAACACCGAGGCCAGCAGCTTGCCTCCGATCACCAGATTGCCGCCTAGGATAAGGATAGCCGCCAAGCCTATCGTGCCCATCACTTCGCTCAGCGGGCTGCTCAGCTCCTTCCTTCGAGCCACTTTCACCATGGTGCGGCTATACTGCTCGTTGGCGGCCTCAAACACCTTTTCGCGCTCCGACTCTTGCCCAAACGACTTGATGGCCCTAACATTCGACAGCGACTCGTCGAGCACGGCGAACACGCCGCCCAAACGGTTCTGGCCATGAATAGAATTCCGCTTCAGACTCTTGCCTATGATAGCAATCAGCCACACCGCAACAGGCATCACCATTAAGAAATAGAGAAACAGCTGCGGCGAGATGAATATCAGCGTGGCAGCAAAGAAGACAATGTTGACTGGGTCTTTCACCAAAGACTGCAACGTGCTCACCACGCTCCATTCCACGTCGGCCAGGTCGTTAGACATGCGGCTGATCAGGTCGCCCTTCCGCTGTTCGGAGAAATAGGACACCGGCAGGATCAGGACCTTATGGTATATATCGTTGCGCAGGCGTTCGGTAACGCCATTGCGGATTGTGCTAAGGAAGAATTGCGCCAGGAACCGCATCAGATTCGACAAGAAGGAACATCCTAGATAAGCCCCCGACACTACCGCCAGGCACCTCCACAGCCCCCAGATCTCTTTATATTGCGCCAGCTGCCACACCATCCAGGCCGAAAGGTCGTGCTGATTAAACGACAGGGCGGGCGCCTCTGCCGGCGGCTCCGACACTCCGAAGAGCAGCTCCACAAAGGGGATAATCATCACATACGACGAGAGGTTGAACACGATATGCAGGGTGTTGAACACGATGTTCAGCACCGCCTCCCTAGGGAAGTATTTGATGTAGGCTAAGACCCTCCAGATCGGCTTCATATCACATATTTATTATGGTCAGCTTGGGCGACTTGGAGCTCAGCCCTATCGTGATGCGCTCGTTGCGCAGCTTCTTCGACAGGAGATAGTCGCGCACTTTTCTGCTATATTCCACGTCGCAGCCATTGATCTCCACACGTATCATCGGATGCTCTATCAGAAATTTGGCATAGGCATCGAGTATGGCTTTTCCGCCTGCAGCGAACGACTGAGAAGCGGCCCCGGCGAGCTTCACATCAGCCAGGCTCAGCCCCTCTTTCAGCGCTATCGGGCGCAAAGCCACTTCCGGCAGTTCCCCATTCGTTTTCACGAACGCAGAGCCATAGCAGCCCACTGCCGGCAGATAGCCTTCGGCTTCGGCCACCACCAGATTTTCCTCTTTGAGCGACAGCATCACCTGGCTGCCCGCATACACGGCGTTCTCGGCGCCGAAGCGGCTAACCGTGATGGACACAAGCTTGTCGCATTTCACCGGCGCCTTCATCACCTTCATCGGCTCGGGACGCGCGGCAGGATAGAGGTCGAACACATACACATCCTTGCCGCCCACATATTCCGCCTGAGGCTGCTTGCCGGCAAAATAGGCCTTTGAGCCATCTGCCATAACGCCCAGACAAATATCGTCCTCCTCCGTATTGATAGGCAGGCCCATATTGGTAGGATAGGCCGCGCTATTGTCGTTCATGTTGGCAAAATACATGTCGTATCCGCCAAATCCCTGCCACCCGTCGCTAGCGAAATAGAGCGTGTGCCCGTCGGCGTGTATGAATGGGCATTTCTCGTTGCCCGGCGTATTGATCGAAGGACCCAGGTTCTCGGCCCTGCTCCAGTCGCCGTTGGGCAGCTTGTGGCATTTCCAGATGTCTATGCCGCCCTGTCCGCCGGGACGGTTGCTGGCGAAATAGAGCGTCTGCCCGTCAGGCGTGATGCTCGGCTGCGACTCCCAACTCTTCTCGCCGTTCACCTGGCCGCCTAGCGCCTTGATGTCGCCCCAGGCTCCGCCCTTGAACTCGCTATAGTAGATATCGCAGTTGCCATAGCCGCTGCGCGTAGTTTTCACCACCGAATAGAAGAGCAGCCCGTTGTCGCAGGTGATCGTCACTCCGCCCTCGTTCTCATTCATATTAAACGGAGCCGGCAGCAGGTCGCCCGTGCCGAAGTTTTCTCCGCTCTTGCGGCTAATCATCATCTTAGGCACCTTAGGAGCCATCTGGTCGTCGTAGAAGCTGGCCGGACGCTTCTCCTTCACCATTCTCAGGAAGTAGCACGTCCTTCCGTCCCAAGTGATGTAGGGCAGCAGTTCATCCTCTTTCGACGACACGCCCTTCAGCAGCTGAGGGGCAAAGGGCGACTTATTCAGCTCGGCCTCAGCCAAGAACTGCGACCAGTGCAGATAGCTCGACGCCTCCTCGTACACCGCCTCATAATCGGGTCTGCCTGAACCGTTGGCCATATCGAAATAGCGGTTCAGCTCTGTCACTGCCTGTTCATACTGCTCTGCGCTGTAGTGTATCACGCCCATATAGTAGTGCGCCAGCGCATTCGGATAGTCTGGGCAGAGATCTATCGTCTTGCTGAAATAGCGCTTGATGGCAGCCGGATTCACATCCTGCTTGGCGGCAATCATGCCTAGGTAGAAATTCACGTCGGCCGATTTAGGATTTCTAGCCGCCAGCTTCTTCAGCTGGGCGTTAGCCTCCACGAAATGCTTCGACTCATAAGCCGCCACGGCCTTCTCAAAAGCAGCCTTGTCCTGCTTCTTCACCTCCTGCGTGCATTGGGCCGACACCATCTGGCCAAGCGCCGTCAGCAGCACCAACACCATCGCCTTGCGGAACGGATGACGCATCCTCTTGATCCGGCGATAGCGCAAGTCGTGCTTGAGTTTGTTCACACAGGCCTTATCCACCTGCTCCCACGACCACGACCGCGCCTCGGCGTAGCTCTGCGCCACCATTAGGAAGAGGTCCATCCTTCCGGTAAACATCGTGAGGTTCTCCATGCAGTCCTCGTCGGGAATCTTGGTATCGTAGAAATCCATGCGGTTCACGTCGATCAACTCAAAACGGTACTCCTCGCCCACCTTTTCCCACAGCACATTGGTATTGTTGAGGTCGCGATGCAGCACGCCCGACTGGTGCATCCTGGCCACAAAGCGACCAAAGGACGCTGCCAGGTCTCTATTCCAGTTGTCGGACTGCAGCTCTTCGCGGATTGCCCTCTTATTGGTCTCAGCGCACAGGTAGTAGGCGTCGGTAATTCCGCCCAGCCCATGCTCCACCACCGCCTCTATAGGCTTAGGGGTATCGAAGCCTCTACGAATCAGTTCCTGGGCGTTGTCATACGAGCGCTGGGCCTTATTGCTATGTCCCAACGTGCGGATTATGCGCATCAGCAGGCCGTTGCGCTTGAAGCGCTTCACCACCACGCTGCGCCCATCGAGCACGAAGCGCTTGATCGTGTTGCGGCCGGCATGCAGCACATCCTGTCCCGACTCGAAAGTCTCTGGCAGTCCGCTCACGAAATCGGCCCGTTCTGGTTCTGTTTTGGCGTAGTCCATATCAGAGCTTGTCTACATCAATCTTGAAGTTAGCCTCAGGACCGTTGCAGGGCGAGCTGCACTTGATGCTGCACTCCGAACAGGGCGTCAGCTCGCCATGAAGGCGCTTCTTCACCATATCTTCCAGCGCCGTGCGCAGGCTCTCGATGCCGATATGGCTTATCACCTCGTCGCAGAAGGCATAGGAGAGCATCGTCTTGGCCGTACGCTCGCTGATGCCGCGGGTCTGCAGGTAGAAGAGGGCCTGCTCGTCGAGCTGCCCTATAGTGCTGCCGTGCGAGCACTTCACATCGTCGTTGTATATCTCCAGGAAGGGCTTAGTCTCCACCCTCGCCTTGTCGGTCAGCAGGATATTCTTGTTGCTCTGGTAAGCCTCCGTCTTCACGGCGCCGTCCATCACCAGCACGTGGCCGTTGAACGTTGCGCGGGCCGAGTCGTCGATGATGCCCTTATAGAGTTCC
This sequence comes from Bacteroidales bacterium, assembly GCA_024400415.1. Lineage (GTDB taxonomy): Bacteria > Bacteroidota > Bacteroidia > Bacteroidales > P3 > Colimorpha. The sequence continues at coordinate 1,746 of JAKSMS010000035.1, read as the reverse complement.
GAGCTGCGGCAATGGCCGCAGGCATGCTCCACAAACACATAGTTGTCGCAGCGCTGCTCGCGGTCCATCAGGTAGAGGCCGTCCACGTCCAGTTCGCAGCCCTCGCCCTTCATCCTCACCTCTATGTGGTTGCAGATATGGCCGCCGTTGAGGGATATGCAGTTCATCCGCAGCCGCGAGTCGGCCTGCATCGTCACGAAGGTCTGGTTCACTAGTCCCGACTGGTCGTTGAGGTTCTGCATCTTGTAGTATTCCACCTGGGCGTTCTCGCCCACATGGATCTCAGTGCGGTTGTCGCTCAGCGAGCGCAGGCTGCCCACCGTGTCGTCGCAGTGGATAATCTGCACCTTGGCGCCCGGCTCCACCTCTATCACGGTATCCAGTTCCACCAGGGCCTTCCTATCCATGCACACCACCGACTGGATCTGTATCGGGCGCTGGCGCTGTTCGTTCCTGCCCACGCGGATATGGAGCTTGCCGTCTTCAGAGTCCGCCTGGCCGTTCACCACCTGGATGCACTCAGCATCCAAGCCGGGCACGTTGCAGCAGAGGCTCACCCGCTGCTGGCCGTCAGCCTTGGCAGGGCGCACCAGCCCGTCGTTTCTATATTCCGAGAAGTCGATGCCCTTCCAGGCATCCTTCAGTACATCTTTCGTTATCATGGCTCAATCATTTGTTGCCTTCCAGTTCTTCTCTAATCCAGTCGTAGCCCTTCTCCTCGAGCACCAAGGCCAGCTCCTTAGGGCCAGTCTTCACGATGCGGCCCTCATAGAGCACATGCACAAAGTCAGGCACTATATAGTCCAGCAGGCGCTGGTAGTGGGTGATCACCACGGTGGCATTCTCGCTGGTGCGCAGCTTGTTCACGCCCGTGGCCACGATGCGCAGGGCGTCGATGTCCAGGCCCGAGTCGGTCTCGTCCAGAATGGCCAGCGTAGGGTCGAGCATCGCCATCTGGAAGATCTCGTTCTTCTTCTTCTCGCCCCCTGAAAAACCCTCGTTCACCGAACGGTTGGCCAGCTTGGCAGTCATCTCCACCACCTTCTTCTTCTCCTCCATCAGCTTGAGAAACTCGCTAGCGCCCAGAGGGTCAAGACCGCGGTATTTGCGCTGCTCGTTCACAGCCGTGCGCATGAAGTTGGAGATGCTCACGCCAGGAATCTCCACCGGATACTGGAATCCGAGGAAGATACCCTCAGAGGCACGCTGGTCCACAGGCATGTCGAGGATATTCTTGCCGTTGAAGATCACCTCGCCATCAGTTACCGTATATTTAGGGTTGCCCGCAATCACGCCAGCCAAGGTCGACTTGCCGTTGCCGTTAGGGCCCATGATCGAGTGCACCTCGCCCTTGTTGATCTCAAGATTGATGCCCTTCAGGATTTCCTTATCGCCGATCGAGGCATGAAGATTGCGAATAGATAATAGCGACATAGTATATATATTTTTTATAATTTCACTAATAATTATTAATAGCATCAGCGCCCATTCTCAAGGAATCAGCACATAATCAAGCAACTGCGGCACAAGCGCCCCAACAGTCGCAGATGCAAATATAGCATTTTTTTTGGAAACCGCATACCTGCAGTCCCAACATACCCTCATTTTGCATCCCATTACGCGAGCGCAGCGACCGCGTTTTCGCGCCCTTCGCCCAACTTCAGCAAGAGCCAGACTTTTAATCTTTCCCACTTCGCGGGAGTTTTAATGAGCGATTAGCAATTGGCAATTAGCAGTTAGCGATTA
>JAKSMS010000034.1 GCA_024400415.1 Bacteroidales bacterium | reverse complement strand
ACCGAAGAGGAGCTTGCTATGGCCAGCGACCGAAGTGGAGCTAACCCTTTGTTCCACCTTTTAGGTTATTTAACTTCTTTTACAGCCTCATTTATCAAATATGCGAGCACTCTCCAGTGGAGAGGCTCGGCGCGGGGCAGAGTGTGGCGCAGAGCGCAGGAAAACGTTCAAACCACTCAGCACTCCAGCAGTTGCCACTTTGCGCCTAATTTCAGTTTTTGAGTTTCACTCAAGACGTCTTGTTTGCTCGGCATAGTCCAAGTGAAACTTGGCCTCTGCTCTTGCTTTGAAAGACGTTGCAAAGTTACACATTTTTCTTTATATAGGCATCATCTTATCTGTATTTTTGATAGGGGGTGAATTCCTGGTCGAACATGCCTGTTTCAGATGATTTTTTGTATGCCATATCAAGACTCTTCAATTATTTTGCAAAAATTCGAAAAAAATATCAATATAACAAGATGATTAACAGTTTTTTAATTTATAGAACTCCCCTTAATTATTTGCATAAAAAAAGAACCGCGAACTTTTTGTTTAAGTGCGAGGTCCTGGAATTACCTATACTGCAAACAAGAAAGCCCACGGTATGTCCGTGAGCGTTTCTCCTTTCTTTTTGCAGTATTGTCGAAATTTTCCAGGTTTCGCACCTACAAAGAAAAGCGAAAACGCTTATTAATATGTCTTATATTTATCTAATGTATTATTATTCTGATGTTTATTTGTGTTAGTTTTTAATTCCGTTTATTGATTTGGTACTGTTCTAAAACGATGGTGCCGGCTCGTTGTACAGCCTTACGAACACATCTCTGGCGGGTTCTTCGTATACAACTCCGTCTTCGGTGCAATGAACCACCTGCTGGTTCTTCATCGCCTTGTCTCTCAATGTCTGATACTCGGCATATTCCAACGCCTTGATCAGCAGTTCTCTTTCTTCATTTGACATAAGACTTCATCTTCTCAAATAGTTCAACATCATATATCTTCATTTCCTCAAACTTGCCGCCATCGGCAATAACAACTCGAGGACTATGCAGATTCTCTATGATCATCCAAGAATCTACAATATCTAAGTAGATGGAAAACAAATTCTCAATTCCGGACCGATACCGACGCTTGATGACTTCTACGGGGATATTGTGTCCACCTTCGCAAACCCGCCTTGCAACACGAGCAACGGCCGCCTCTGGATTTGGAAGCCAAAAGAATAGCAACTGAACACGAAAGCCCTTCTCGTGAGCCCTCTCTACTAGTCTACTATACGATCTGGTGCTAAGGGTTGTCTCTATCGAGAACGAGCTATCTTGCTCAATCAAATAATCGATACGCTGAAGCATGAGTCTTCCAGCCTCAATAGCAACACCTTCTGGATTGAATGGAGATAGACCTTTTGCAATTTCGTCGGCATTCACAAACTCTCTACATTCCAATATTTGGGGTAGAATTGATATTGATGCTGTTGTTTTTCCTGCACCATTACATCCTGCTATTATGTATAGAGTTTTCTTCATTCTATAGAATTCTTGTCAAGCACCGTATTAGATCATTGCAAACCATGCCAGGCCGACATGAGCCTCAGGGGCTAATGTGACCAGTATGTCCACGTCGCTGTCCGGACGCTCCTCGCCGCGAGAATAGCTGCCAAACACCCAGGCCTTCTCCACCGGCTGGGTCTTGAAATACTCTCTCAGCTTGTTTATCATCAATTGGTCCATGATTCTGCAAATGTATTATTATGCTTCAATCTGCTGTTTTTCTGCGCATTGCGATGGAGGCGAGCCTCTTTCTAGCGCATAATCCATCTGCTGCAAAGATACAAAGATTTTGCGAATGGGCAAAACATTTCGTGCGTTTTGTTGTTCCCCGACCTCCGAACCGCCCCTCCACGGCCTACGCGTATGTCCATGGAGGGGGCCTGAGGGGGCGCATAGCTGGTTCTAAAGTGGTTCATTTGTGCTATATATGTGCTATATATGTGCTATATTTCTGCTATCTCTATAGAATAGGACATATATAGCACATATATAGCACAAATATAGCACATATGCGCCAGTTTACATTGACCTATAGCGCATTAATGGCTTTTATTAGCGCTTCTTTGGCTGTGCCGTAGGGCCTTGGCTGCCTGCTATCCGTCGCTTAGCGCATTCGGTCGATTGGGGGCATTCGGTGTTTGTATGGTCGCCTTTTTTTTTGCTAGGCCGTCCGGTTGGTGGCAATATTTGGGCGGGTATTGCGTTTTTTAGAAAAAAAAGTACTGCTATGCTACAACTTGGAATCAAAGGCCGCCGCGAAGAGGTGGTCGTGGAAGAGAAGACTGCCGCACATATCGGCAGCGGACTGGTGCGCGTGTTTGCCACCCCTATGATGATTGCGCTTATCGAACAGACTTGCAATGAGAGCGTTGTGCCTCATCTCGAAGCGGGACAAGGCACCGTGGGCACTCATGTGGATGTGAGCCATTCGGCCGCCACTCCTGTGGGCATGCGCGTGTGGTGCGAGAGCGAGCTGGTGGAGGTGGACCGCCGCCGGCTGGTGTTTGCCGTGAAGGCCTACGACGAGTGCGGCCTCATTGGCGAGGGGCGGCACGAGCGCTTCGTGATCGACACGCAGAAGTTCACCGCCAAGGCTGAAGGCAAGAAGGCCTGACGCGGCAAGCGCCAGATAAACAAAAAAGCCTGCTTCGCAAGAAGTAGGCTTTTTGTGTGGAGTATATCAGAATCGAACTGATCACCTTTTGACTGCCAGTCAAACGCTCTAGCCATATGAGCTAATACCCCGTTAATTTCTCTTTCGAAATCGGGTGCAAAATTACGCACTTTTTTCGAATTGACCAAATTTTTCTTTATTAATTTTTACAACTGTCTGATATATAGTGTGGATTTTGACGGCTGGACGGCTGTTTTGGCGGCGGCGCTATAGTGGGAAGGTGCGGTTTGTGAATGGATTTTGGGGTTCGGGATGCTGCTCGATGCTGAGCTGGCGCAGGCGCTTGATGCGGTTGAGCCCCCACAGCCACATCAGCACGTCGAAGGCCATGAAGAGGACGAAGATGGCTAGGTGGAGCAGGCTTCCCTCGGCGGTGTCGTCGGAGAGGGTGTCGGAATACATGAGGAGGGCGTCGTAGGTGCCGTGGAGCAGCACGGGCAGCAGCAGGGCAAGCATGATGTTGAGCCCGCGCAGATGGGCGCTGAACCGATAGTGGGCAAAGAAGTATCCCATGGTGACGCCAAAGAGGAAGTGGGCGGGCACGGCGAGTATGCCGCGGGCTAGGCCGGTGGTCATCAGCGAGAATAGGTCGCCAGCGCCTAGTATGTAGGTGAAGTTCTCGAAGGTGGCGAATCCCAGCGCTACGAAGGCTGAATAGACGATGCCGTCGAAGTATTCGTCGAAGTCGCGGCACTTCCTTACGGCTAGTAGGAGGGCGGCCATCTTGCAGCATTCCTCGGTGAGGGCTGCCACCACGAAGGCGTCGTAGCAGCTGGCCTCTAGCGCGGAGAGTCCCTCGGGCATCAGCGCCGAGAGGAGCAGCTCGATGCCTAGGGCTGGGAAGATGCTGGCCACGCCTAGGGCGAAGGCTTTGGCGAGCTGGCCGATGGGCTCTTTCTTGGGGGCGTCTTTCTTGTAGATGAGCAGCATCAGCAGCAATGCCGGAAGGGTGGCTATGGCTATGAGGATCTTTAGCATGGGCGGGTCGGATTATACGTGTCTGCTTTACAAAACGTTTCTTTGTCCGGATTATTGTGTGCGCGGTGTGGAAACGGCTGCCGAGGGTCGGTGTTGAGTTTTTTTTGAAGATTAGTTTTGCAAATTCGCTGTTTTTTTGTATTTTTGCATTTCTAAATATAAATTCGCGAATACTATTATATGAAGAATATCAGGAATTTCTGCATCATAGCCCATATCGACCACGGCAAAAGTACCCTGGCCGACCGCCTCTTGGAGGTGACCAATACCGTGAGCCAGCGCGAGATGACGGCGCAGGTGCTCGACGACATGGACCTGGAGAAGGAGCGCGGCATCACCATCAAGAGCCACGCTATCCAGATGAACTATCCCAAGGACGGGCAGGACTATGTGCTCAACCTGATCGACACTCCGGGCCACGTGGACTTCAGCTATGAGGTGAGCCGTTCGATAGCTGCCTGCGAGGGCGCCTTGCTGGTGGTGGACGCCACCCAGGGCATTCAGGCACAGACGATCTCGAACCTCTATCTGGCTGTGGACAACAATCTGGAGATCATCCCCGTGATGAACAAGATAGACCTCGACAGCGCCCATCCCGAGGAGGTGGCCGACGAGATTATGGACCTGCTGGGCTGCTCTAGGGAGGACATCCTCTCGGTGAGTGCCAAGACGGGCGAGGGCGTGCCCGAGCTGCTCGACGCCATCGTGGAGCGCATACCGGCCCCTGTGGGCGACGAGAATGCTCCGCTGCAGGCGCTGATATTCGACTCGGTGTTCAACTCGTTTCGCGGCATTATCAGCTACTTCCGCATCATCAACGGCACCATCAGGACCAACGACCACGTGAAGTTTGTGAACACCGGCAAGGACTATCATGCCGACGAGGTGGGCGTGCTGCGCCTCAATATGGAGCCCCGCAAGGTGCTGAAGGCCGGCGACGTGGGCTATATCATCAGCGGCATCAAGACCTCGAAGGAGGTACAGGTGGGCGACACTATCACCCATGTGGACAACCCCTGCAAGGAGGCCATTGCCGGCTTTGAGGCTGTGAAGCCTATGGTGTATGCCGGCGTGTATCCCGTTGATACCGACGACTATGAGGAGCTGCGTGCCTCTATCGAGAAGCTGCAGCTCAACGATGCCTCGCTGACCTTCGAGCCCGAGAGCTCGCTGGCACTGGGTTTCGGATTTCGCTGCGGATTCCTCGGTCTGCTTCACATGGAGATCGTGCAGGAGCGCCTCACCCGCGAGTTCAATATGGATGTGATCACGACTGTGCCTAACGTGCAGTATAAGGTGCAGCTGACCAACGGCGAGGAACTCAACGTGTACAATCCTTCGGGAATGCCCGAGCCGAACAATATTGCCGAGGTGTATGAGCCTTACATCCATGCCCAGATTATCACCAAGGCCGACTATATTGGTCCGGTAATCAAGCTGTGCATGGACAAGCGCGGCCAGCTGAAGAACCAGACCTACCTGACCACCGACCGCATCGAGATTACCTTCGACCTGCCGCTAGGCGAGGTGGTGTTCGACTTCTACGACAAGCTGAAGTCCATCTCGAAGGGCTATGCCTCGTTTGACTACTACCTCAACGGCTACCAGCCCTCGAAGCTGGTGAAGCTGGAGATACTGCTCAACGGCGACCCAGTGGACGCCCTGTCGACGCTCACCTTTGTGGACAATGCCTATCCGATAGGCCGCAAGATGTGCGAAAAACTGAAAGACCTGATACCGAGACAGCAGTTCGATGTGGCAATCCAGGCCGCTATCGGCAGCAAGATTATAGCCCGCGAGACGGTTCGCCAGGTGCGTAAGGATGTGACTGCCAAGTGCTACGGCGGCGACATCACCCGTAAGCGCAAGCTGCTGGAGAAGCAGAAAGAGGGCAAGAAGCGCATGCGCCAGGTGGGCAACGTGGAGGTGCCTCAGAGCGCTTTCCTCGCCGTGCTGAAGCTCGACTAGACAAGTAATGTAGAATCTTAATAAGTATAGTATAATGAATACCATCGTAATTGTATTGATTAATGTAGTGGCCGTAGTGGCTGCTGTGGCCGTTACCGGATGTATCTTCTATAAAGTGATCAAGAAATATTTTGACCACCAGCGTAAGGAATCGATGCTGCAGATGCGCATCGACGAGCACAAGGAGGCCGTGAAGACCATCACTCCAATCCGCCTCCAGGCCTATGAGAGAATGGTGCTCTTCTTGGAGCGCATGTCGCCTAACAGCTTGGTGCTGCGCTGCTTCAAGCCCGGCATGGATATCCGTGCCCTCCAGGCAGCCATGAACAAGCAGATCCGCGACGAGTGGGAGCACAACCTCAGCCAGCAGGTATACCTCAGCAGCGAGTCGTGGGAGAAGATCCGTGGCGCCAAGGACGAGATGATCAACCTCATCAACGCCTCAGCTGCCAATCTGCCTCTCGAGGCCGACCCCAGCACCTTGGCAGCCTCAATCTTTACCAACATCGTGAAGACCAAGTCGCCCAGCGATGAGGCTTTGGAGTATGTGAAGGCTGAAATCAAAGAACGATTCGAATAAATGGCAGCTCAGTTTAGGCTTTTTTCCGTTTCCACTCATTGAGGTAGCGTTCCATGCCGATGCGGATGGAGTTGAGGCCGATATCGGAAGGATTGAGCTGGTCGATAGGCATCCAGCGAAGTTGCGAGATGTCGTCCATGCTTTTGATTGCCGGATGGCCTTGGAGGCGTATCTCGAAGAAGAAGTCGATAGTCTTGACGCAAACGCCAGAAAAGGGGTAGGTGTTGGGCTGCGAGAAGAGGTAATGGAGTTGAGACTCTTGGATTTCGAGTCCGGATTCCTCTCGTATTTCCCGTATCATGGTCTGCTCTATTGTTTCGTCGAGGTCGGCAAATCCGCCGACTAGGTCTAGTGTGCCTTTGGCGGGATCATTGGCGCGAACGCCTACGAGAATCTCATCGAGGTCGTTGACAATCACGGCAACGGTGGCGCCGCGAGGATTGGTGTAATAGGTGAATCCGCAGTCGGAGCATTGGCGTGAGGTCTCGGAGTGAATCTCGAAGCGACTGCTGCCGCAGATAGGGCAGTAGTGGAAATGGTATAGAGGGTTGTCGGGAGTCATCTGCTAGAGGATGTTGATCAGGATAGGGACAGGAATCGGAGCACTTGTGGTGTAGATGATATTGGCGGAGTAGGTGGATCGACCGCTATAGATATATTTGCCTACGAGGGTGTAGAGGATATCATTGGAATAGGTGGAATTTCCGCTATAGATATGGCGCCCGTCGTAGTTGTAGAGTATATCGCTGGTGTAGGATGACTGACCTTTGTAGACCTTGTTTGAAGACCAAGAGTAGAGAATGTCGCTCGCATAGGTGGAGTTGCCTTTGAACACTTGTTTGCCGTTGTAGGTGAGCAGGATATCTTTGGGTGAGGTTGATTTACCTGTGAAGAGGTGTCGGCCATCCCAGGTATAGATGATGTCTCCAGTGTAGGTGGAGTTGCCCTTATAGATATAGGACTGTGCTTGCGTGGCCATGAGGCTAAAGAGTGCGGCAAGCAATAGGAGGAGTCTTTTCATGATGAGTTGTCGCGTTAAGGGTTGATGTCTTTGGCAGATTCTTTCTCGATAATGAGTTGTAGGCGGCTAGCAATGGCGCTAGGCTGGCGCCCTAGGAGTTGCGCAATCTCCTCATCGCTGCGCCCATCGAGCGATAGTTGGCGTAGCAGGAGTTCGTCCTCAGCTGTCCAAGGCCGGAACGCATTGGGATAGGTTTCGCGAATTTCGGCATAGCGGCTTTCGCCCCAATGGTGGGTGTCGATGACTTTGTCGAGGGCATTGCGTAGACGGACTGCGTCATCGGGACTGAGAGCAATCATCTCGCGGAGGATGGCATCTTGGTCGGTAGTGCGGCTTTGTGTGATGCGTAGCAATCCGCCTTGCTCATCCATTACGATAGAGCTGTTGGAGAGTTTTAGGTAGTCGATATAGCGGTGTTCTTCATGGCTCTTCACCAAGTATTCGCTAACTTCTCGGCCGGCGAGTTGGTGGTCGAGTGTTCCATCAGGTGTGCAGTATCCAACCACAATCTTGTGGGCATGTTCTAGCACGGCCATATTGCGCATATATGACTGTTGGGATCTGGACAACGTGCTTTCTGGTTCAAAGAGGGAAAGAATGAGCATTCGGTCCTGAATGACAAAGGGTCTCAACTGGTCAATTTCAGCTTTGACCTCGTGGTTGCCTATTGCAACCCATACTAGGGGTATTCCGCGATGAAGCAGGATGTCGCATACTTGTCTTTCGAGGCTGCTGTCTCTGCCGCAAATGATGCATTGAGAGGGTAATACCTGATAGGCCCAGTCGATGATGCGCTGTTGGTATTCGATGGGAACTTGGCGAGAGCAGAGAAAGGCCGTCAAGGGTCGTTTGAGCAGGTCGCTGTTGCCAAAATCGTCAAAGATTTCCATGATGGGTCAGATATTCTTTCCTACTTTGCCGGCTAGAAGTCCGCAAGCGGCCATAATGTCCTCTCCGCGTGAAGCGCGGATTGTGCAGTTGATTCCATGGCTGTTGAGGTAGTCGCGGAAAGAGTCCATCGTGTGTGGCGAGCAGGTGGAGAAAGGCGCTTCTGGAGAAGCGTGGAATCGGATAAGGTTGACTCTGCAGGGGAAGTTGCGCAGGATACGTACCAATTCTTGAGCATGCCGCTGGCTATCGTTTACCCCCTTGAAGAGGGTATATTCGAAGGATATGCGTCTTTGTCCGGTCCAGTCATATTGTTTAAGCATCTCTATCACTTGAGAGATAGGATATGCTTTTTGAGCCGGCATGATAGTGAGGCGCTCGTTGTCGAAAGGATTGTGGAGGCTGACAGCTACATGGCAATGGCTCTCTTCGATGAACTGTTTAAGCTTTGGGATGACGCCGACGGAACTCACAGTGATGCGTTTGGGACTCCAGGCAAGACCCCATTCGCTAGTGAGTACCTGGGTGGTGGCAAGTACGTTGTCGTAGTTGTCCATGGGTTCTCCCATTCCCATGTAGACGATATTGGTCAGATTCTCGAATTCGGGTATGCTGAATATCTGATTCAATATTTGGGCAGCAGAGAGGTGTCCGTGGAACCCTTGTCGGCCGGTAACGCAGAACTGGCAGTTCATCTTGCATCCTTTCTGGCAGGAGATGCAGAGGGTGGCTCTGTCTTTTTCGGGGAGGTATACGGTCTCTATGAACTGGCCGTCTTCGGCAGGGAAGAGGTACTTCTTTGTTCCGTCTTTAGATACTTGGCAGTCTACGGGCGACCAATGCTCAAGGAGATAACCTTCTTTGAGTTTGGCTCTTACCTTCAAGGAAAGGTTGGTCATGTCGTCGATGCTTTGGCATCGTTTGTCGTAAAGCCAGTTGCATATCTGTTTGGCTGTAAAGGTAGGGAATCCCTCTTTGGCACAGAGTGCTTGGAGTTGGGGGAGGGTCAGGCCGAATAGGTTCTGCATAGTTGTGTAGGTGTTAGAATTCGTAGACAAATCCTTCGTTCTGTATTTCGTTGTCGAAAGCGTCGCAGTCGGGTTCAACAAAGTCCTCAGGTATGGAGAAGTGAGCATCTTTGATATAGCTGAACTGTGGGTCTTGGTATACTCTCTTCATAAAGTATCCGAAGATTGGCAATGCCAGAGCGGCGCCCTGTCCATAGGCCATATTTGTGAAATGGATGCTTCTCATTTCGCCTCCAGTCCAAACGGCAGTTACTAGTTTTGGCGTAATGCCCATGAACCAGCAGTCGGAGTTGTTTTGCGTGGTACCAGTCTTGCCTGCGATTTCGGTGGAGTATTCGTTGAGTTTGTACTTATAGTTGAGTCGTGTACCAGTACCGCTGTGGACTACGCCCTTCATCATCTGGATCATGAGGTATGCAGTTGTAGGGTTGATGGCGGTTTGTCGTTCGGTGGTGTATTGGTCGAGAACCACGCCTTTGTTATCACATATCTTTGTGATGAAGATGGGTTTGGCGTATTCGCCGTTGTTGGCAAAAGTGGCCATGGCGCCAGCCATTTCCATTACAGTGACTTCGGCAGTTCCTACGCAGAGTGATGGGACGGCCTCAAGCTTGGTCTTGGGGTCTGAGCCGATGCCCATGCTGGAGGCGATGCGTACTACCTGCTCAGGCGATCCTTGCTTCATAATGTAGGCCGACACCCAGTTGATGGAGTTTGCAAGTGCCCATTTTAGCGTCACCATCTCGCCTTCGCGATCGTGGCTAGAGTTCTTTGGACACCAGTCGGGCTGACCATATCCAAGTTCGAAACAAACTTCTGAGTTGGGCACTTCGGTGCAGGGATACATGCCCAGGTCTTGGAGCGCCATGGTGTAGACGAAGGGCTTGAAGGTTGAACCTACTTGGCGGTGGGATAGCACATTGTCGTATTTGAAGTAGCGGTAGTTGATGCCGCCCACGTAGGCCTTCACTTTGCCAGATCCCGGTTCAATGGACACCATGCCTACGTTGAGGAACTTTTTGTAGTATATCAGCGAGTCCCAAGGGGTGAGGGTGGTGTCTCTCACAGTTGTTTTGCGATTCTTATAGTCGTAGGCAAATACGGTCATGTCAACAGGCTCTTTGAAATTCTTTCGAATCTCGCTGTCGCTCATGCCGTTCTGTTTGAGTTGATAGTATCGGTCTGAGTTCTTCATGGCCTGTACCAGCAGTTTTTCCTGCTGTTCGTCGGAGAGTCTGACGAAGGGGTTGCCATTACGGCGTTTGAGCTCCTTATCGAATGCCTGCTGGCCTTCTGGACTGCTCAGGTGCTCTAGTGCGGCAGCCTCGGCATATTTCTGCAGTCGGCTGTCGATAGTGGTGTAGATGCGAAGGCCGTCTTTGTGTACATCGTAGGGCACCTCGTGGCCATTCTCGTCGGTCTTGGTGTGGGTCTTGCACCATTCCTTCATATAGGAGCGGACATATTCGCGCAAATATGTGGCCAAGCCTTCGTTATGGCTTGGTGGTGCGTAGGTGAGCTTGATGGGCTCTTGCGACAGTGAGTCGTACTCATCTTGATCTAGATAGCCATAATGCACCATCTGCGACAATACCACGTTGCGGCGTGCCGTGGATTTTTCGGGATGGAGCTTAGGGCTATAGGCGGTAGGGGCTTTGAGCAGGCCCACCAGTACGGCAGCCTCATTAATGCTCAGGTCCTTTGGCGACTTATTGAAGAAGGTTTTTGCTGCAGTCTTGATTCCGAAAGAGTTGCTTCCATAGTCCACGGTGTTGAGGTACATGGCTAAGATCTCTTGTTTGGAGTAGGTTCGCTCAAGTTTGACTGCTACAATCCATTCCATGAATTTGTATTTCACGATGCCAAGTTTGGATGATGCCTTGGCTCTACCTTCTAGTGTGAAGAGGTTTTTGGCCAACTGCTGTGATACGGTGCTGCCGCCTCCGCTGCCGCTGTTGCGTCCTACGATGGTCTTAAAGAATACGCGGCCAAGACTGCGCATATCTATGCCTGAGTGCTCGTAGAATCGGGCATCCTCTGTGGCCACAAGGGCATTGATCACATTAGGAGAGATTTCGTTGAACCCTACATCGGATCGGTTCTCGAATCCAATGAAGCCTAGTATCTCTCCATCCTCAGACAATACTTCCGACGATTGGATGCTGCTAGGATTCTCAAGCTGGTCGAAAGAGGGCATCTCTGAAGAACAAGAGAGGCATAGGAAATATATGGCCAATATCATCCACAAACAGCCGAATGCAATCCAGGCTATCCGTATACGTTGGTCAGGTGATGTTTTCTTTTTCTTACCTTTCATGGCGGTGTGTGTTACTTATTCAAAAGGTTTTTATGTTTATCTTGGGTTGGCATATTCGATTCGTAGGCCAACATTCTTCATGCCTTTGAGGTTGTCTTCGCGCATGCCGTGGCGCACCTCAAAATGGTAGCGTCCGGGCATGGCGAAGCGAACATTCTGGTGGAAGGGTATTCGCTCGCTGATATAGTGGCCCGACTGCTTCCCATACCACTCTCCAGTACGTGGGTCTGCCAAAATGCAGCCCAACGTGTCATGAGCTATAGACCCATCTGGGAAGGTGGTGTTTATGAATAGGAATAGGTTGGAATACTCATAGCTATTGGTGCTGCGCAGGTCGATGAGGAAGTTGTAGTACGTTGTTGTGTCGGGCACATCTACCTCGAACTCCAACGCCTCGCCTAGGTTCCATCCATCTTCGTCCACTCGCTGCTCGTCGGTGTAGAATACCTGCGAGTGGCATCCTGCCATCAGGAAAGCGCCTATCATCAGCACTATAAGGTTTATTTTAGATATGTGTTTCATTGCTATTCACTCTTTGAACGGTTGTTGCGATGACGGTTATTGCCACTTCTGCGGTCTCCATTCCTTGGGCGCTCGTTGCGCTCTGCCTTGGGCGATTGCTCTTGGCCTTCTGCTTTTGGCTGGCGGTCGTGGCGTTCGCGGTTCTCTTTTCGGTCTCCGCGGCTGCGTTGCTCTTGGGGTTCTCCGTTCTGTTTTGGACCATTGTTGCGGCGTTCGCGACGCTCTCCGCGATCTTTTCTATCGTTGTTGCGGCGTTCGCTGCGTTGTTCCTTCTTGTCTTCGGTCACAACGCCGTCGCCACCCTCTACCAGTCTGCGAAGTTCTTGTTCGAACTCTGCCTTCGAGGTCTCCTGGGCCAATGCGGCAGTAGACATCAGTTCCACCTGGAAGTCTTCCAGCTTCTCAGGGTATTGCTGGTTGTGGTTCATCTCGATGATTTCTTTCACCTTTTCGGCAGGAATGGCGTGCAGGTCGTTTTCGCCTTCATAGGCATACCACATGATGCCTCTGAATACATCGGTCTTCTTGTACAGTGCCAGTCCTTTCTGGAATCGTATGGCAGTGTTGGCTGGCGGGAACTTCTTCAGGGCGTCGGCATAGACTGCGTATTCGAAGTTCAGGCAGCACTTCAGCTTGCCGCATTGTCCGGCCAGTTTCTGTGGGTTAGGCAGTATCTGCTGGGTCTTGGCAGCACTGGTCGTTACGGACTTGAAGTTGGTGAGCCAGGTGCTGCAGCATAGCTCTCGTCCGCAAGTGCCTATGCCTCCAATCTTGCTGGCCTCTTGGCGAACGCCTATCTGCTTCATTTCGATTCTCAGGTGGAACTCGTAAGCCAGCACTTTGATCAGCTGGCGGAAGTCTACGCGGTCGTCGGCAGTGTAGTAGAATATGGCTTTGCCGCGGTCTCCCTGTATCTCCACGTCGTTCACCTTCATCACCAGGCCCAGCTCTTCAGCAATCTTGCGAGTCTTCATCAGGGCGGCATGCTCCTCGTTGAGGGTCTGGTGCCAAGTTTCGATATCGGCAGGCTTAGCCCTTCTGAACAGTTTCTTGATCGATTCCGAATCGGGGTCAATCTTCTTGTGCTGCATCTGAAGTCGGCACACTTCGCCCGTGAGGCTTACTATGCCTATATCGTGTCCGGGCTGTCCTTCTACGGCTACCAGGTCGCCCTCCGACACCTCTAATCCGTCAGGCAGTCGGAAATAGTCCTTGCGATTGTGCTTGAATCTTACCTCCACCACGTCGAAGGGCTCTCCGCCAGGCTGGCGCACGCCTTCAAGCCAGTTGGTGGCGGCCACCTTGGCGCAGCTGTTGGTCTCGGCTTTGCTGATAGGCACATACGACTCTGGGCAATGGTTGCATCCGCGTGATAAGAACACGTTGTCTTCATATTTCACCCAAGGCAGCTGTGGGTCTGGCTCCAAATAGGCGTCAGCCTGTAGCTCGGCAGCTTCTAGTTGCGAGTAGTCAACCGACTCCTCTTCGATCTTCTTATTCTTCTTCTGTGCCCTGCGCTCAGCAGCCTGTCGGGCATATTCGGCCATCTCCTCGGCAGTGGCCATATCGTCGTCCTCGCGAGGGTCGGGAGTGGCCTTAGGGGTGGCTTGAATAGTCTCTTCTACGATTTCTTTATTCTCTTTCTCGTCCATGTTATGCTTTCTTAAGTAGTGAGCTTAGTACAAATGAGAGTCTCATAAATACCAGTTTATCGTATCCGTTGCGGTTGATGGCCATGATGGCTTCGTCAAAGGCAGCGTTAATGTTTTCAATGTTGTTGGGGCTGATCATGTATGGGAACCGATCGTCGAACTTGGCGTCTCCGAACTGGATCCTATGTGCCAGCACTATTCCGGCAGCCGTCTTCAAGAAGCACGCCCTGATGGCATCTTGGGCATATCTCAAGAATTGAGTCTGCTCGTCTCTCGACATGCTGTGAATCGAGTCCACCCAAGCGGCTAGCGGCACCATGTTCAGTTTGAATAGCTTGCGCATCCATTCTACAAACATGCCGGCATATTTGCGTTCCACATTGCTGTCGTCCATGTATTTGATGGCCCTGATGTAGTCTCCTTCGGCGGCTGAGGCCAGCGCCTGCTCTTGCCCGGCGATATCGATTTTGGAGGCCACGGCCTTTATCAGGTCTTCATCGGCAATGCGGGGCACCCGTATCAGCTGGGCTCTTGAGAGTATGGTCGACAGCATGTTGTCCGAGTTGTCGCTCACCATCAGGATCACGGTGTTCTTGGTGGGCTCTTCCAGCGTTTTCAGCACCTCATTCGCGGCTGCAGGGTTCATCTTTTCCGGCATCCATATCACCAGCACCTTGTATTTCGATTCATAGGTGGTCATCGAAAGGGTCTGCACAATGTTGGCCGCATCGGTTTCGCGTATGATGCCCTGCTTCTTGTCCGAGCACTGCACAGCTATCCAATCCTCGTAGGTGGTGTAGAGGTGGGTCTTGGCCGCATGGGTGATAAACTCCTCCATATACATCTTGGCGCACATCTTCTCCGCACTTGACCCTTTCGGAACGGCGGTAGGGAACACCAAGTGGAGGTCGGCATGTACCAATGCCTGCATCTTTTTGCAGCTGGGACATTCGCCGCAGGAGTCTGCTATCAGTTCATGTTCGGGATCGGACACCGCATAGTGCTGTCTGTGCTCACAGTTCAGGTATTGGGCATAGGCCAGCGCCAGCGCTAAAGTGCCGTAGCCGTTGCTGCCAAGCAGCAATTGGGAATGAGGAATGCGCCCCGAATCAATTATTTGGGTGATTTGGTTTATTAGAACTCGTTGACCTATAATATCTTTGAACTGCATAGTCGCACTAATTAACGTACAAAGATACTAAGTTTTTATAAATAATGCGCTATTTTCTAAAAAAAATATTTTTTTGATAGATTTCTGCCTCCACGCCGAACACCTCTTTGATCCGTTCTGGAGTCAGCCCTTCCTCCATAGGGCCATAGTATAGAGCCTTCCCAGATTTGAGCAGCAGCAGCTCTTGGCAGTAATGATACGCCAGGTTCATGTCGTGCACCACGATCAGGATGGTTTTCCGCTCATTGGCGTTGATGTCGCACAGCAGCTGCATGATCTCCATCTGGTGGGCAATGTCGAGATTCGAGGTTGGCTCGTCGAGCAGCATCACCGGGGTCTTCTGAGCCAGTGCGCGGGCTATCATCACCCGTTGCAGTTCGCCTCCGCTCATCTCGTGCGGCTTCGAGAACCGCAGCCCCCAAGTGTTGGTCATCTTCATGCACTCCTCCACTATCTTCCAGTCCTGCTCCGATTCATTCTGCAGCCGCTTCTGATAAGGGTTTCTGCCCATCAGCACAATCTCAAAGGCCGAGAATTCCATGTCGGTATGGCTCTGCTGCTGCACCAGCGACAGCTGCTGGGCAAGTTCTCTCGTGGAGTAGGCGGCTAGGTCCTTCCCATCTAGCGATATTCTCCCACCTTTTGCCGTGTTAAGTCCGGCGATGCACTTGAGCAGTGTGCTTTTTCCGCACCCGTTGGCTCCCATTACGGCACAGAATCGCCCTTTAGCTATCTCTAGGTCGAGACCTTTGAGTATCTCTTTGTCGCCGTAGCTATAGTGCAGGTTTGAGAGCTTTATCATTAGAATTGCTTTTTGTTTTTGTATAACAATATTATGAACACAGGGGCTCCTATTATGGCGGTTAGTGCGCCTACGGGGAGTTCGGCAGGCTGCATCAGCGTGCGGGCCAGTGTGTCGCACAGCAGGAGCAGCAGTCCTCCAGCCACTATCGAATAGGGTATTACCCTTCGGTTGTCGGGCCCGGTTAGCAGTCTTACTGCGTGCGGAACTATCAGTCCCACAAAGCCTATCACGCCGCAGCTGCTTACTGCGAAGGCTACCATCATTGTGGTGGCAAAAAGCAGTATCCGCTTCACCTTCTCCACCTCAACGCCTAGGCTCTTGGCCGTTTCGCTTCCGGCCAGCAGCAGGTTGAGGTCTTTGCTGTAGAAGAGTACGCATAATGTGCCTAATAATACAACAGGCGCAAGTATTCCTACGTCGTTCCAGCTGGCGCTCCCCAGGCTTCCCATAGTCCAGAACACGATGCTCTCCATCTTGTCTTGGTTCAGCACCATCAAGAACGAGATCACCGCTCCGGCCAGAAAGGTAAAGCAGGTGCCCGTCAGCAGCAGGGTAGTGGTGTGCATCCTGTTTCCGATCGAGGCTATCTTATAGATCAGCAGCATGGTGAGCAGTCCGGCCATCAGCGCCATTCCGCCCACTCCCCACAGGTAGGAGTGCAGCCCTAATATGATGGCTATGGCGGCGCCTAGCGAGGCCCCGCTCGAGATTCCCAGCACATAGGGGTCGGTAAGCGGGTTCCGGAATACCGACTGGTAGGTGGCGCCGCAGATGGCCAAAGCGCTGCCCACCAATACGCTCAGCACCACTCTCGGCAGCCTCAGCTGCCAGAATACGGCCGAGCCTCTTAGCTCTGCCCAGCCGATGTCCACCACGCCAATCTTGGCGCTCAGCAGCATCGCTGCCAGCAGCACCAGCGTCAGGCCGGCCAGTATCGGTATGTCCTTCTTTCGATTCAAGGTGTCGGTATCTCTGTTTAGCGTCTAGTCCATCATCTCTTCCATCGTGTGGTAGCCCTTTTTGCCCTTCAGGTATTCTGCGGCAATCACGGCTCCCACGGCGAATCCCTTTCTGCTCTTGGCGCTGTGGTATATCCTTATGGTGTCCACCTCGCTATCGTAGGCTACCTCATGTATTCCCGGCACCTCGCCTTCGCGGATGGCCTTGATGGGCAGCTTCTCTTGAGGGATTGCCTTGCCTTCGTCCAGCTCCCACCCCGCTAGGCGGTCTATGTTGCCGACAATGCCTTTGGCCAAGGAGATGGCCGTGCCGCTTGGGGCATCGAGCTTGTGTATGTGGTGAGTCTCCGTGATAGAGCCTGAGTAGTTCCCGTAGCGGTTCATCAGTTTGGCCAGTCGGCGGTTGAGGTCGAAGAGGATGTTCACTCCGATCGAGAAGTTGCTGGCTACGAAGAGGGATTCTCCCTTCTCCTCGCATTCGCGAATCTTGGCGTCGAGCTGGTCGTACCATCCCGTGGTGCCCACCACTACCGGCAGGTGAAGCGCGAAGCAGCGGTCGATGTTTCCGACTGCGGTGGCGGGGGTGGAGAAGTCGATGGCCACGTCGGCCGTCCTCAAGGCGGCGGCCTTAGATGCCCATTCCTCGTCGTTGTCGATTGTGGCCACTATCTCATGGCCTCTGTCGATGGCCACCTTCTCAATCTCGTGGCCCATCTTGCCGTATCCTAATAGAGCTATTTTCATTTCATTATGCAAGTATGAATAAACATAACGAATGCCTTGCCATTTTATTGCCTGAGAGATTAAAATACCATAGCAAAGCGCTACGCAGGCGCATTTCTTGTTGCCAATAACACTAAGCACTGATCGTGGACCATCGACCTTTCTAACGGCCGATAAACCAGCAATTAATGGTCTATATCTCCTTTTTATCTCCATATTAACTCCTTTTTATCTGTTTTGTCCTAAAAGAGATAATAAGGAGATAAAAAGGAGAATAAAAGGAGATATAGCGCAGTTATGGTTGAACTGTAGCTAGTTAAGGTGGCGCGTAATTTGCCTTCGCCAAGTGCCTACGAGGCTGCTGACAAATGCTCAATCCTGTTGTAAAACAACAACCGGGCACAGATGGTGGTAAAGGTGATGAAAGAAAAATTTGGCAGAACGCGGAAAAAGTTGTAAATTTGCATCGTCGATTCCGATAGCCGCTTGTGCAGCAGTGGCAGCGCTGAATGCTTACTGGAACTACTGCAAGGGATTTGATAATCAGCATACAGCATGATGGAATATCTATCCTGTATGCAAAAAAAGAATAGTGATGGGAACACAGTTCGTTCCCATCACTATTTTGCATATATGGTAGGCTCTAAAAATTCAACTTTTTGTTCTTAGGTGTTCGACGGAGAGCGTAGTTTACTCCCTTTGGTCGTGACGACTTTTCACTACGGCCTCGAAGGCAAGCCCTATTCGCTATTATTTAATCTTGATTCAGCGGTGCTCATAGCCTACGACACGGGCTCTCCGTTTTAGTCGTTAGCCGCTTCGCACCTAAATTCAAATTTTGAGTTTCACTCAAGACGTCTTGTTTGCTCGGCATAGTCCAAGTGAAACTTG
>JAKSMS010000033.1 GCA_024400415.1 Bacteroidales bacterium | reverse complement strand
ATGAGGCTGTAAAAGAAGTTAAATTACCTAAAAGGAGGAATAAAGGGTTAGCTCCACTTCGGTCGCTGGCCATAGCACTATGCCATCTTTAGGTCAAAAAATGAATTTATAGAACCCACCTAAAGCCTGAACTCAAAAGCGTGGAATTCAAGGTGGAACTCGGCTTCGCCGCCAGCCTCACCCAAGGCGTCAGAACAATTGATCATTACGAGAATAGACCTACTATTCTTAATCCTTTCGGAGTGCATCTGGGGGGCAGTTACGACGAAAACAACGATGATTGGGATTAGGCCTAATTCGCGCAAATAGATAATGGCAAAGGGCGGCTCCGGTGGGGCTGCCCTTGTTGTTTGGCTGGGAATGGCTGAGGGCATGAATCACCGAGGGGCGCAAAAAAACTTGCGGGCCGAAATACAATAATCGCCAATTGTGCGTTATACCATATATTTTATTTACTGCAAATGGAACTGAAAGATAATCTAAGAGACTTGGTGTTCGCTAAGAGCGAGCTCAAACAAAAGGTATACTCCTCAACGAAAGAGGCCTTCGAGCTGTTCCGCAGCGAATGCCGCGAGCTGATAGGCCTGTTTAAGGCTGAGAACGAACGCGATGGCAAGAAGGTGGCCTTCGAGTTTGAGGACCATGGCGACTTCGAGTTCGAGGTGAAGTTCGGCGGCGACGTGCTGCTGTTTATGATGCACACCAACGTGTTTGAGTTCTCGCGCGACCACCAGGTAATGAAGACTCCCTATATCCGCGAAGACGCCTCGAGAAGCTACTGCGGCGTGATACATATATATAATTTCTTGGCAGACTCGTTCCTCTACCAGCGCGACAACGACCTGGGATACATGATCGGACGCGTGTTTGTGAACGCTGAGAACCACTATTTCATAGAGGGCAAGCGCGAATTGGGCATGCTGTACAATAATTTCGGTACGTCGCTGATTTCCAGCGAGTCGGTGCAAAACATAGTGGAGTCGGCCTTTGAGTATACCACGAATTTTGACTTATTGACCCCTCCTTACGACGAAATTAAGATGGTGAGTGTGGGCGAAATGAGGTATAATATGGACAAAAAATCACTAGTCACTGGAAAGCGCTTAGGATTTAGATTTCAAGCAGATACGGACTAGCGGCACAGAAAAAGTTAATAACGCTGTTGAAAAAAATTTGGTCAATCCAAAAAATGTTTGTAATTTTGCACCCGATTTCGAAAGTCGAGTAGTCGAAAGACAGACACTCCAAATTGAAGATGCTCGGTTCGTCTAGCTGGCCCAGGACGTGAGATTTTCATTCTCAAAATCGCGGGTTCGAATCCCGCACCGAGTACAATAAATAAATAGTATAAAAGAAAATGGCACATCACAAGTCAGCAAAAAAAAGAATCCGCTCTAACGAGAAGAAAAGAGTAGAGAACAGATATTACGCCAAGACTATGCGTAACGCACTGCGCGATTTCAGAGCTCTTGAAGACAAGGCTGTTGCAACCGAGAAACTCCCAAAGATGCTCTCAATCATCGATAAGCTTGCTAAGCGTTCGGTTATCCACAAGAACAAGGCTTCCAACCTGAAGTCAAAGCTGATGAAGCAGGTAAACGCTATGTAGTCTGCGCTATATATGCAAAGAATAGACCTCCATTGAACGATGGAGGTTTTTTTTGTTATATATGCCTTTGAGAAAAAAAAATTTTTTATAGTATTTATAATTTATTTAGCAAGTATCCGTTTTAGATAGTATATGAGCAATGATAGCAATAGAAACGGATTGTCCTATGGGCTGATACTGCTGGCAATGGCGGCAGGCATCGTGCTGGGCATGATGATGGCCCGCAACCGCTTCTTCAACCAATACCAGGAGGAGAGCGCCCTGAGCTATAAGGTGCGCGAAACGATGGACCTGATACAGCGCAGATATGTGGACGAGATAGCTAGCGACTCGCTCACCGACGAGATGCTGAACGCTATGCTCAACACCTTGGACCCCCACAGCAGATATCTCTCGGCCGAGATGATGGCCAAGGAGTCGGAGCAGCTGCAGGGCCACTTTGACGGCATAGGCGTGGTGCTGCGCAGATGCGGCGACACCAGCTGCGTGGGGCAGATACTGGAAGACGGCCCTGCCAGAGAGGCGGGCCTGATGCCTGGCGACAGGATTATCTGGGTGGACACTCTGCCGGTGGTGGAGCGCAAGACGGCGGCCGACGAGGTGGTGAAGCACATACGCGGCCGCAGGCACTCTACGGTGGACCTGGGCATCATGCGCCGGGGCGAGGAGGGCATTCGCCACTACAAGATAAAGCGCGACGTGGTGAAGACCCACACTGTGAACTACGCCGAAATGCTGGACAGCCGCAACGGATATATACGCATATCGGGATTTGCCGAGCAGACGCACAAGGAGTTCTGCGAGGGGGTGGCCAAGCTGAAGAAGAAGGGCATGAAGCGGCTGATCATTGACTTGAGAGGCAACGGCGGCGGCCTGCTGGAGGCATCGCTGCGCATTGCCGACGAGCTGCTGCCCCAGGGCAACATGATCGTATATACCCAGGGCTACCACCAGCGCAAGACTGAGGTGAAGTCTACCAGCAACGGCATCTATACCGAGGGCGACCTGATAGTGCTGATAGACGAGACTTCGGCCTCGGCTAGCGAGGTGCTGGCCGGCGCCATCCAGGACAACGACCGCGGCGTAATCATGGGCCGACGCTCGTTCGGCAAGGGACTGGTGCAAGGACAGTTCGACCTGGCCGACGGCTCAGCGCTGTGGCTCACCACTGCCCGCTACTACACTCCTTCGGGCCGATGCATCCAGAAGCCCTATAAGGACGGATATGAGGAATACTTTATCAGCAACTACCAGCAGGCACTGGAGGAATCGATGCACGACAGCATCGACGCACAGCTGGCCGACACCACGAAGTACTACACTAAGAACGGACGCGTGGTATATGGCGGCGGAGGCATTGTGCCCGACAAGGTGATTCCGCTGAAGAAATATAACGACATACTGTACTACAACCAGCTGTCGAGAGAGGCCGTGATGTTCGACTACGCCTTCGAATATGTGAGCCGCAACGTGAAACAGCTGATGCGGCAGTACAAGACGGCAGCTGCGTTTGAGAAGCAGTTTGTGGTGACCGACAGGATGATAGCCGAAATGGTGGCACGCGGCGAAAAGAAGGGCATCGGTCGCAACGAGAAATCGCTGAAGGCCTACAGCCGCCTGATGAAGTCGATGATCAAAGCCTATATCGGCCAGTCGCTCTTTGGCGACGACTTGTACTACAAGCTGATAATCGTGGAAGACGACGAGCTGCAGAAAGCACTAAAATACTAATATCATAGCTAATATGAAGAAGATTCTGACCCTGACCCTGGCATTGGCCGCCGTTATCTCGGTGTTTGCCCAGAAGAGCACGCTCAAAGGCGAGATGATCGGTTTTGGCGAAACGACCAAGATGGTGGTAAACCAAGTGGTGAACAACAAGCTGGTGCCCCTCGACACCATTGAGATTGGACCGAAGGGCAAATACAAGGCCACGCTGGAGATGGCCCAGCCCTCGATATACATCATCACCTTCACCCGCGAGAGGTGCCCCTACATGCATGTGATGCTGATGCCCGACGAGACGGTGACCTTCAGCGCAGAGTATGTGCAGGCTAACGGCAGCATCAAGGTGACCGACGTAAAGGGGTCGAAGAACATGGAGCTGTACAAGCAGTTCTACAATATGACCGGCGAGGCTGACGCTCCCAACAAGATAGCCCAGCTGCTATCGGACAACGCCGACTGCCTGATGGCGGCCTTCCTGGTGACCTACTTCGACGAGCAGTTTGAGAGCAGATACGCCTTATATGAAAAGATTCGCGACCGCCTGATAGGCCTCTACCCTGCCGACCCCGCCGTGCAGTATATCAACCACCGCGTCAGCACCACTATCCTGCCAGGCAGACCGGCGCCTGAGATAGAGATGCGCGACCCGAACGGGAACCTCCGCCGACTGAGCGACCTGAGGGGCAAGGTGGTGATGATAGACTTCTGGGCCAGCTGGTGCAGGCCTTGTCGTGGCGAGAATCCCAACGTGGTGAGGATGTACAAGAAGTACCACGACAAGGGCTTTGAGATCTACAGCGTGTCGATGGACAACGACCGCAACGCATGGCTGAAGGCCATCCAGACCGACGGACTAGAATGGGAAAACCATGTGAGCGACCTGAATGGCTGGACCTCGAGCGGCGGAGCCACTTATGGCATCACTTCGATACCGGCCACTGTGCTGATCGATAGAGAGGGCAACGTGATAGCCCGTAACCTGAGAGGTGGCGAACTGGCCAACAAACTGAAAGAAATCTTCGGCGAATAGCCGCAAACTGTATTATAGCAACGAATTAGAACCAACAATATGAGTATTACCGAAACCCAAATAAAAATGGCCTTGAGCCACGTGAACGACCCCGACTTGGGCAAGAGCCTTGTGGAACTGGGCATGATAGAGAACATCAAGATCGATGGCAAGAAGGTAAGCTTCGACCTGGTGCTGACCACCATTGCCTGCCCCATGAAGAAGATGATGAAGGACCAGTGCATCGAGGCCATTCACGAATATGTAGACCATGAGGCCGAAGTGGAAGTAAACCTCACCGCACGCCAGATGAAGCAGCCTACCCAGGAGGAGATGTTCCCAGGAGTGAAGAACGTGATCTTGGTGGCTTCGGGCAAAGGCGGCGTAGGCAAATCCACCGTTGCTGCCAACCTGGCCGTGGCACTTTCCAAGACTGGCGCGTCAGTAGGTCTGGTGGATGCCGACATCTATGGTCCATCAGTGCCTATCATGTTCGACATGAAGGATGCCGAAATCTATGGCACCGAGCGCGACGGCAAGTCGTGGATGATTCCGACGGAGCGCTATGGCATCAAGCTGATGTCCATCGGATTCCTGGTAGACCCCAAAAAGGCTCTGGCATGGCGCGGATCGATGGTAAGCAACGCACTGAAGCAGATGCTGACCGAGACCCTTTGGGACGAGATAGACTACCTGGTGGTGGACATGCCTCCGGGAACTGGCGACATACAGCTCACCATCTCACAGCTGCTGCCACACAGCTGCGCCATCATCGTGAGCACGCCACAGCAGGTGGCATTGGCCGACGTGGTGCGCGGCGTGGAGCTGTTCCAGAACGACAAGATCAATATCCCGGTGCTGGGATTCGTAGAAAATATGTCGTACTTTACCCCTGCCGAACTGCCAGACAACAAGTACTACATCTTCGGAAAGAACGGCTGCCGCAAACTGGCCGAAGAAATGAATATCCCGCTGCTTGGCGAGATACCCCTAGTGCAGGCCATTGCCGAAAGCGGAGATAACGGCCATCCGGTATCACTGCTCGAAGCAGAAAACACCATCGAAGGAAAAGCCTTCGAACAGCTGGCTCAGAATACCATTCGTGAAATCTGCAAACTACAGAAATAGACTATGACACCAGAAGAAAAAGAAATCGTCGTAAGAAAGGTACAAAACGGACTGGAGCAGATACGCCCATACCTGCAGCAGGACGGAGGAGACGTAGAATACGTCGACATGACCAATGAAGGAGTAGTGATGGTGCACCTGCAGGGCCATTGCGGCTCGTGCCCACACGCCATGCTTACCCTAAAGCAGGGCATTGAAAGCGCACTTAAGAAGGCCATTCCCGAAATCAAATCCGTAGAAAGAGTATGATCTACACCAAGACAGGCGACGGCGGCACGACTTCGCTCGTGGGAGGCACCCGAGTAGACAAATGCGACATCCGGGTAGAGGCCTACGGCACTGTGGACGAACTGAATTCACACCTAGGAGTGATTGGCGAACTCATCCACGAAAGCCAAGAGAAATACTACCAGCAGGTAAAGGAGATTCAGAACGACCTCTTCGTCATCCAGACGCTATTGGCCACGGAAGATGCAGACCTGTATCAGAAACTGCCGCAACTAAAAGAGGACGCTCCCGAAAAGCTGGAACAATGGATAGACCAGATGCAGGAACTGCTGCCTAAGAACAATGCGTTCGTGATAGCCGGAGGGACCTTGGCAGGTGCGCAATGCCATGTGGCCCGATGCGTGTGCAGACGCGCAGAACGGCGTATTGTGGAACTGACAAAACAATGTGATGTCGCTGTGCATTTAAAAAAGTACATCAATAGATTGTCAGACTATCTATTTGTTTTATCGCGACTTATGGTTGTGCTGGAATCCAAGGAGGAAAATTTTTGGCACGCATAAATCTAAAAAAATCTTAAGAGACGCCCTTATTCGAGAAAAAATTGTAATTTTGCAAAAAAATTAACTGATAGTAATATGTATTGGACACTTGAATTGGCATCAAAACTTGAAGACGCTCCTTGGCCTGCAACCAAAGATGAACTGATTGACTATGCCCAACGTACAGGAGCGCCCATGGAGGTCATAGAGAACCTGATGGAGATTGAAGACGAAGGTGATCCCTATGACAGCATTGAAGATATCTGGCCAGACTATCCTACTAAAGAAGATTTCTTCTTCCAAGAGGATGAGTACTAGCAGACCTTTTCATCTAGACCTTTAAAGCAGACCGTACGTCTGCTTTTTTTATCTATTCGAAACCTAAAAAAACATGATCATCTCCTTTATAGGTTCAGGCAACGTGGCCACCCATCTGGCTCAGGCTTTTCAGCAGGCAGGGCATACTATCCGCCAGATTATGTCGAGAGAATATGACCATGCTAAAACATTAGCCGCAAAGGTGAGCGCCTCCCCTATCGATACACTTGGCCAACTTGACCTTACGGCAGACATGTTTGTGCTAGCCGTTTCCGACGATTCTCTTTACGACCTGGCACTTGACCTCAAAACGGAACGCAAGATAGTGGTACACACCTCAGGTTCCGTGCCAATGCAAATATTAAAAGGAATAAGCAGACACCATGGAGTGATATATGCTCCGCAAACGTTTGTGAAAAATGTTGAGATGGACTATTCACACTTGCCGTTCTGCATAGAAGCCAGCGACCCGATCACTTTTAAGAAACTTGAAGGACTGGCATCAAGCGTTAGCGACAAGACCTATTCCCTAAACAGCGACCAGCGCCGGGTACTGCATCTTGCATCAGTAATGGTCAATAATTTCGGCAATGCACTCAACGCTATCGCACAAGAGACATTAAACAAAGAGGAGATTCCTTTTGAGATTCTGCACCCGCTCATCGAGATGACCACTCAGAAAATATATCAAGGCAACCTCTGGAAGCTACAGACCGGCCCGGCTGTGAGACGTGACCAAAAGACCATTAATGCTCATCGCAGAATGATAGCCGACAATCCTGACCTGCTAAGCCTATACGACTTGATGACCAAACTGATAGACCATGCAACTCATTGACACACATACCCACATATACTGTGAAGAATTCGACCAAGACCGCCAGGAATGCATTGACAACGCCCAGAAAAGCGGAGTGATACACATGCTGCTGCCCGCCATCGACGAGGAGACCTACCAGAGGCAAGAAGCGTTGGCCGCGTCAAATCGACGTCTCTTCAGCCAGATGATGGGGCTTCATCCGACATCTGTGAACGATAACTACGAACAAGCCTTACATACGGTGATAGGACTCGTGGAATCAAACCCACAAAAATATGTAGGCATTGGCGAAATAGGACTCGATCTTTACTGGGACTCCACCTACAAAGACCAACAGATAGATGCCCTAAAGAAACAGATAAGGCTGGCAGAGAAGTACGACTTGCCATTAGCCCTTCATGTGAGAAACGCTTATGAAGAGCTATTTGAGGTGCTCAAAGACATAAACCGAAGCACCTACACAGGAGTGCTACACTGCTACAGCGGAGACAAACAGCAGGCCGGACAGGCCATAGAAATGGGATGGATGCTTGGTATTGGGGGCACAGTCACCTACAAGAAGTCAACACTTCCCGAGATAGTAAAATGCATTCCATTAGAAAGAATACTTCTCGAAACCGATTCACCATATCTTGCACCTGTACCACACAGAGGACAGCGCAACGAGAGCGGGTTTATTGTCCATGTGGCAGAGTTCATAGCAAACATTCTAGAAAAGAGCCCTGAATACATCGGACAACTGACTACCGAGAATGCAATAAATCTATTCAAATTGACATTTCTTCAGTAAGCAGCAAAAGGCCAAAATTGTTAAAAACAAAGAGTCGGAAACTCATTTTGCATAGAAAAATACGACAAAAAATAGCCATAAGTACAAAAAAATAAATTCTATAAATCAACTATTTATGTAAATTTTAGGAATTTTTTAAATTATTTTTTTACCCCATATTTGGAAATTGTAGTACTTTTGCAGCCGTAAAAATCAAGTTAATAGAAACAATTTTTAAATTTATCAAGAGATGAAGAAAGTTATGTTTGCACTGGCAATCGCCGGTATGTTCAGTTTCGCAGCTTGCAACAACAACGCAGAAGAGGCACCTGTAGAGGATACCGTAGCTGCTGAGCAGGTTGAAGAGGTTGCAGAAGAGACTGCTGACACCACTGCTGTTGAGGCTATGGCTGAAGAGACCAGCGAAGTTGCTGCTCAGTAATTGCAGAACTAAACTGAAAAAAAGAGTCCCGACTAAGTCGAGACTTTTTTTTGACCCATAAGGAAGGATACCCGATCGGGTATCCTTTTCTTATTTATTCCACTACACGGAGCACCTCGCCATGATCGTCTACTATTGCCTTATAGAACCAGGCCGGATAGGCTGGTTGATCCGGTGACGCAACCACTCCTGTTTCAGTAGTCTTGATCTTGCCATTTTCCACCTTCTTGATATTACCGTCAATATATTTCACCAATAGGAAATTGTCTAGCTCCTTCCATCTCTTCATCATCTCTTCTGCTTTTAGATTACTGAAGCGATTCAGCATTGCCATCATTCGCGGTTCGCTATCCATGCTTGCAAGGCGCTCACTTATCTGCTCAGCCTCTGCTATAAAAGAGGTCTCCAGCTCATACTGGACCTTCTGCACATCCTGAATCATGGCATCATAGCGAAGGTAGGCGAAGTTTGTCACGCGGTTAAACAGCCAAAAGGCTGCCGTTTCGGAATATTCGCTCATGCTTCCATTGCCCTCTTCAAAACAGATTGGAATCTGGTTGATCCCGCAAAACATAGGACAATATACGGTGGAATAGGTATCGTCTACTCCAAACCAAAGAATACCACCCACCTTATTTGGCAGCCAGCTACGGCATTGGGCAACGAATGAGAATCCAGTCTGCTGGGTAGAGATGGCTCGCTCGTGAATATACTTCTTGCCATCTACCTCAAAGCCCATCGGACGCCAACGATAAGGACAATGGAATGGGCCAGCACCTACGTCCTGGGTCATATCCATCGGGGTACCTTCATAATGGTCACGCATCAATTTCATAATATCATGAACGCCCAATTTAGTATCAGGCTTTATCCACAAGGGCATGCGGTTTTCCTTGTTATGGCCCATTGCGAAATCCTCATACTGCTTCATCTGAGAATTTACGCGATTGAACATGGCATAAACGCGTGCCTCGCAAGCTCTCAACCCCGAAAAAGTAAGCGGATTATAGATATCACAGAAACTGAAATCCTCGTCCTTGCCTGAATACCAGCCACGCTTTCTCGCAAAACTGATCACATCATCGGAATATACGCACTCCACTTCAGGCTTGAAGATATTCTTCATATTCTTGCTGCTGATGCTGGCGAAACCCTTCTTTTGTTCCAACGGGAAAGTAGTGATTCTACTCTGGTTAGCATGACCGCACACATACCCTTCTGGCACCCTCCTGGCCACCCACACTGCGCCCTGTTCGTCGCCCTTGTCAATTATCTCCATTATCCAAACTTCGTTGGGATCAGCAATCGAAAAACTCTCACCACCGCTAGCGTAGCCATAAGTCTTGGTAAGTTCATCCATCACCTTAATAGCTTCACGGCAATTCTTGGCACGCTGCAGGGTGATATAGATCAAGCTGCCGTAATCAATGCCATTAGCGTTGCCCTGCTCCAACTCTTTGCGGCCGCCAAAGGTAGTCTCGCCAATAGCCAGCTGGAACTCATTAATAAAGCCAACCACCTGATAGGTGTGTGCCGGCTGGGGGATGGAGAGACGATATTTCATTGAACCGTAATCATACACTTTCAACATCTCGCCTGGCTGGTGGTCCGTAGCAGGATGGAAACGCAGCTGCCCATAGCGTGTATGGCTGTCGGCAGCATAAGTTATCATGGTTGAACCATCTTTTGAGGCACCCTTGGTGCAGAGGAAATTAGTGCAGGCCATCGCGGTGGTTCCAACCATCATCAACGTCGCTGCAATTACGCTTTTTAGATTCATATATCAATATTATTATATTTCAAATTCCGATGCAAAGATAACAATTTTTTCTCTAATATGCAATCATTTTTGATAATTCACGTTATTTTGGACATGAAATCAAGACTAACCAACATATTGCTCCTTGGCGCTTTGTGCCTTTTTAGCCTAACATCATTAGCACAAAAGCCGCTTTCCGACAAGACCCATGCCACAGACAGCAACCATTTCCAATACCATCTTTCTTTGGGAACCGGCGCATATAGCGGCTGGGGCTCAACTCATGCCTACACCACTATTGCACCATCCTTTCAGTATAGATTGACACCTAAGGTGACCGCTTTCGGAGGCTTCGCCGTCAGCAACGACATCAACGCAAGCACCATCAGATTCTCGCCCTCCACCCCATCCTATGCGCCTCGCAAAAATAGCACCCGAGCCGGTGGAGCCACCCTCGGAGCCATCTATCGTCCAAACGAGAAGCTCACACTTGCTGCATGCGCCTATTACATTGGCGGACAGATAGACCCCTTGTGGAACAATACCTCTTGGCCTGTCAACCTTGACGCTTATGGCTTTTCAGCTGCTATGAACTACCGATTCAAGAACAATAGTTCGCTTAGCTTTTTCTTTGACTATGTCCACGACAATGCAGGCACTCTTGTCGACCCATGGATCTACTACTACGGGATAGGCGACCCGTTCTTCCATGACGGATTCCACAGCCACCACAGCCCACTTAGCGGCCTGGTTCCTGACTACTACCTATACTAGTAGGGGTCAGCAGTTGTCCCGATAATTCAGCCGAATCCGAAAGAGACAAACCATACCTGGACGCATCGATAAAGGTGCCATCAGTCAGCATCCTAACCTTCAGTACAGGTGCCTCCGCAACCTTTTCACCACAATACTGGCCCAATCCATACACTATCAAGTGGCCGTTGTAGAGTTCCGATTTTAATTTCCCGCTCTCGCTGCACCCCACAACAATGTCGGCACCGCAATCTATCGCCGTTCTGGCGAAACGCTGCATCGTAGATTCATACAGACTACTATCCCCTATCGATGATTCTGCCACAGGGACAAAGGTCGCCACTAGCACATCCACAGTATCCCTCATCGAATTAATCAGTTCCCGAACGGCCTTGATATCCATATAGTCGGGGCTGTCTCCATTATGGCCAAACGAGCAGAACCCATACCAATATCCGTTCTTTTCCACCACGGTCTTGCTGCCAACAGTCTCCGAACCCATGCACTTGATACCGACAGAGTCTAATATCGAATAGGTCTCCACCATGCCGTCAAGGCCTAAATCTGCAGCATGCTGGCTGGCCGTCGACAGGATATCGAAACCCGCATACATCAGCCCTATGGCCGTGCTGCCCGCCATCTGATACTGACGCTTGGCGGCAAACCTCTTGGCCAAGGCCTTGCCGCTATTGCTTAACGGACCGTTTAGCACTCCTACTGCCACGTCGGCCTGAGGGATGATACGCTCCGGATCATGAGGCAGTTCGCAGCAGGCAAGGTTCCCAAACAGGCTGCACTTGCGAGTCATGATGCCTCCCACAAAGGCCAATTCCAACGTATCCGGATCTGGTTCTGGTTCGAGTTCCACCAGCTTCACATCCAGCATATTGGTAATATCGGTGCCACGCATAAAGGCAAACACCTTCTCATTCTCCTCGAAATACTGTTCCAGTTCTGCCGGGTCATACTCCTTGCCCGTACCTTCAAACTGAGCATTCAGCACTCTGCAGGCACAGATATACCGCATGTCGTAATAGCGTTCCGAAGAATGCGATATCCTCACACCCGTACGGGCTGCATGGATAAAATAGAAGCTGCCGTCGTCGTTCACCTCGGTCACAATGCCCACATGGCCGATTGACCTAGACGATCCTCTTCCGCCATAGAACACCAAGTCGCCCGGCTGCAGCTCCATCTCTGTCAGGGGCTGCCCTTGACGGTATTGAGGAGTGGCACTAGGAGCCAGCTCATATCCAAACTTGCCATATACGAATCTCACAAATCCGGCGCAGTCGAAGGCATTAGGACCCTTCCCGCCCCACCTATAGGGCTTGCCCAGATGCTTACGCGCCTCTGCCAAAATCTGGTCAGGGGTCACCATTTTCTTATTGCTGTCGGCAGCAGGGGCTTTGAACCATAGCCCAACAGCCATCGACGACGGGCATGCTGCCAGCATCAGAGCCAGGCATGCCCAATATAGGTATCTGCGAATTCGTATACTCATCTTTAGTTCTAAAAGGTTGGTTATGCCGCTATGCAGGCGGCGTCGCTTATCAATAGCTCCAAGTAGCGCCGTCCTTGCCGTCCTTCACGGTCACGCCCAACTCCTTCAAGCTGTCGCGAATCTGGTCGCTAGTAGCCCAGTCCTTGTTGGCCTTAGCCGTAGCGCGCATATCCAGGATCATCTGCATCAGGCCGTCCACCAGCTTGGTGTTGTTGCCAGCAGCCTCATCCTTCATACCGAGTATCTCGAAGAGGAACGTCTCCATCACGTTCTTCATCTCGTCGATGTCGGCCTGGGTGAGGGTGGCCTTGCGGTCGTTTACAGTATTGATCACGCGGGCCATGTCGAAGAGGTGGCTGATCACGATCGGGGTATTCAGGTCGTCATTGATAGCGTCATAGCACTTCTGGCGATACTCCTTCACATCCACGCTCGAGCTCTTGCTAGGCTGCAGGCCCTTCAAGGTCTTGTAGGCTTCCATCAGTTTGGCAAAACCCTTCTCAGCAGCCTGCAACGCCTCATTGCTGAAGTCTACGGTGCTGCGATAGTGAGCCTGCAGGATGAAGAATCTGATGGTCATTGGGCTGTAGGCCTGATCCAGCTTGTCGTGGGTGCCATTGAAGAACTCGTCGAGGGTGATGAAGTTGCCCAGCGACTTGCCCATCTTCTGGCCGTTGATGGTGATCATATTATTGTGCATCCAGTAGCGGCAAGGACCGTGGCCGCATACTGCCGTCTGCTGCGCTATCTCGCTCTCGTGGTGAGGGAACATCAGGTCCATGCCGCCGCCATGGATATCGAAAGTCTCGCCCAGATATTTGGTACCCATTGCCGTGCATTCGGTATGCCAGCCCGGGAATCCCACGCTCCAGGGAGAATTCCAGCGCATGATATGCTCTGGCGCAGCCTTCTTCCAAAGGGCGAAGTCGGCCGTCTCGCGCTTCTCGCTTTGGCCGTCCAGCTCGCGGGTGGTGGAGAGCATCTCGTCTATCACGCGGCCGCTCAGCTGTCCGTAGCTCTTGAAGTGCTCATGATACTTCCTTACGTCGAAGTACACCGACCCATTGCTCTCATAGGCAAAGCCTGCGTCGAGAATCTTCTGCACCAGCTCTATCTGCTCCATGATATGGCCGCTGGCGTGGGGTTCGATGCTCGGACGCAGCACGTTCAGCTTGTCCATAGCGGCATGGTAGCGGTTGGTGTAGTACTGGGCCACCTCCATAGGCTCCAGCTGCTCCAGGCGGGCCTTCTTGGCTATCTTATCCTCGCCCTCGTCGGCATCATGCTCCAGGTGTCCCACATCAGTGATGTTGCGCACATAGCGCACCTTGTAGCCCAGGTGCAGCAGGTAGCGGTACAGCACGTCGAAGGTGATAGCCGGACGCGCATGGCCCAGATGGCCGTCGCCATACACGGTAGGTCCGCATACATACATGCCCACTCTGCCCTCGGTGATAGGCTTGAAGAGGCTCTTGGTTCTATTCAGCGTATTGTATATCTGCAATTCTTGTTCCATTGTATATGTAGTTTTTTAGTTATCAAAATCAATTCATGCGGCAGACCCTATCTCGGCGCCACAAAGGTGATGGCTCCAGGCATCTGCTTCAGCACAAAATGGCTGCCGCTGATCAGCTCGCCGTCTATCACCAGGTGCACCTCCTTGGGCGTCCTGATTTCCACCTCCCTTGCCTGGGCATACTTGATGTATCGGGCCAGGCTCCGCTTCTCGAAATGCTCGCCGCGCCTATATACCCCTATCACCCTTATCAGCCTCAGCAGCGACATCGTCTTGAGCATGCACACCTCCATCAGGCCGTCGTCGTTCTTCGACCGAGGGGCACAGAGGTACCCGCCCCCGATATAGCGGCCGTTAGCAAAGGTGCTCAGCAACATCTTGCCCGAGTGGAGTTCCTTGCCATCCACCGTCAAGGTGCAGCAGTTGTTCATGCCCTTGAAGACGGCAGCCACGATGCCCGTCGTATAGGCATTCTTGCCGCCGATAAGCGGCTTGCGCTTCACGTCGATCATCGTCTTGCACACCACTGAGTCGAAGCCCACGTCCACAGCATTGATCGAATGGCGGACAACGGGTTTCTCGCCCATCGTCCTCACCTCCATCACGTCCACCACATGGGGACTGCCGTTGATCAGCTTCTCGATGTTTAGGAAGTCCTCCTGAGCGGCATAATACTTGATGAAGTCGTTGCCGCTGCCGCAGGCATAACAGCTCATCTGGGTGTTCTTGTTGCTGCTGCCCATCAGGCCGCTCACCACCTCGCAGATGGTGCCGTCGCCGCCGCAGGCATAGAATCTCAGCTTGCAGTCCGAACCCTCATATTCCCGGCATTTCTCCTTCACATATCGGGTAGCGTCGTCCTGGCCCTTGGTAAGGTATATCTCATAATCCAAACGGCCGTCAAACGGACGCAATTTCTCAATCAGAGTCCGGCTTCCATCCACACGTCCCGCGCCCGGATTCATCACGAATAGGTGCTTAATAGTTGAAGTTGTGCCAATTGTGGTTTCAGTCATAGGGATTCGGGTCTTTTTATTATTTTGCAAATATATAAAAAAATATCCAAACCGCGAAATCCCACAGCAAAAAAAAAGTAGCGCCAACATACATCTCGCCAATTATCAGGCTGGGAAATAGCGAGTTGTGGTTCGTAGGCAAGAACATCGCACAGGCGCAAGGCTACGCGAATCCACAGAAGTCCAAAATGCCGATTCCTAACTGCTGCCTATCTGGGGATATTCTCCGTCCAATCTGGGGGTCAACTTCGGCAAAGAGCCCCTCACTTCGAGGCGTTCTGAATCTTCTCATAGTGGCAGTTGATCACCTCCTGGCAGTCGTCGTGCCAGTTGTGCATGCCGTTGCCCAGACAGTTCTTAAACACCTTGCAGTCCTTGCACTTCCCCCTGCGGGCCCACTCGCGGTTGCGGAAGGGCTCGAAGCGTGTCTGCCACACCTCGTAGAAGTTGTCCCTGTAGATGTTGCCCTGCCCGAAGGCCTGGCGGTCGATATTGGGGCAGGCGCTTATCGTGCCGTCTATCAGCACCGAGGCGATATTGATGCCCGCATGGCAGAAATAGGGGTTCTGCCGCACCTTGCGCTCATATAGGCCCAAGTAGCCCTCGCAGCTGTAGGTCACGTTCATGTCCGACTCCTTCACCTCGCGCTTGCGCTTGATGAATTCCATCAGTTCCACATACTGGCTGTCGGTCAGGTGCAGCTCGGGGTAGTCCTTGGCGCGGCCAATGGGAATGATGGTAAAGATCCTCCACTGCGGCACGCCCAGGCTGGCCAGCAGGTCGTGAATCTCCTGCAGGTGGGGCAGGTTGCGCTGGTTCACGCAGGTCACCACGTCGAAGTTAAGCCTCCGCTCCTTGGCGGCAATGCCGATGGCCTCTATGGTGCGGGCATAGGCATCCTTGCGGCCGCGCATCCAGTCGTGGTCCTCGCCCAGGCCGTCCAGGCTTATGGTGAGGGCGCCCATGCCGGCGGCCATCAGCCGCTGGTGCATCTCTTGGGTGTAGAGCTGGCCGTTGCTCACCATGCCCCAGCCCACCCGGCGCTTGCGCAGTTCCATGCCGATCTGGCAGATGTCCTTTCTCATCAGCGGTTCGCCGCCGGTGAGCACCACGGTGAACCTATGCTGCAGCTCCTCCTTGGGTATGGTGTCGAAGGCGCGCAGAAAATCCTCCATCGGCATGTCCTTGTCGCCGCTGTCCAGGGCGCAGTCGCTGCCGCAATGGCGGCAGTGGAGGTTGCACCTCGTGGTGCACTCCCAAAAGAGGTAGTTCAGCTCGTGCACGTCGGTCTCCAGCTGGCGGAAACGGCGGTGCAGCCACGATTCCAGTCTATTCATCGGCGATTCTCTTTACCTTTAACATGATGTTGACAGTATCCGTCTCGGATATACTCGTGAAAGTGGTGTCCAAGTGTTCAAAACGTCCTTGCTCGTCGGCGAACTGGAACCTTGTATAAGGAAGTTCTCTTTCGTAAATATAGGCATGAAGTACACCATTGTCCTCGCTGACGTCCAAAAGCGTCCATTTGCCACAGGAGGTCAATTCTCCATCGGAGTTTCTGTGCTCCCATCGGGACTGGAGGTTGACTCCATCAATGGTATTGTTGCTCTCGTCTACTACCTGAAATGTAAGACGGAGAGGTTCGCCCCAATCGAATTCGGTGCCATAGCACGCCTGGAACACGAACATTGCTGCCGTGAGCGAGCAGCCCTGCAGGAATCTTCTTACAGCCTTTTTCATCGTTTGTCGGCTTTTTCTTCGAGTGTCACGTCCACCTCCTTGGTCAGCGTGCCCTCATACCAGCCACTGCCGCCGCGGTATTCGCTGTAGTTCACCTTCACGGTCACCGTGGTGTCGCGATAGGCGCCATGCTCGTCGCCATCCGCGTCGCGGAAGTCAATAGGCACCTCGGCATACGGGAATTCCCCGTGTTTCGGTATGTGGTAGTAGCCGTCGGCATCGGTAGTGTCGGAACGGTAAATGTGCTTCACCTCTATGCCCTCAATGGGGTTGCCCTCCCGGTCGGTCACATGGCCGCTGATGTCGAAGTCGGCCTCCGGACAGCCGTATTCGGCATACGGACTGCCGTATTTGGCACAACTCGATGCACTTATGCCCAGCAGCCCAGCCAGGGCAGCGAGCAACAGTCTGCGAAATCTTAAAACGAACTGACGATACTTCATGATACTAAATAGTTGGTTCTGGAATGTTTGGATTCATCTTCTGGCAGCGATATTTGTTCTCCACCATGCCCGATCCCGATGGGCTATACTGACGGATCTTCTGGCAGACGTACATGCTGTCCGTGCCAAAGAAGTATCCATCGATGTAGTATAACGAATCCTGATGGTACGAGAACTGCCCATCTCGCGTGACCTCCACAGGCACTGAGGTTACCATATTCATGGAATTACGGTAGGTCATCTTGGTGCTCGAGGTGCTGTCCACCAGGATCCAGATTCTATGCTGCGACATGCCTTCAGTCCAGTAGCGGCCCTCCCACTGCTCTCGATAATCTGTCGAATCCTCAACATCAACAATTGGATCCGGACTGGGTTCTGGTTTCTCACAAGCACAGAACAATAAAGCAACAAGACAGAATAAAACGTTCTTTTTCATAACATTATGTTTTATTTGGTTCAACATTCCTATTGAACTATTGATTGCAAAGATACACATTTTTTTGAAACCGAACATTCAAATGATAAAAGTTTATGAGATCACAAGTCACATCAATCCTTCTTTCGCAGCAGTGGTACGCGGTAGCTCAGGGTGAGGCTGGCCGTCCAAGGCTCATATCTTGGGCCTTCCCATCCACCCAGGTCCGACCATCCTACGGCCGCCTCCAACTTCAGCCTCTCCCCGCCAAAGCCCAGCTTCAGCATCCGCTGTATCTCGTACCGCAGCGACCACCCGTCAGATGAGCCGGCCTGCGACCAAACATACACACCCGCCTCACTATCGTAGACATGGTCAAAGTTCCGTGTGACCCAGTCGCAATACACTCCGCCTATCCGCAGACCCACACCCGCGGTAAAGGCGCATCGCTTGCACCATTTGGGCTTGTAGGAGGGGAATCCTATATCGCCCTGTGCAAAGAACGTATGTGCAGCGCCTTCCTGACCCCATATAGTTGGATCACCCCCGTTATGTCCCGAATCATCCTTACATTTGGCGTAGCCGTATCCGCCATACACCTCCACGGTGGCTTGCTCGCCAAGGGGCGCATACCAGCCCACCATGGCCTCGTGGCGAAAGTCGAAGAAATACCTCGACGACAACTGGGCAGCCCAGTGGTCGGCAAAGGCATAGGTGGCAGAAGCGTTGTAGAAACAACTCCTTATGGAAAAATCATGTTTATGGATCGCCTCAGAGGAAATCACCGCACTCCAAGCCGATAGAGGCACATTCGCATCCACCACCAGTTCCCCCTTCTGGCTCACCAGCGGCATCCGCACCGACTGCGGGTTATAATAAGTGCCGCACCCCGTCATCATAACCACTGCCGACAAAAGCACTATATAAACAACCTTCTTCATAGACTTATTCTACTCCCCTTTAGGTAACTTCTAAAAATTGGTTTTCAAACGATTTTTGATTATGGGCGGAAGTTGCAAAGACGAGAGGAGAGCAAATTCATTTGCTATCCCGAGGCCAAGCAACGTAGACGAAGTCAGCAGATTTCATCTTTGAGTGAGGGCACAATGCGGTGCATTGTAACCGAATGAAAATATGAAAGATGCCGTTCAGAATCGAACTTTGCAGTAACCGAACGCAATATCAAGCTTGCTTGAATATTGCTGAGGTTTGGCAAAGTCAGCGAAGCTAAAAGCGTGAAAAAGGATACGTTATCCAATATCTCATTCATACGTCGAATTTTTAGAAGTTGCCTTTACTTGTTTGTCAATCATTTTCCTTGAAACGAGCATTTTCGTATATTATCGCCTTCGATTTACGGAGGGCACAATCTCTTTGGCTCGGTCGTAGTCCTCTTGGGTGAGGGTGTAGGTCAGGCGTGCCCACAGTATATCGCCGCGGAAGGTCAATCCCCTGGCGGGCTTATCCTCATAGGTGTAGCTGTCGGAGCCGAAGGCGTAGGGTCCCCACACCGTGTCGCAGTCGGGGCGGAACACCCGCGTGGTGCCGTCGTCGAACTCAAACCGCACGCTGTCTTGCCAGTATAGGCGTTCCATGGCGTATTCGATTCTTTGTCTGCCTGTCACCCCAAGACGGCCCTCGATGCTCTTGGTCTCGTCGCCATCCTTGATGGTTGCCACATCGGTGCGAACGCTGTCCTCTATGGGCTGCCAATCGTTCCAGAGTCCGGGGTGCACAGTATGGTAGCGGGTCACCACCACATCGTGCCCGCTCATGTTCTTTACCACAAGTTCTTCGGTGCAGACGGGGTCGCACGCCGAGAGCAGCATCGCGGCCGCCATGGCCAGCAACTGGCCCAAAAATGTTTTTCTATTCTTCATTGCGTAAGATGTTTATCGGGTTAGGCACGCTCTATAACCTACTTGCGGTCAAAGTCGAAGTGCATGGTGTATTGTGCGGTGAATGTCTGGCC
>JAKSMS010000032.1 GCA_024400415.1 Bacteroidales bacterium | reverse complement strand
CGCGCTCCTCGAGAACCTCAGCAGCACTGGCGCTGATTTCTGGGAGGGTGCGGATTACCTTGTAGGCTTCGAATTTCATCTTGCGGCTGGTGTTGCCGACTGCGGTGATTTCGCCGTATGCCTCGATATAGTCGCCAGCGTAAACTGGAGCCTTGAATTCTACCATATCATAAGCGCAGAAGAGGCCTTCGTCGCCGTCTTGTTTGATAAGGAGTTCGGTGGCTACGTCGCCAAAGAGGTGAACCATGTGTGCGCCATCTACGAGGTTTCCGCCGTAGTGTGCGTCTTTTGCGCTCATGCGCAAGCGGAGCATTGAAGTTACTGCCATATTTGTGTTGTGTATTATATTATTTGATAATGTAGTCTACGAAGATGCCTGGGGTCTTAACGTTCTCAGGAGCGATAGATCCGGTCTTTACGATCTCTTGTGGTTCTACGATTACGAGGTCGGCTGCGGTGGCCATCATTGGGTTGAAGTTCTGGCTGGTGCCCTTGAATACGAGGTTGCCTTCCTCATCGGAGATGTTGGCGCCGAGGATGGCTACGTCGGCGTGTACTGGCTTCTCAAGGAGGTACTCTACGCCGTCAACGGTAACCTTCTGCTTGCCGTTCTCAACCACGGTGCCGAGACCGGTCTGGGTGAGCACGCCGCCGAGGCCTGCGCCTGCTGCGCGGATCTGCTCTGCCAGGGTTCCCTGGGGCTGGAGGGTTACGTTGAGCTCGCCAGAGTTCATCTGGTCGATGGTGTTGTTGTTGGTGCCAATGTGGGTGGCGATGAGATTCTTCACCTGGTGGTTGGTGATGAGCTTGCCAACACCTACCTCAGGATAAGCGGTATCGTTGCAGATGATGGTAAGGTCTTTTACGCCTTTGGCAACGAGTTCGTCGATCAGGGCGATAGGGTTGCCTACGCCAAGAAAACCTCCGACCATTACGGTCATGCCGTCGTGAATCTTCTCAGCGGCCTCTTTTACAGTGACAAATTTGTTCATGGTTATAATGTTTTATTACTACTTTCTTAACGATAGAATCCGTTGTGAATGAAACCATTCCCGCAATCTTGAGGTCTGGTTGGACTATGGATTATCAACTTGCAAATATAAGAATTATTTTTCAGTTGCCCGCATATTTTTAAAAAAAATTTGTCAGTTTGCTATTTTATTAGTACTTTTGCAGCGTGAAATACTATCTGTAAGCATTATGAAGAAACTCTTGACTGTACTCTCTTTCGTGTTGTTAATCACCTCTATCTATGCTCAAGAACGCATCCCTGTGGAGGAAACATGGAAGGCTGAAGAAATTCGCGGAAGCTACTACCATGGCTTCGTATTCCATAAGAATTGGGAGGTGGACTTCACCGTGGAGAGCCAGGATGGCCGATTCACTCCGTCCGACCTCGACATTGCCAAGGCAGAGGCCTTGATCAAGAAGCGCATCGCCTATGTGAACCGCAACCATGAGAATCAGGAGGGCAAGTGCCCTATCATCGACGAGCACATGCTCAAGTATGAGCGCCAGTATGTGGGCTTCACCGACAATCGCGGCGCCCACATCGTATGGGTGAACTTCTTGTGGGACGCCAACCTGGCTAAGCGCCTGGGCGACGACATTATCCTCACTACCGGCGGCTGCGGCCATTTCTGGCATGTGAAGGTCAATCTCGACACCGAGAAGGTGTACGGACTCGAAGTTAACGAGTCTGGCGACGTGAAGGTGCTTCCACGCCTCAAGAAGAAGGCTCCGCGCATCAGCCGTCCGGGTAAGGGCCCTAAGCCTCAGCGCATTCGCAAGACCGGTATCATCCACGACCCATCAGAGGTGACGTTCTAAGCCTTTAGTCTAACATGAGATAATGCAAGTCCGGATTTTTTGGTGGCAGCCGATGTTCCGGACTTTCTGTTATACCTAAATCAATCTATCATGAAGAAGTTGTATATTGCCCTGTTATGCCTCATTGCCCTTTCGGCAACGGCTCAGGAACCCCTCAAACTACGTGCTGATGCATTCCCTTGGCAGCCAGATATGCAGAAGGCCACGGTCAATATGGCGGCCACCGTTGAAGAGATGGCCGATTGGGACCGCTATCCTACCTACGAGACCTATGTGGCCATGATGCAGGGCTGGGCTCAGCAATACCCATCGCTTTGCCGCCTCGATACTATCGGCACTTCTGTGCAGGGCCGACTGATTCTGTGCATGAAGATTGCCAACCCCACCAATGCCAACGCCGTAAATCCCGAGTTCTTCTACTCCTCAACCATGCACGGCGATGAGGTGACCGGATACTATTTCATGCTTCGCCTCATAGACACGTTGCTCTCCAGCTACGGCACATCGACAGAACTCACCGAGCTGGTAAACAGCATCGACATCTACATCAACCCGCTATCCAACCCAGACGGCACCTATCGCGGCGGCAACAATACGGTTGCTGGCGCCGTTCGCTACAATGCCAACAACGTGGACCTCAACCGCAACTACCCCGACCCCTTTGGCACCGCTCCTCTCAATTCTCAGCAGATTGAGAATACCGCTATGATAGCCTATGTGTCGCAGCATCGGTTTGTGCTTTCGGCCAACCTGCATGGCGGCGCCGAGGTGATGAATTACCCATGGGACAGCTATCGTACCTCCCAGCGGCCACATCCTGATGCCGATTGGTGGAAGGCTGTAGGCAAGCGTTTTGTGGATACTACCCGCACCTACAATAGCCAGCGCTTCCGCGACGTGAATTCGGCCGGAGTGATTGAAGGCGGCGACTGGTATGTGATCTCCAATGGTCGGCAAGACTACATGAACGAGGTGCACGGCTGCCACGAGATCACCATGGAGCTCTCCACCCAGAAGACCCTACCATCCAGCAGCTTATGCAACTATTGGAACTGGATGTGCCACTCGCTCATCAACTATATAGCCGAAACCCCCAACGTGCCCAATGTCAACCTCAGTGTCACAGAGGCAGACCAGGCCTACATCAATGTATTCCCCAACCCAACTCGCCGTTATCTGTATATCAAGTCCGACAATCTATCCGACGCATACCTCATCGATATGGTAGGCAGAAGTCAGAGATTGCATTCAAATATCATAGACCTAGGCGATTACCCCAATGGCATATATCTGCTCAAGATGGGAAGTCATGTTCAGAAGGTGGTGAAGTATTAGTAATCCGCTAGTGTCTGCATGATGTATTCCCACCTCTCTGTTGCGGTGCCGGCGCTCGATGAACTGGACAACATGCCCATACTCATTGAGCAGCTGCGTCGGCAGACCTACAGGGAATTCAGCCTATATGTTTGCGTGAACCAGCCCGACGCCTGGTGGCAAGGCAGTCCAGAACAACAGCGCGTCTGCCAGGCTAACGCTAGTACAATCGATATCTTGCATGGTATCAGCGATATGGATGTGCATATCGTAGATAGAAGCTCCGAAGGGAAGGGGTGGACGCCAAAGCGACAAGGGGTGGGATGGGCCAGAAAAGAGATCTTCGGCCAGATTATGGAAGACAATCCATCTGGAAATGAACTCATCGTGAGTCTTGATGCCGATACGGCCTTCGGCTGCGATTATTTTCAGCAAGTAGTTGATTCTATGAACAAAGCGCCCGAAGCTTGTGCCTTGGCTGTGCCCTACTATCATCCTCTCTCGGGCATCGACTTCACCGACCGAGCCATGCTGCGGTATGAGTGCTATATGCGCCATTATCTCATCCATCTGCTTGAGATACATAACCCATATGCTTTCAGTGCCTTAGGCTCTGCTATGGTGTTTCCCCTATGGGCCTATCGCCGTGTAGGCGGCATCACTCCGTTGCAGGGTGGAGAAGACTTCTACCTGATGCAGAAGTTCTGCAAAACGGGCAAGATTGCCCTCCATGCTGACGCTGTGGTCTATCCCCAAGGCCGAATCTCGCACCGAGTGCCTTTTGGAACGGGACCAGCTATCGCCTCCCAGCTTGACGTCCAGAGCCAGAAGTATCCTTTCTTTTCGCCCGAGGGTTTCGACCGTGTGGCGCAGACCTATGCGATGCTGCCTGATCTTTATGAATACGATCAGGATACGCCCATGACCCATTTTATGCAGCAGCAGATGAAGACCGCCGATCTTTGGGGACCTTTGCGTAAGAATTTCAAGACCCGCGACCGATTCGTAAACGCCTGCCAAGAGCGCCTTGACGGCCTTCGGATACTTCAATTCCTCAAGTTGTTCCCCATGGGCGAAGAGTTCTTTGCCCCATTTCTAGATGCCCGTCAGATTCCGCATGCCGAGGAACTCAGCTTCGCCAATTCTGCCATCGCTGATCTCGACCAGGTTCGTCAGTCACTCTATGCTCTTGAACTCCGCCTGCGCGCCGAGCACGATGCATAGTGCCCACCTATTCCTTAGCATCAAAGAGCGCCGCATATTCCCGCTCAAACATTGGGGTGAAGACCTCTTTGCCCATTTTGTCGGCAATCTCCTCCCTAGACCAAAAACGACCGCCTTGAGTCTCAGTGGGCGAAGGGGATGGGTCTCCATCGTAGATAGTGGTGAAGACGTATACCAGCTCACGTTCGATGGCGCTTTCGTAGACATATTTCTGCAGCAGTCGAGGCTCGTATTTGTCTGGCGCTATGCCTATTTCTTCGTAAACTTCGCGTGCAAGCGACTCCTCCACGCTTTCGCCTAGGTCCACGTGGCCGCCTGTCGCAGTGTCCCATCGGTCGGGCTGCACCTCTTTCCATTTGGCTCGGTGTTGGAGATAGAGTTCGCCCTTGCTGTTGAACACATGCAGGTGCACCACGGGGTGCAGCCTCTTGGTGCCGCTGTGGGCTTCGGCGCGGCTCATAGAGCCTATCATG
The DNA here is from genome assembly GCA_024400415.1 of Bacteroidales bacterium. Taxonomy (GTDB): domain Bacteria; phylum Bacteroidota; class Bacteroidia; order Bacteroidales; family P3; genus Colimorpha. Next base: position 15,063 of record JAKSMS010000032.1, on the reverse strand, counting down.
TTGCCGTTTTCGTCCACTTCGGGGAATTGCTCGGTCGAAGTGTCGGCTGTTACTAAAGTTCTTTTCATCATTATTGTGGTTAATGAAAAGACGGAGCCGAACCGACTCCGTCTTTCTCTGTTAGAGATTTACCTCTTTTGCTATCAGATTGTTATCTCTTTTCTTTGTATTTTTCGATCTGAGGCTTGAGGGCGTCGATGCCTTCAGCAACGGCCTGCTCGAAGCTGTCGGCCTGCTTGCTGATGAAGAGGTCGTGGCCAGGGAGGTCAATCTTGATCTCGGCAATCTTGTTGTTGTCGCTCTCAGGTTTTTCTACTTTGAGGGTTACCTCGCAAAGGGTTGCGTTGTCGATCATGCGATCTAGTTTGTGAACCTTCTCGATGATGAATTTCTCGAGTTTCTCGTCTGCACGGAATTTAACGGCATTGATTGTTGTGTTCATAGTAACTCCTTTCTTTATGGTTAGTGTTTAGGTTTCTGCGATCTAGGGTGGGCGTGCTGATAGGCTTCTTTCAAGTGTTCGCGTGTCACATGGGTATATACCTCGGTGGCCATAAGGTCGGTGTGACCTAGCAGCTCTTTGATGGCGTCTATGTTGGCTCCTTCGTTGAGCATGTGGGTGGCAAATGTGTGCCTAAACACATGTGGCGATATCCTATCGGCGCTCGATATCTGGCCCATATATCTCTTAACGATTGCGGCCACTCTGCTGATGTTGAGCGGATGGCCTTTCTCGTCGGGCAGCAGCGACTCTGTGTCGATCCCTTTTTCTTTTTTTAACGCAAGAAATGCGCTAATAGTATGCGCCAATTCAATTTCTATAGGAATTATTCTCTCTTTGTTTCGTTTGCCGAGCACCTTTATCTGCAGTTGGCCAAGGTCTACGCTCGATTCTTTCAATCCTATGGCCTCTGCGCGTCGGATGCCAGTCTCGTAGAGGATCCTCAGCAGCAGTTGGTCACGCCTGCCGTTGAAGGTGTCGGGGAAGAGGCCGGCCTCGTAGATGCGCTCTACTTCGCTCTCTTTGTAGAAGATGGGCAGTTTCTTGTCCGTCTTTACGGTGGTCACTTTCTGGAATGGGTCGGTCGCTATCAGTCCTCGCTTTCTTAGATACCGGCACCAAGAGTGCAGGGCGCTCAGCATCTTGTTGGTGGTTCGGGCCGAGCATTCGCCGTCCATCAGATGCATCTGCCAGCTACGTATCAGTCTGGCATCTAGGTCTTCCAGCTCTGATACCTGTTCCGCTTCTAATAAATATCCGCAAAAGCGCTCTAGCGAGGCCTTATAGGAGGCCACGGTGTTCGGAGATAGGCGCCGCTCGTGGGCTATGTAGTCCAAGAAGGCGCCCATGCTTTCGCGTATGGTCATGATATCGTTTCCTTTTAGAGCAGGTCGATGGAGTAGTGCAGTCCGCGGTTTTCCTTGCGTGCCATGGCCATCTTGGTAATCAGATAGCTGCAGGCTATGAGGTTTCTCAGTTCGGAGAGTTCCTCGGTCATCACGCTGCGCTGATATAGCTCCTCGGTCTCGCGGTAGATGAGGTTGAGGCGTACGAAGGCGCGCTGCAGGCGCAGGTTGCTGCGCACGATGCCTACGTAGTTGCTCATGATTTCCTGCAGCTCTTTCTTGGTCTGGGTGATGAGCACCAGTTCCTCGTTGAGCTTCATTCCATCGGCATTCCAGTCGGGCACCTCCTTCTTGAAGTCAACCACTTTCACGCGCTCAATAGCGTCCATAGCGGCATTGTGCGCATACACAACAGCTTCTAGCAATGAGTTGCTAGCCAGTCTGTTGCCGCCATGAAGACCTGTGCAGGAGCATTCGCCGGCGGCGTAGAGGTTGTGGATGCTGCTTTGGCCGCGACGGTCCACCTTGATGCCTCCGCACTGGTAGTGGGCGGCTGGGCGGATAGGAATCATGTCTTTGGTGATATTGATGCCTATCTCCAGGCACTTGGCATAGATAGTAGGGAATCCGGTGATGAGCTCATGCTTATTGATATGGCGGGCATCGAGATAGAGGTGCTCTACGCCGGCCATCTTCATCTCGTTGTCGATGGCGCGAGCCACTATGTCGCGAGGCGCCAGCGAGAGGCGCTCGTCGTATTTCTGCATGAATTCGTTGCCCTTGTGGTCCTTGAGAATAGCGCCGGCTCCGCGCAGGGCCTCGGTGATGAGGAATGCAGGTTTTTCGGCAGGATTATAGAGGCTGGTGGGGTGGAACTGCACGAATTCCATGTCGCTGAGCACGCCGCGGGCGCGATGCACCATGGCCACGCCGTCGCCCGTAGAGATGATCGGGGTAGTAGTGGTGGTGTACACGTTGCCCATGCCGCCGGTGGCCAGCAGGGTGGTCTTGGCCAGGTAGGTGTCTATCTCATGGGTGTCGCCGTTGAGGGCGTAGGCGCCATAGCAGGTGATGTCGGGCGTATGCTTCGTGACGATCTGTCCCAGGTGGTGCTGGGTAATGAGGTCTATGGCGAACTGGTTCTCCTTCAGTTCGATATTCGGGTGGTCGTGGATGGCCTGCAGCAGGCCGCGCTCAATCTCGGCGCCGGTATTGTCCTTGTGGTGGAGGATGCGGAACTCCGAGTGGCCGCCCTCGCGGTGGAGGTCGAAGCGTCCGTTCTTGTTCAGGTCGAAGTTCACGCCATACTGTACCAGTTCGTTGATGCGTTCAGGGGCTTCGCGGATGGTCATTTCCACCACCTCGCGGTCGCAGATTCCGTCGCCAGCCACAAGGGTGTCCTTGATATGGTTGTCGAAACTGTCGCTGCCATACATTACGGCAGCAATGCCGCCTTGGGCATATTTGGTAGAGCCTTCAGAGGCGTCGCCCTTGGTGAGCACGCACACTTTGCCGTAGGGGGCCACCTTGAGGGCGTAGCTGAGGCCGGCTATGCCGGACCCGATAACAAGAAAATCAACTTCGTGACGCATGTTTCTATATATTTATTGGGAAATAACGCCCACTTCGCCCATTTATTGCAGAGAAGCGTTATTTTTGGCCGCCGTGGCCCAATACCTTATCGTAGGCAACGCCTTGTTATTAATCAACACACATAAAAGGCGGTCCCGATAGGAACCGCCAGTTTTGATTCGTCGATAGTATGATCCACTAGTCCCAATCGTCGTCGTTTCCGCTCAGAAATCCGTTTTTCCAATTTACGCGAATTCCATCAGGATTATCGCGGAATTGCTCGCGCAGATTACCCATGCCCTGTGAGAGGCTGCTGGCGGCAAAGCCGAGCTCCACCTTGAATTCTACGCTTTTGAGTTCAGGCTTTATATAGTTTTTCTTGTTTTCCATTTTTATTCAGTTTTTTTGGATTATACAGAAGGTTACTTAGAAGGCAAGCTGTTTTTTGCCGCGCCAGATATAGATGCCCTTAGGCAGTCCGCGGAGGCTCTCAGCATCCTTGCGAACCAAGCGACCCATCATGTCGTAAACGTCGTTGCTGTAGCGGATAGAGGACTGCTCCATATCGCCGTCCACATCCTCGATGCCGAGGTAGTCGCCGTCGGTATCCACGCTCAGGGTCTGAGGAGCGCTCTGGTTGCCGCTGAGGGTGAAGTAGCAGCGGAAAGGATTCACGTGGGCATGGTCTGCAGGATCTTCATTATTACCATTTGAGCTCTGTACGAAGTAGCCGTCCTTGTAGCCATAGTTGGTGCTGTTCATGCATTCGCGCTCCATCGTGCCGAGGAAGGTCAGGCCGTTGATGGTGCTGGTGGCGATTGGAGTCGGAGTGGCCGGGAACAAAGCGTTCTCTTTAATGATCTCGCAATTGGTCTTGGCCTGCGAGATGCCGTATCCCACGAGGTAAGGGGTATAGGCAGTGAGCTCGTTGCCCTGGAGCTCCTGGAAGCGAATGGTCTGCGTAGAGCTGTTGTAGTCGGCGAACGTATACACGTCAAGTCCGGCAGGCTTCTCGGCATTGAACGGCAGACAGAGCGTGCTGCGGTTGCCGTCTCTGAAGTCGCGGGTATATACAGCCTCGTCAGCAGTGAATGCGTATGGGGCAGAGAAAGTCTTGTCTCCATCGACGAGCACGACTCTCTTGGCCTTCCATTCTGTTGCGGTCTTGGCATTGCTGCCCACCTTGTAGATGAAGTTGTCGGGAATAGTCGATTCGGGAATATCACCCGAGCCATCAGTCTCATTTGCCACAAAATTAAACCCCTCGGGTATTTCGTGGATAGCATTGTCGCCCGTTCCGTGGTTGGTGCAGGTGGCCACTCTGACGGCATTCCGTGCAACCTTTCCGTAAGTGTCGGCCCCAGGGGTGATACTTAAGGCGGAAAGGTTAAATACGGTTTTCAGACTTGAGCAACCATTGAAGGCATCGGTTCCTATGCTTGTAATAGAACCTGGTACGGTAAAGCTGGTGAGGCTTGTGCAATTCTCGAAAGCGCGTCCTCCTATCGTTGCCAGCTCAGAGTTGTTGGGCTGCTCGATTTCCGCCAGACTGGTACAGTCTCTAAAAGCATTTGCGCCAATAGTTGTCACAGACCAGGGGATTGATACTTTTTGAAGACTTGTGCAACCAGAGAACGCATCCTGCCCCAAAGTAGTCAAACTTCGTAACCTCGACGATGTAGACTCAACCTCCGTCAGGTTGGTGCATCCCGAGAAGGTTTTTGTGCCAATACTCGGGCAGTTGGACATGATGATCACCTTTGTCACAGTCGTGCAGTTGACGTAGGCATAGTCCTTAACTGGATAATTGGAGTTGCAGTACACCTCGCTGAACGCCACATAGCCATCAGATGGATCATCATTATAACTTCTTAGCTTATGTGCATAATACAGGGGATTGGCATATTCATTACCAAAAGTAATCGTATGCCATTTCTGAGCAAGTTCGTCTCGGTTGCGGAAATAGACCTCATTCAAATTGGTACAGCCATAAAATGCGTCAGCCCCGATTCTATCCATGGTAGGGTATATCTGGATGGATTGGAGACTGCCACAATTACGGAATATTCCCTCTGGTATCACCCTTGTATGCTCACAAAATATTCTTTGAATTCCACTCCCCGCAAATGGTGAACTACCAACAGCAGTCGAGTAATTTGTATTATTGAATGTCAGATCGGTCATGTTGGTGCAACCCATAAAAGCATAAGCTCCTATCTTCTGACAATCTTGTGGAATAACGAAGGATGTCAAACCCTCACAGTCACGGAAAGCGCAGTATCCAATCCATTTGATTTGTGATCCCCAACCAAATGTAATTGTTGTATTTCTACAGCCTCTGAACGCAAAGTGACCAATTTCCGTTACAGTGCCAGGAATAGAAATTGATTGAATTTGACAGTAACGATACCCTAGAGAGACATTATTGTCTGGCTGATCATTACAATTATTCCAATGACCACTTGAATACCACCAACTATCGTCATTATGTTCATTGGGATCCAGGAAATCAAAGCAATGGTCTGCAATACGCGTAACTGTATATTGCACATCACGATATTCGACCCGACTTGGAATAGTGATGGTATTTCGATTAGTAGGCCCACCACCATAATACTCAGCTTCTTCTTGGTCCCACCACCAATCTGCGTCGAATAATTCCACGTAGTGGTTAACGTTGTCTATGATACGATAGTTTAAACTAGGGCTATTCTCGGGATAACAAAATGTACTGCCCACCTCCTGGGACACCCCTAAGAAAGGACATAGAAACATGATTAAGACAAATAGAATCTTTTTCATAGGTAATGATTAAATAATTGGTTGTAATTATTTCTTTTTTGCTCCTTTGGCTCGAAGGTGTTGATTAAATTGGACAAAAAGAAAGTGGAGCCATCCATTACTAACCATATTTCTGTAAGGTTGGGCTGGACTCCCGTTAATAGCAAAATAAGGTCAAGTTGAAAAGCCCCACATGGATGTATCGTAGAGGATATACGACTACAAACCAAGGGAGCACATCGTATGACTTTATCCCTGCTATTATTGTAAAATGTCCAGTTTTACCTTACAAGGAATAAAGCGTATAATGCGCTTTCTCAATAAATTACAACGGCATAACGATCGCCGCTGTCGTTGCAAATATAGCAATTTTTTCCTTATCTGGCAAATATTTTCTTGCTGGCTACCCCAAATCACCTGCGCTTTACGATCTTTTCTATCATGGCTCAAGGTGGTTTTTGAAGTTCTCCTTTGTTGTCTTCTATTCTGCTGTGGTTGTGGGTTTTCTAGTCTATATCTCCTTTTTATCTCCTTTTATTCTGTTTTTTATCTGTTTTACTAGAAAAGAGATAATAAGGAGATAAAAAGGAGAATAAAAGGAGATATAGCACAGATATGGATGATTATTAGTGCGATATGGTTCTGCTTCGGACACGCAAAAAAAAGAGGATCTCTCTTTCGAGAAATCCTCTTCGGTTGATCAGTTGAAACTCACGAACTACTGGTCGAGCTCTTTCTGACGAAGCTGCTGTACGTAGATGGCGTGGAGTCTCTTCTCCCTATTTACGACTGAAGGTTTGGTGAATTTCTGACGGTCGCGAAGCTCTTTCACTACGCCAGTCTTTTCAAACTTTCTTTTGAGTTTCTTAAGTGCTCTTTCGATGTTTTCGCCTTCTTTAATAGGAACTACGATCATTTTAAATACCTCTTTCTTGTTAAGGGATTAATAATAATGTTATTTAAGACTGTCTGTCTTCAAATACTAGAACTGGAGGTGACCCTCTGCTGCGGCGTCTTTAAGAGCGGCGAGGATGCCCTTCTTGTTGATGATGCGCATGCCCTTTGCAGAAACCTTAAGGGTGATCCACATATCCTCCTCTGGAATGTAGAACTTCTTGGTCTGCAAGTTTGGAGCGAACTTGCGCTTGGTCTTGATGTTTGAGTGGGAAACCTTGTTGCCACCAATTACTTTCTTACCGGTAATTTCACAAATCTTTGACATTGTATGATAATTTTTTTAGTTTTTATTCGTTTATGCTTTGTTTCTGTCTCCAAAAACGGGTGCAAAAGTCCGAATAATTTTTGACATGGCAAAACTTTTTCAACAAATGATGGAAGTTTTTAGTCTTTTTAACATTTTGTAAATTTTAATATATTGAAAACTAGTGGTATATAAAAATACTAAAAATCAATTTAACACATTGTTTTTGGGCTCAAAACGTGGTTTTTCTAACCTTTTTTTGAGGAATTGTTGATAAGTTGTTGAATTTTCTTACCTCTTTCGCAATATGTCGTTTGCTAGCAAGATAGAGCATTGGTATTCAGATAATTCGCGTCAACTGCCCTGGCGCTTGACTACTGATCCTTATAAGATATGGCTGTCGGAGATTATCCTTCAGCAGACGCGTATCGAGCAGGGCATGTCTTACTACCTCCATTTCGTTGAGGCGTATCCCACTATTCGCCATCTGGCCGACGCTTCGGAAGAGCAGGTGCTCAAGAGCTGGCAGGGGCTGGGCTATTATTCGCGTGCGCGCAATCTGCACGCTACTGCCCGCCATATTGCCTACGACCTTGGCGGCCGATTTCCCGACACGTATGAGGGCATTCGTGCGCTTAAGGGCATCGGGCCCTATACGGCGGCGGCTATTGCCTCGTTTGCTTTTCGGCTGCCTCACCCGGTTATCGACGGCAATGTCTATCGCTTGGCGGCCCGCCGCTTTGGAATTGCCACTCCTATAGCCACTTCGGCGGCCTATAAGGAGTTTGAGGCGTTGCTGCTCCGCCTTATCGATAGGGAGAGGCCTGACCTGTTCAATCAGGCTATGATGGACTTCGGCTCGACCTATTGCAAGCCGCTGAATCCCGATTGCGCGCATTGCATCTTTGCCAACGAGTGCGTGGCCTATAGGGAGGGCAGGGTGGATCTGCTGCCTGTGCGGCCGACGCCGCCTGCTGTCAAGGCTCGATACTTCTACTATATCGATGTCGTATTGTCGCAGGATGGCGAAGACGCCACGCTGATGCATTGCCGAAACAATAAGGATATATGGAAGGGCCTATATGAATTCCCTCTGATAGAGAGCGATAGCCCCCTAGAAGAGGCCGAGATGCAGGCCCGAGTGGCCCAGATGCTGGGCACTAGGGTTGAGACGCCCATTGTGCTGACACTCACTCACAAACTCACACATCGCACCATCTATGCTGCCTTCGTGAGGGTAAAAATGGGCTCTCTTCCGGTCCAAATGCTCCAAAACGAGACCCTGTTTTTGCGTTCGCAACTCAAAAAACTGCCTGTTTCGCGTTTGATAGATAGGTATTTAAACAAAAACTGATTTTTTTTCTTCTCCATTTCGAAAAAAAACGCTACCTTTGCCCTATAATTATTAGGTAAAACAGTATTTTTATGGTAGGAGTAAACAAAGTAATTCTGATTGGTAACCTGGGTAAAAACCCCGATGTTGTAACCTTTCCACAAGATCCACGCCGCGAAGACGGCAATGTAGTCAAGAAGGCCTCTTTCCCACTGGCCACCACCGAGTTCCACAAGAACCGCGACGGCGAGAAGATAGAGCAGACCGAATGGCACAACGTTGTGTGCTGGCGTTCGCTGGCCGAAATAGCAGAGAAGATTCTTCGCAAGGGATCTCAGCTCTATGTGGAAGGCAAGTTGCAGACCCGCTCTTGGGAAGACAAGGAGGGTAATCGTCGCTATATCACCGAGGTGGTGGCCGACAACTTCACGGTGCTGGCCAACCGCGCGCCTAAGGCTGAGGAGCAGAATCCTCAGGGCGACCCGCTCTCATCAATCCTCAACGAGGATACTGAGCCTCTCACCGATCTCCCATTCTAGTCCGAAACATTAACCAACCCACAAAAAAAAGAAACGCGCCGACATCAGCCGGCGCGTTTATTCTTTCAGTAGCAAGGGCTTACTTCTCGTAGCCGGGCTTGCCCAGCAGACGGAACATATTCTTCTTGTAGGCCTCTACGCCAGGCTGGTCGAAGGGGTTGACGCCAAGCATATAGCCGCTTACGGCGCAAGCGAATTCGAAGAAGTAGATCAGCTGTCCGAGCACGTACTCGTCCACCTGTGGCACCTCTATGCGCAAGACGGGCACTCCGCCCTCTACGTGGGCCATGATGGTGCCCAGTTCGGCGTTGTGGTTGATCTCGGTGAGCGACTTGCCAAGCAGGTAGTTGATGCCGTCGAGGTTCTTCTCGTCAGACGGAATGTCTACGCCGTTGCGGGCGTTGGCCACGCTCAATACTGTCTCCATCATCAGGCGTTCGCCATCCTGCACATACTGTCCCATGGAGTGGAGGTCGGTAGTGAAGCTCAGGCTGTGGGGCAGGATGCCTTTGCCCTCTTTGCCTTCGCTTTCGCCGTAGAGCTGCTTCCACCACTCGCTCAGGTATTTGAGGTTGGGAACGAAGTTGACAAGCATTTCCACCTTGCGGCCTTTGCGGTAGAGCGCGTTGCGCAGTACGGCGTAGAGCAGGGCCGGATTCTCCTCCATGGAGTCGTTGTTGATGCATATCTGGCGCATATCCTTGGCTCCCTGCAGCAGGCGGTTGATGTCGTAGCCCGACATGGCGATGGGGAACAGTCCAACAGGGGTAAGTACCGAAAAGCGGCCACCCACATTGTCGGGAATGACGTAAGTGCTGTATCCCTCCTGTTGTGCGATGTCGTGGAGCGCGCCACGACGGGCATCGGTAACGGCCACGATGCGCTCTTTGGCGGCTTCTACGCCGTATTTCTTCTCCATGTGGGCTTTGAGAATGCGGAAGGCAATGGCTGGTTCGGTGGTGGTGCCAGACTTTGAAATCACCACCAGTGAGTACTCTTTCTTGTCGAGCAGCTGGATGAGCTGGTGATAGTATTCCTCGCTGAGGGTGTGGCCGGCATATACCACGTAGGGCATTCCGTTGCCTTCAATCATGGCAAATTCAGACTGAAGGGCCTCAATCACGGCGCGAGCGCCAAGGTAGCTGCCTCCGATGCCTACCACCACGAGCACTTCTGACTTGGGGGCCAGTCGGGAAACGTCGCCCTTTATCTGGTCTAGGATTGACTGGTCCAGGTCCTCAGGCAGATTTACCCAGCCCAAGAAGTCGTTGCCCTTGCCGTTGCCGGCAAGCAGCGTTTTGCGGGCCTCAAGGGCCTCGTCGTGAAGAGTTTTTAATTCTTTTTCTTCCACGAACGGAAGTATCCGCTCGTAATGCATTCTAATGGTATCGTTCATATTTTTGTTGTTGGTAACTCGATTTCTGAATGGGTCGAAGACCTCTCAATTTTTTGCAAAGATACAAAAGTCGTGCAAATTGGCAAAAAAAATTTTTAATTGCCTAGGGTTGAATGTGATATCTAGCCGCAAACTTTGATGGGCAATAATTATGGCGTTGGCGCGTTAATAATAATGTATATTGATAAAATGAAATACCGCTATATGAAAAAATCGCTTTGGATCGTGCTCATGGGAGTTGTGATGCTGGCTGGATGCGGCTCGCACCGCCAGGCATCTGCCGACTACTCTTTCGTTTCGTTTAATATCCGCCTAGGCAGCGATTGGTCGCGCACTCAAGATAGTAGCAACTATTGGGATTTCCGCAAAGAGGCTGTCCTGGCTATGATTGCCCAGGAATCTCCTGATGCGATGGGCATGCAGGAAGTATTGCCGGGCCAGCTTCATTTTCTAGATAGTGCTCTTTCGGGTTATCAGCGAATTGGTGTGGGCCGCGAGGATGGCAAGGAGGAAGGCGAGTGCATGGCCGTCTTTTTCAAGAAGGATCGATTTGAACTGGTCAAGAGCCACACCTATTGGCTCAGCGAGACCCCTGACTCCGTAAGCATGGGTTGGGATGCAGCCTGCTTCCGCACTGTGACTATGGCTCTTCTGCGCGACAAGGAGTCTCAGCAACAGCTTCTCTATATGAATACCCATCTCGACCACGTGAGCGCCACGGCTCGCGCAGAATCTATGAAGCTGCTTACCCGCCTGGCGACCGAATGGATAGGCGAGGAGGTGCCCGTCATCATTGGCGGCGATATGAACACCTCTGCTGATGATACTATCTTCGACAACCTTTTGCAGAAAGGGTTCTTCAAATGTCGCGACGCTGCCCCAATCACCGACAACGAGATGACCTTCAACGGATTTGGCAAGACCGAACCTATTCAGATCGACCACTATTTCGGTCGAAATATCGAAGTGAAAGAGTTTCATACGCTCAATGGAGATTACGGCGTGCCTTACATCTCCGACCACTATCCCATCAAGATGGTCTTTCGTATTTAAGGTGGATTCTATAAATTCACCGATTGAACAAAAAGTAATATCGATCATGAAGAAACTATACCGATACGATGACTCTCTGGAGTCGTTCTGGGCAGACAAGGACGAGCTCGCCTGCCTGCTGAAAAAACAGCAGCGCCTGCTTCAAAACTATGAGGAGCTGGCCGTAGAACAGGCTGACGACGAGGCCTATGTGGCACGTGGCAATGGATTCTGCGACTCAAAATATTCTCCAGAGTTTCTTGACGGCCAGATAGAGTCGATGCGCCTGCATATTCATCAACTTCAGCAGTGGATCGATGGAACTGAACTCTAACATACTTCAGCGGGGGGTCGACGCCCTATCCGCCCTGCCTGGCGTGGGCAAGCGTTCGGCGCTGCGCTATGCCCTGCATTTGGTGAAAATGTCTGATGCCGAGGCCATGGACTTCGTTGATGCCGTGCGCCGCCTTAAAACGGATATTAAGTACTGCCGCCGGTGCCATTGCATCAGCGACGAGGAGCTTTGCCCCATCTGCAGCAGTCCCAAGCGGCAGCAGAATCTAATCTGCGTGGTAGAGAATATCCAGGACGTGATGGCTATCGAGAATACTCAGCAGTATCGCGGACTCTATCATGTGCTGGGCGGAGTGATATCGCCTATCGACGGCATCGGCATACGCGACCTCAATATCGAGTCGCTTCTCCAGAGGGTGGCTCATCCTGAGTCGGAAAAGGTGGAAGAGGTGATTTTGGCGCTGCCCACCACTATGGAAGGTGACACCACCAACTTCTATCTCAACAAGCAGCTCAAACCCCTAGGGGTTAAGGTTTCTGCCATTGCACGCGGCATCGCAATCGGCGACAACCTCGAGTATGCCGACGAGGTGACTCTCGGCCGATCCATACTCCACCGCATTCCATTCGAGCAATAGCGCATTATTTAGAATAAAAATAAGCATTATGAAGATGATAAAAAGGATTATGGCCCTCTGCGCATCAGTGCTGCTATTGGCGGCATCGGCCTGCGCCCAAGGTCCTAACGACCCCGATCCCACCACCCCTACTGCTTCTGACCACAGCAAAGAGGCCGACCTACAGTTGCGCAACGACATAGGCGAGATGCTTCTGGTCGGATTCCGAGGCATGAGTCTCGACAAGACAAGCCATATTGTTCGCGACATTCAAGAATACCACATTGGAGGCGTCATCCTCTTTGAGTACGATGCCCCATCGGGCACACATAGCCGCAATATCCGCGATCCCAAGCAGGTCAAAGCGCTCTGTCAGCAACTTCAGGAATACGGTCAGGGCCAACTGCTCATAGGTATCGACCAAGAGGGCGGAATGGTGTGTCGATTAAAGGCCAAGGCAGGATTTCCTCGCGTTATCTCTCCTCAAAAGATGGCCGAGAAAGGTGCCGACACCACCCGCCATTATGCACGCATTACCGCTGAGATGCTTTCTTCGCTGGGCATCAACCTCAATTTTGCACCTTGCGTAGACGTAAACATCAATCCTAAATGCCCTATCATAGGCAAACTGGAGCGCAGCTTTGGCAATACGCCCGAACAGGTTGTGCGCATGGCAGAGATTTGGATGGAAGAGTCCGAGCGTCAGGGCGTGGTGCCATGCCTCAAGCATTTCCCCGGCCATGGCAGTTCCTCGACCGACAGCCATCATGGATTGGTAGACGTAACCAACACCTGGCAGCGCCTCGAACTCCAGCCCTACCAAGACCTTATCGCCAAACGCCAAGTGCCAATGATTATGTCCACCCACGTCATCAATGGCCAGTTTGACGGACGTCCGGCCACCCTTTCGCAAGTGATTCTCACCGACCTGCTCCGCAACGAGTTGGGATTCAAAGGCGTGGTGATTACCGACGATATGGGCATGGGAGCCATCAAGGACGAATACGACTATGCCGAAGCCATACGCCTTACTATCGAGGCTGGCGCCGATATGCTCTGCCTTGGCAACAACAGCGTTCCCTATCGTCCAGATATCGTACCTGAAACATTCGATATAATTTATGGCCTCGTACAGAGCGGACAGCTATCGGCCGAGCGTATCCACCAATCGGCCGAGCGTATTAGGCAGCTTAAATCAGCTCTGAAAAAGAAATAGTTACGCTCCGATCGGAAAAACCGGATGTTTTTTCGGGAAAACCCCTAGAAAAAGGTTGTACTTTTGCATCAGAAAAAAACCACACAAAAAAATATAAAAGAAAGGAGATAATATGAAAACCAACAGACTCATAATCGCAGCAATGCTCGGAGTAGTCCTCAGCGTAAGTCCGGCTTTCGCACAGAGAGGCGGCGGCGGCCGTAGTGGCGGTGGCAGCGTAAGCCACAGCAGTAGCAGTCACAGCAGCGGCGGCGGTTCCCGTTCAGGCGGTTTCTCATCGTCTAGTTCGCACTCTTCATATTCCGGTAGTTCGCGCTCCTCATATTCAGGCGGCAGCTCCATCAGTCGTTCCTCCTATAGTGGAACCACCTCAACCCGCTCGGGCAGCGCCGATTTCTCAGGCGTGTCATCACGCAGCAGCTCTAGCGTAGGAACCAGCTCCAGTTTTGGCGGTTCACGCTCCAGCAGCCCAGTTACCCGCAGCAGCGTGTCAACTCGTAGCAGCGTTCCTGCTGCAGCTCGCAGCCAGGCAGCTGGTTCTCGCAGCGTGGGCGCTCCAAGCACCCGTACCGCATCCCCAGCAGGTCGTGGCACTAGCGTAGCAAACAGCGGCGCAGGCGTTCGCGGCGGCGGTGCACCCGCAGTAGGCGCTTCAGCCAACGGCCGTCCAAACGGTCGTCCAGGCAGCACCAACTACGCTCGCCCAGGCGTGGCTGGCGGCGTGATGCCTCCTTCAGCCCATCCTATGCACCCTGCCCCATACTTCCACCACCCACACCACCACCACATGATCCACATGCACGTGTGCTACTGGGATCCTTGCTGCATCCATCATTGGCACTGGCCAGGCTGGTGGTACTACTGCGACAGCTACTGGTATGACTATCAGATGACCAACTACCTCATCGTTCGCGACTATGCTCGCACCAACTATGGCGTCGACCTCCTCGCCTACGCTATGAGCGGCGACTATATGTACTGCCTCGTCAACGATACCGACGGAAAGACCTACGTACAGGTATTCGATCGCAACGACAAACTCCTCGCCGAGCAGCACGTAAACCGCAAATATGTCGCCATGGAGATCGACAAGGAGAACGGCGGTTGCTGGGTGATGAAGAAGAACGGCAAAGACCCACTCCTCTTCTTCTACACCGACGGACAGCTCCTCATCTACGAGGCCGACTAAATCCGAGAGAATTCTATTAACACGATTTTGCAATCCATATAGGTAAGGCTCCGATGTGAATCGGGGCCTTCTTGTTTTGAAGATTGCTTCGGCAATAGTACTGGTGCGATAAATTTCACCATTGAGGTTGTATGTTATTGTGCGTCAAATTTTTATAACGAGTGCTATATTTTTTGATTTGATTTTATCGCTTTGCTAAACGTGAATTGCCGCAAATGAAACGTGAATTATCATAAATATGTATGTTTCATATTTTCAATATTATAGAATAAAATAATTATCGGAAATTTACGTATAATTCACGAAAATTCGCGTTACGCCGTAGGCATAATAATTTATCGCATCAGCACTACTTCGGCAATATTTGTCCTCTTGCGGCGTTATTGGCTATTATGAAGACTTGCTCGATAATGAGAAATATTGCCCTTCCCTTGATCGCTCTACTGCTCGTTGCCGCCTGCTCAACCCGGCAGCAGGTGGAGGGCGACCCTATGAAACGGCTCTCCCTGGCCGACATCTCGGCCTCCATCATCAATCCCGACTCCC
>JAKSMS010000031.1 GCA_024400415.1 Bacteroidales bacterium | reverse complement strand
CGTTCTCCAGCTGGCGGGCCTCCATCTCGCAGCGCGGACAGGTGCCCGCGCAGCTCCCTCGGTAGGTGCATTCGGGAATTTCCATTTCGATACCGTTCTCCTCAGCGATGGAGCGGCGGATGGCTTTGAGATGCCTGCAGATTTCTTTGCCTCGATTCATAATGCTATGTATTTTAAAAAAAACGCCCATTCGGTCGATTTATTGCCCGCAGCCGAAAAACGTTTGCAAAGATACGAGGTCCGTTGCATCAATTTTTTTAGATTGCTGCACATTGTTGCAGATTGCTGTGCAGGGCTGCAATCTTGTATCATAATGGTCGTATTGCTAGGGTTCGCCAAGGTGCTTTTGGGTGAAGCGCAGCGATTGCGTTTTCGCATTCTTCGAGAGACGGACCGTCAATGAGCCATTGGCCGTTAGCAATATGCCAAAATCTAACCGCTAGCTGCGGGGTAAGCGGCCCCATCCTGTGAGGTTCCTTCGGGGCTCTTTGTCGGAGTTGACCGCCAGATAGGCCGGAGAATAGCGCCAGTTATGCCGTAGCTTCGACTATGAAGGGCAATAAAGGGAAGGCTTCTGCGTTATAGGATAAGAACCAAGAAACAATATACCCTTATGTGCAACTCGCGTGAATATAGGAATCTGCAGGCACAGGAAATAAGTCTGCTTGAATCGCTGGGCAACTTTGCCGACAATTGGAACCATGTGTGGGTGAGCGACGAATTCTGCTGCCAGATGGTGAGAAACAACAGTTTCTACGGCACAGTGCGTATCGGCCGCATCGGCTCCAGCACCATTGCCGATGCCGACGAGATGAACTGGCCTATCGGAATATATGGCAGCATGCTGCGCGACTGCACGATAGGCGACTACTGCGCCATCCACAATGTGGGTCTGCTCCGAGGATACATGGTGGGCAACATGGCTTGCCTGGCAAATATCGACGAGATGACCTACGACTCCACTGGCGTGACCTACCTCGAACCCATGAACGAGTGTGGCGGCCGCAAAATCATCCCCTTCCCCGGCATGAGGGTTGGCGACGCCTACCTCTGGGCCAAGTATCGCGACCATAAGGTGATGGTAGAGAAGCTCGACGCCATGACCCGACGTCTGATAGAGGGCAGAGACGGCATGGTGGGCGACTGCGCCGTGGTGGCCAACACGAAGATGGTGCGCGACGTGGATATAGAATCCACCGAGATGGAACCCACGCTGATACGCAACTGCGTGTGCTTAGACGCCGGCGTGATCAGTCCGGGATGCCGCCTCACCAACGGCATCATAGCCGAACGCTTCGCTCTTGGCGAGAACGTGAAACTTGAAAAGGGTCTGCGTCTCTACGACACGGTGGTGGGCGACAACTCTACGCTGGCCTGCTGCGAGGTGGGATGCAACATCATATTCCCTGCCCACGAGCAGCACCACAACAACTCGTTCCTCATCGCTTCGGTGGTGATGGGGCAGAGCAATGTGGCGGCCGGATGCACCATCGGGTCGAACCATAACGGACGCACGGCGGACAACGAGATAGTGGCGGGCCGAGGCTTCTGGCCGGGACTGTGCAGCAGCTTCAAGCACTCGAGCCGCTTTGCCAGCTACTGCCTGCTCTCGAAGGCAGCCTATCCCTATGAACTGGACATCAAGCTGCCCTTCGCCTTGGTAAACAACAACGAGGCCGAGAACCGCCTAGAGGTGATGCCTGCCTACTGGTGGATGTACAACATGTATGCCCTCGACCGCAACGGTCGCAAATTCGCCGCCCGCGACAAGCGCACCTATACAAGGCAGAATATTGAGTTCCAACCTCTGGCCCCCGACACAGCCGAGGAAATTATACATGGAATCAAGCTCTTACGCCAATGGATGGAGGAATCGACCGGTACCGAGGTGTATGGCAAGGGAATAGAGAAGGGAAAGCGCAAATGCCTGATACTAAAGGCCGCAGAGGCCATCAACGCCTACGAGGACATGCTCATCTACTATGCCATGCAGGCAATGGAAGGGCATGAGGACACGATAGGGCTCACGTACGATGGTGATCGCGAAAAGCGATGGGTAAACCTTGGCGGACAGCTCGTTGGCGGCGAATACCTCGACCAGTTGATAGAGGATATCGAGGAAGGACGGCTCGCCTCGTGGGACGATATCCACCTGCGCATGGACAAACTATGGGAACAGTACCCTACGATGCGTTACAGCCATGCTTACAGCATATTATGCGAATTGGAATCGACAGACTGCATCAACGATTCGATATGGACTAAGCTGATGCTGCGCTATGAGGAGATCAAGCAGTATATAGCCGACCAGGTGAGGATCACACGCGAAAAAGACAACAAGAATCCCTTCCGCCAAATGACCTACGACACCCTTGAAGAGATGGAAGCAGTGCTGGGGAATTGAGTGACTCTAAACACTCGCCCCCATCAAACCACTTAGCATCAAAGGAACTGATATAATAGCAAAGGGCGCCGACTGGGCGCCCTTTGGTGTATATTCTAAATGATTGAGTCTGGATTATTCCTCAGCCTCGGCCTCGTTCAGAGAGTCGAGAAGGGTCTGAACAATCATGCGGCGGCTGCTGAAGCTGCCGTTGAAGGTAACGGTTGGGAAGAGCTCTTCAACATTGATAGAAGCCAGGGTAGCGATAGCGGCAGCATCGCCAGCGTTAGCAGCGTTGAGGAGGTTCTTGATGTAGGCCATCTTGCTGTCGGTAGCATAGTAGCACTTTACGTTGTTGATGGTGCCTTCTGCGGTCTCGAACATTACTGAAGGATAGCTGGTGAGGGTCAGTGAACCTTCCTTAGCAATGTAGAGAGAGGTATCGGAAGCAACGATAACGAAAACGTTATTGCCGGTAACGGTGGTGAGGAAATTCTGTGGAGTGAATTTGGCAATGTTCTCAGCAGTCATCACGTTGTCGATCTGATAGGTGCCGGTAACGGTGTCGGCGATTACGAATCCCAGATAAGGAGCTGCAATCGAAGCGTCAGACTCGGTGAGGTTGATGTTGGCACCGAGGAAGATCATCTCTGCGGTAGCAGAATCGGTGATGACGTCGGTAACGCTTGATGAGAAAGCGAGGGTCTGGCCATCGGTATAGAGGTTGTCTACCCCTTCGCAACTTACGGTGAGGCTGACATTGCCAGAAATGGCATTCACGATTTCTTCAGGATCGCATGATACGAGCGACAGGCTGGCAATGAGGGCCATTGCGGAGAAAAGTAACTTTTTCATAATCTTTTTTTATTGATGAATTATTTGATTAATAGTTCGTTATTAGAAATACTATAATAAGTATGATGATGCAAAATTAATGAAAATAATTTGATACCGACAAACAAAAAATCAAAAAATATGCTAAAAGGTGGCTGATGACCTATAGTTCTTCCTTGAGTTTGACGAGAAATTCTCTCACTTGGGTGAGGTTTTCCACTATCCGCATGCGGTCGTCAGAGACTCTGTCGTTCTTGATCTGGTCGGTGGCGCCTTCGAGGGTGAATCCGCAGCTATCGGTGAGATACTGTATACGCTTGAGCACCTCTATGTCTTGGCTGGTATAGAAGCGGACGCCCTTCTGATTCTTGGTTGGCCTGACAAGGGGAACTGCCTTCTCCCAAAAACGGAGCTTGGAGGTGTTGACTCCCAGTTGCTTGGCCACTTCGCCGATGCTGTAGTAGAGTTTGGAATCGCTCATAATGATGTATTTTTATTTGTGGTTGTCTAATAGGAATAGTATCCCTCGTTGTCGAGGTAGCTCTTGCGCTTCTCATACTTGACGTCGCGGAGCGATGGAGCCTTGATGTTGATAACGAAGTTCCAGCTGCGATAGCGGCCGAAAGGAACCCAGTTGAATCGCATTTCCCAGCAATGGAGGTCGCGGTAGATATCGAGCGAGGTATAGGAAATGCCTTTGTTGACAAAGTCATAGCCAGTAGAGAGGGCCACTTTCCAGTTCTCTGTGAGGGTGAAGTTGCCCGAAAGGTTGATGGACTGCACGATATTGGTGTCGTAGCCGAAAGTGCGCGCCACGTAGGTGGTGACGTAGCTTAGAGAATAGGATAGTGAGAGATTCCATGGCACAGAGAAGTCGACATAACTGCCCATAAAGAGTGCCGGATTGTAGTTGTATGGCGACTGGAGGATTGGGCTGGCGGGATGGCCCTGATTAGGCGTAGATGTGCGCTTGAAGGTGTTGTTGTTGAGGCTATAGGAGAGTTGGGCGCTATAGTTGGCGTTGCTCCTGCGGAATAGGTGGTGCTCCACATCCCAAAGATATTGGTTGTGCTTGCGACCGAGGGTGTCGATCACATAGGGACAGAAGTTGCCGCTATAGTTGAGGATGAGGTTCTTGAAGAGGGTGGTGCGGCCGGTAATGCTGAAGTCGGACCAGTTGAGGGAATCTTTGGCCAAGTCGTAGCTCATGCCGAAGTTTAGATTCTCGATAAGGGTCACCTTCTTGAGTTCGTCGACGGTGTCGTTGAAGGACTTGAACTTGGCTTCCAGATTGTTGCCTACATTGAACGCTATGCGGCCGCTACGGCCGTCGGACGGACCCCCGTAGAGGCTCTGCTCGAAGATGGAATAACGGGTGACGTAGCCGGTAGTATCGGCAAACTCGCGCCAGCAGTCGGCACCCATGTTGGGGTGGAGATTGAATGAGACGGAGGGATTGATCACATGGCGCAGGGCCTTCATGGGACCATACTTGAAGTTGAACATGCCATAGATACGGGTGCTCAACGAGGAGGTATAGGTGAGGTCGTGGTTGGCGCGAAAGCCCTGTATGGTATCGATAATCACACGATTGGTGGCCGAATCGATGCTCTTGTTGATGGTGGACCAATGCCAGCGTTCGTTGAAGGAGAGGGAGTTGGTCCAGTTGAAGAAGCGGAGCACCTTGACGCTGCTGGAGATGGGCACGCTGTGCTGGACACCGTATTGGGCCTTGGAGAGAATATTCTGCTGAAGGAGGTTGGAGTCGCGCACATTGCTCTCGCCCTGAAGGGTGTAGGACATCGATATGTTCTCATACCAACGCAGGTTGCCAGAGGGTTCCTTGCGGCGGAAGGGATAGAAGGTGATGGAATTGAGCGATACGGAGGGCAGCTTGATATCCATGATGCCTGTCTGCGCATTGAACGACTCGCGGGCAGATGCCGCAAAGTTGAAGATAGTGCCCAGCTGAGCGGTATAGCTCACACTAGACGTAGTGGTGCTGTTGAAATACTCATTGTGGTTGGTCGTGTTCTTGCTGTAGTTGCGGCTCTGGAGGTTGACGTCGGCCGAGAAGCGACTGTTGGGGTTGGCCTTGGGGTCTTGGTCGTGCTTCCAAGTGATGCGGTAGTCGCTAAAGATGCTGTAGTTGGCGGTATCGCCTATGAGGCCCACCTTGGTGCGGCCGTAGCGGACATCGAAAGACCCCTTGTAGCGATAGCGCCTATAATAATTGGAACGTGCAGTGGCGCTCCAGCTAAGGTTGGTATAGATTTCGCCAAGCAGCGAGAGGTCGAGATAGTCGCCAAGGGCAAAATAATAGCCGCCATCGCGAAGATAATAGCCACGCCCATTCATCCATCCATAAGAAGGAATGATTACGCCCGAAGAACGCTCATGAGTGATGGGGAAGAAGGCAAACGGCAGCGCCAGCGGAGTAGGCACATCCTCGATGGTAAGATAGGCCGGTCCGGTAATGATCTTATCGCCGGCAATAAGCTTAGACTTGGTAAAGTTGAGAGCGAAATGAGGGTGGTCATAGTTGCAGGTGGTATACTTGCCTCCGTTGAGGTACATGACCGAGTCGCTGATCTTCTTCACCTTGTTGCCATGCAGGAATCCGTCGCCCTCTTGAGTGATGACGCCAGAGATGATGCCCTTCTGCGAGGTATAGTTGAATACGATAGTTTCGGCATGATACTCAGTGCCATCTTGCTTGAAATAGGGCTTGCCCGACACCTTGCCGGTAGAGTCGGGAACGCCTGAAGCAGAGAGGGTATGGCCCTCGAAGTCGACCCTTACAGAATCGGCCTGCAGCACCATCTTTTGATACTCTATTTCGCCATTTGTGTAGAGGAACGCCTGCCTCATGGAAAGATCCAGCGCAATAGAATCTTTGGCCTTGTAGTGGATGATATCCGTAATGGCATCCTTAGATAGAGGCAGCTCGCCCACAGAGTCTTGCTGTGCACGAGACAAACCGCCTGAAAGGCAACACAATGCCATCATTAATAGGCGCAGATAAAAATTATATTTAATTCTAATACTCAATTATAAAAAAAATATGTATCTTTGCACTAAATTTTTGCAAAGATAAGATTATTTGCGCAAATATAAAAATTAAAATATATACATCTGGATATGAAACGCTTAAGTGCACTACTTTTCGTATTACTACTCTCAATCTGTCCCATTTTTGCACAAAAAAATGCCGAGTCGAAGGTGAAAACCATCGTAATTGACCCCGGTCATGGCGGCGACAAGCCTGGCGCATTAGGCCATAGGATTGCAGAAAAAGACCTCGTGCTGCAGGTTGCCACCAAGTTTGGAAAACTGATTGCCGACAACTACCCCGACGTGAATATTATCTATACCCGCACCAACGACAAGGACATTACACTGGCCGAGCGCGCACATATTGCCAACCGCAACCATGCCGACCTCTTTATCTCCATTCACGCCAATTCGCACAAGACGTCGCAACCAACCGGCGTAGAGACCTTTGTGATGGGTCTTTCGTCGAGCAAGGCCAACCTGGAAGTGGCCAAAGCCGAAAACTCAGATATTCTGCGTGAGAAGAACTACAAAAACAACTCCGACTACCAAGGCTTCGATCCCAACTCGCCTGAGAGCTATGTCATGTTCTCAATGTTCCAAAATGCCTATCTCAACAAGAGCCTCAACTTCTCACAGTTTATCCAGAACCAATACAAGAAGAACCTCAATACCATAGACCGCGGCGTAAAGCAGGCCGAGCTCTTTGTGCTCTACAAGACCACCTGCCCTTCAGTGCTCACTGAGATCGGATTCATCTCCAATCCCACTGAGGAGAACTTTATGATCAGCGACGAGGGTCAGGCCAAGATCGCAGTAAGCCTCTTCAACGCCTTTGCCAGCTACAAGGCTCAGGAAGATGGCGTAAAGGTGCCTTCCAATCCCGTGATCGACCTCCCTGGCTGGGGAAAGAACAAGGGCGACGACAAGGCCGACACCAATATGCTGGCACCTGTTGAGACCGTTGCTGAGCAAGCACCCGCCAAAACCGAAGTGGTAGAAGAGGAGGAAGAGGACGTAGATGCCAATCGTCCGAAAATCATCTACAAGGTCCAATTCTATAGCAGCGAAGAGCTGTTGCCCGACAATGCCAAAGAATTTAAGGAAATGCCGGGAGTTGACCACTACAAGCAAGGCAACAAATACTGCTACACCCGTGGCAAGTGTAAGAGCGTCCGCGACGCCGTGGTGATTCAGTATGAGGTGCGCCGTACCGGCTTCAAAGATGCCTTTGTGATTGCCTTCCTAGACGGCAAGCGCATCTCCCTCCAAGAGGCTCGAGAACTGGAAGAAGACTACAATGCTAAGAAAAAATAATACTTCCAACACTATAACTACTACAGCCAATTATGATAGAAATCAAAAATATCACCAAAATCTACGACGAACAGAAGGCGCTCGATAACGTAAGCTTCAGCGTGCAGCCTGGCGAGATTGTCGGCCTATTAGGCCCCAACGGAGCAGGCAAATCAACACTCATGAAGATCGTCACCTGCTTTATTCCCCCCACCGAAGGCGAAGTGACCGTATGCGGACACTCAATATACGACGACCCCCTCGCTGTACGACGCCAGATAGGCTATCTGCCCGAACACAACCCTCTCTACCTTGATATGTATGTGCGCGAATTTCTCAGCTTCTCGGCCGGCCTTTATGGACTGAAGAATCCCAAACAGCGCGTTGAGGAGATGATCGAACTGACGGGCCTCACCCCTGAAGCCAACAAAAAGCTCGGACAGCTTTCTAAAGGATATCGTCAGCGCGCCGGACTGGCTCAAGCACTAATCCACGACCCCAAGGTGCTGATTCTCGACGAACCTACGACCGGCCTAGACCCTAACCAGCTAGAAGAGATACGCAGCCTGATTCGCAACACCGCCAAAACCAAGATGGTAATCCTCTCAACCCATATCATGCAGGAAGTGGAGGCCGTATGCAGCCGCGCCATCATCATCAACCACGGCCGCATCGTCTCTGACGATACCATGGCCAACCTCTCTGCCGGACAGCTTACCGAGAAATTCCACAAACTGACCGAAAGATAAGCAGCAAATCGATTATAATAAACATTCTAAACAATAATATCATGACCAGATCCGAACTCATATCCCTTATCAAAGAACGTAAATCCTTCCTCTGCGTAGGCCTCGATACCGACCCCAACAAACTGCCCGAGCACCTTAAAGGCCAGCCAGATGCAGTATTCAAATTCAACCGCGCCATTATCGACGCTACTATCGACTACTGTGTGGCCTACAAGCCAAACCTCGCCTTCTATGAGTCGCAAGGCATCGAAGGACTCATTCAGCTCAAGAAGACCCTTGACTACCTGCGCACACTGAACAAGCCGGTATTCACCATTGCTGATGCCAAACGCGGCGATATCGGCAATACCTCTCAGCAGTACGCCAAGGCATTCCTCGACCCACAGGGCGACTTCGCCTTCGACTCTATGACCATTGCACCCTATATGGGCGCCGACTCCGTAACCCCTTTCACCGTATACGAAGGCAAATGGGTGATACTATTGGCACTAACCTCCAATAAGGGCGCTTTCGACTTCCAGTATATCGAGAACAAAGAGAACGGCAACCGCCTGTTCGAGACCGTGCTTGAAACCTCTAAACAGTGGGGCACTCCCGAAAACATGATGTACGTAGTAGGCGCCACCAAGGCTGACCAGCTCGCTCAGATTCGTAAGATTGTGCCTGACAGCTTCCTCCTCGTTCCTGGCGTAGGCGCACAAGGCGGCAGCTTGGAAGAGGTATGCAAATATGGCCTCAACAAAGACTGCGGACTCTTAGTAAACTCTTCACGCGGCATCATCTATGCATCTAATGGCGAAGACTTTGCTGAGCGTGCAGGAGAAGAGGCTCGCAAACTCCAGCAACAGATGGCCGAATATCTCAAATAAGCTATTCTCTTCATGAACGCGCTCATTCGTAACCTCAGAATCGTTCTCGTGCTGAGCCTTATCGGTTCGGGCTATATGATGCTGTCCACCTTCATCTGCAGCATCGACGGACTGCTAGAAAAGATGAGAGGACCCCTCATTGAAGCATACCCCGAGATGAAGGTTTCGTATGAGATCATGATGGCAACACCCCGCATCTGCTATATCTTAGAATCACTTCTCTACGCACTCTCCATCATTGGCGTCATCTTGATGTTCCGACTCAAGCGCAGCGGATGGCATTGCTACACACTAGCCCAACTCCTACTACTCTTGGTGCCAGTACTTTTTATTGGCCGCACGGCTTTCGGCATAGGCGACTTTATGATGACGATACTGTTTTCCACATTCTACTTCACCACGCTCAAGAATATCGAGCGGGCAAGAACCATCGCTGAAACCAACTCACCTCAAGATTCCGATACCAAAGAAACTCAAGAATAAATCTTGATGAAAAACTGTCGTATAGGCCTCGTGCTGCTCTCCCTTCTCTGTTTAGCGACACCCGCCTATGCACAATTTCAATACCCCGCCCCTGGCGCTAGAAATGCAGCCATGGGCGGTTCCTTTATAGCATTAGACGACTTTTGGTCGGCAGCCAACAGCTTGGCAGGCGCTGCACTGCTCCATGAGGATCATTTCCAGTTCGGTATTTCTCACCAGCAGCACCACATGCTCAGCCATTCCACCCAACAGATAGCTGCCATTCTACCCATCAAAAATGGAACCCTTATCGGTGGCCTCGCCACTTTCGGCAACCACGACTATCGTGAATCCATGTTCACGGCCGGCTATGCCATGAAGCTCATGCCCACTTTGGCAATGGGCATTTCCAGCCACGTTCTCACCACAAGCGTCAGCGATGCCTACTACGACAACCCTCCAGCACGGGTAACCATATCTGCAGCACTACAATACCAAACGCAGAACGTCATTATCGGAGCAAAAGTCTTCAATCCTGCCTTCGTACAGATGGGCACCGAAACAGAATCACACATACCTGTAGTGATGGGTATTGGCGCCAGTTATCAGATTCACGAATCACTCTTGGCAACAGCAGAATTCGAGAAGAATATCTACCTGCCGCTCACTTCAAAGCTTGGAATAGAATACACCTACCGCGATTGCCTCTCTGCCCGGATAGGATTCAGCACAAATCCAGGCATTTACACCTTCGGCTTAGGTTATCAAGGAACGTCCTACAATATCGACCTTGCAGCACAGATGCATCCTTATCTTGGACTCACACCTCAAATCTCTGGCAACATCCGCTTCTAGTCCATGAATCGATTCATCTCCATACTATTCTTGCTGATTCTGGCAGGAAGCAGCTTAGCCCAAAATGGACTTTCTCCCGTGTGGGAACATCAGCTAGAACAATGGGCAGACCAATCAGAAGGGGGCGATATCGAGGAACTGGCAGACCAATTAGCACTCCTCCACGACAATCCAATCAATCTCAACGACACTTCACAGCACGTCCAACTCTTCTTCCTCTCCCCTTTCCAAATCCACGCGCTACAATACTACATTGCAGAGTACGGACAGCTCTACTCCCTATCAGAGCTATATCTTATCAACGGATTCGACAGCCTCACGATCGCCCTCATCAATCCCATCGCCACAACAGTCCCCTACAAAGGCCATACTCCCATCTCGCTGCGCAATGCCGCCCACAGCCTGACACTCGGTTCTAGCCGTGCTATAGAACGCTCTCGAGGCTTTCGCGACTCCATCTATGCAGGCGACCCTTTCAGATCTTACCTACTCTACAATTTCGATATTCAGCATCGGATCCACTTTCAAATCTCCGCCGATAAAGATCCCGGGGAGTCATTCAATCCTAATGGCCGCCTTCCTGGTTACGACTTCTATGGATATCACTTGATTCTTAGCAATTTCGGCAAGCTTCGCAAGCTAGCCATCGGGCAATATAGGCTTCAATTCGGTCAAGGCCTCACCCTCTGGGAGGGAGCTCGCCCATGGAATTCCAGCTACGGAAACATCTACCGCAACGCACAGCAGATAACAGCCGCCAACCCCTTTACTGAATACGGCTATATGCAAGGAGCTGCAGCCACCATAGCGCTGGCCAAGCACCTATCAGCCTCATTCTTCTATTCGATCGACAATATTGATGCCACTAAGTCAGACAGCCTAAGCGTTCAGAGCCTCTCCCACTCAGGCTACCACCGCACTGCAACCGAGATCTCCAAAAAGGATGCCGTAATGGAACAGATTGTTGGCGCAAATATCTCCTACAATTCAAGCAGACTCCACATAGGCAGTACTGCCCAATACGACCACTTCTCCAAAACAATACAGCCCGCCTCTCAGCCCTACAACCAATTCCACTTTACTGGAAATAATAACTTCGCTATCGGCATCGACGCCTCTTATCAGCTCCACTACACGAGTATCTTCGGCGAACTCTCTCGTTCGCTCAATGGCGGAATGGCAGGCATCATAGGCACTCAAACCCCGCTAGGGAACGGAAACCATATAGCCGTCGCCTACCGGAACTATAGTCGAGACTATCAAAACTTCCATACTTCGGCCTGGGGACAAGGGTCGTCCACACAAAACGAAGAAGGGCTGATGCTCTCTCTGCGCTGCCATCTGCCTCTACAAATATTCCTTCAACTAGATGTCGACTACTTCAAGCACCCATGGCTCAAATACCAGACCTACAGCCCCACTTATGGTAACGAGCAACGAATAACGCTGACACGAAGCCTTACCTCACAGACACAACTTTCTTTCATCTATCGCCACAAAGAATATGGTCGCAACGGCATCGACACCCTCTCAAACACCTATACCGTCGAACAAGTGACAAGACAAAGCCTTAAAGGCACCCTATCCTACCAATCTGGCTATTTTTCTTGTCATAGCGACATCTGTATCAGTCATTTCGACTGCGAACTTCACTCACCGCAGTCAGGACTAATGCTGAGCCAGCAGATCGCCTATCACAAGAGACAATCCCCCATCTATCTTATAGGCAGGTTCTCGCTCTTCGACGTATCAGGATACGACGCGGCAATCTATGCACTCGAAGGAGATTTACGCTACGAATACGCCTCCTCCACATTCAACCACCAAGGAATGAGATTATACCTGATGGCGCGATATACCTTCAACAAACAGATCAGCCTTTCTGCCAAATACGCACTTACAGCCTATTCCGACCAAGAAAGTATCGGCAGCGGATACGACGCTCTCGACTCCAACCATCGCCAAAACATCAAGCTGCAGCTCCATTGGAACTTCTAGCGTCTATCTCCGACTACATTATTTGCCGCTCTCGATTTGGGCACCAGTCTTGCCGAACCGACGCTGGCGGCGCTGATACTGGCCGATAGCCTCATAGAAGTCCTCGTGTTCAAAGTCGGGCCAAAGCATATCGCTGAAATAGAACTCGGTATAGGCTATCTGCCAAAGCAGGAAATTGCTTACACGCAGTTCTCCGCCAGTACGTATGAGGAGGTCAGGATCGGGATAATCCTTCGTGGTAAGGTACCGACTGAGGGTGTTCTCGTCAATTTGGTCAGGAGTGAGTCCTTCCGCCGTAATCTGCTTGATTGCTTGGGTAATCTCCCAACGGGCACTATAGCTAAGAGCAATGACTAGAGTGAGGGCTGTATTGTTAGCAGTAAGGTCTATACATTCCTGAAGCTTGTTGCGCGAGCGCTCTGGTATACGGTTAAAATCGCCTATTGTCTGCAGTCGCACATTATTGTCCATGAGGGTCTTGGTCTCATCATGCACTGCCTGGATTAGCAGCTCCATCAAGCCGTCGACCTCAGCTTGAGGACGATTCCAGTTTTCGGTACTAAAAGTATATAGCGTCAAGTATTTCACTCCTGCGGCCACAGCGGCTTCAACGGTCTTATGAACGGCCGTAAGACCATGATGATGGCCAAAAATACGTTCATGCTGCTGTTTCTGTGCCCAACGGCCATTACCATCCATGATGATAGCCACATGCTGTGGAATGCGGGTTTTGTCGAGTTCTTCTAATTTCATATAGCTTATTATTTTCGTTCGCAATTCTTGCGGCGCATCCAGCCGAATAGGAATTCAGTACTAAACGATGCCGACACATTAAAATAGGCATACCAGTCGTCCAACGAATCGTCGCCACGGCGACTGCCTATCGGGTTATGATAGCCCGGATCTATCTCGCCTGTGCGATCGTAGAGGTCTTGCGCCAAACCATTGAGCACGTCGGGATCCACATAGGTGGTGCTCACATCGTCGAGATAGTCGGTCCATGTCTTTCGGAATCCGTATTCTATGGTAATATAGAAAGCATCAGAAGGTTTGAACCTTACACCAAGCCCAAATGGCATCATCACCTGGCTGAGGCTGTAGATCTCTCTATCTGGATATTCAGCAGTGCCTTGTCCCTCTGTGCCTAGCGGGCGCAATTCTACCGTCTGCTGCTGGCCGTCGTCATCAATATAGGTAGTAGTGGGATTGAATCCAAACATGCCGATGCCGACAAAGAGGAATGTCGTCCAAGGATTGCTCTTACCCTTGAATCCGAAGGGCTGGTAGTTGAACTCAATGCGGGCATAACCTTCCCATATATCTGATTGGAAGCTGAGATTGCGACGAGTGATGGCGTCAGGATTGCCTCCCTCCACGCTGCCCAAACTGCCTCCCACCTGTATCGACCATCTGGGATCAATCTTATATCGATAAAAGGCGCCATAGCCAAGGCTGGGTCTTCCAAAGACGCTTTGATTGTTGAGGTCTCCAATATAGTTCATACCTCCTATCGAAAGGCCTAATTCACCTCTGCCCAGCGTGCTTTGCGCACTGGCTAGTAGGGGCAGCATCACGGCCGTTAGCATGAATATATATATCTTCCTCATCATTGGTCGGCAGTCTAGAAGGTGATCGAATGGCAGATACTCTCTACCTGCATCAAGTAGTCACGCTTGCCAAAACGTGGACAATAGGCATAAGCAATCATGGTGATGACCTGCTTATTGTCAGGCGACAGAATGGTATAGGCAACAAATGGGCCTCCCATAAAGTCGCCAAAAAGTCTCCAGCAGCCTCGAGTCTCCATAGCATAAGCGCTCTGCTCGAAATCACAATTCGACGAATAGAGGCTTACCCGACGCTCAATAGCCATATAGCTAGAATCTGCCGGACCTTCTACATGCGACATAATGGAGTCGATATTCCCAATAATCACATCCTCTCGGAACATATCTTTGTCGGTGTATGGAGCCACCTTCAAGAGCACGCCGATACCGAAATCCTTAGCCTCTTTGCGAATCCAGGCCAACTCAGGCTGAGGATTAGAGAGTTTGGCTAGCTCAAACTCATCTGAAACCACCAACTCAAAACCATATTGGTCCTTCACCTCCTCCATGATACTTACCGAGCGCATGCCACGGAAAGCATTTATAACACGTTTATGCTCTGCACGATAAATCTGTTTTTCAATGGTAGGATAGTGACGAAGCAGCATAGAATCAAGCGAATGTTGATCTTTTGCTGCCAGTTCGAATACCACCTGGGGAGATGCCCAACGGTCGGTATTGAAGTACACCTCGTTAGGATTATCTGACTTGATATTGCACACTACGATATTGCGGCACATGTGGAACATCTCAGTATTGCTAAACGACGATACGGGGATATTGACAATATCGAATTTTGACTCAGGCTGTGGCAGTCCCTTCTGTGGTGACCTGAAGAGCGAATCCACAATCTGGCGGGTCGACGATCCTTCTTTGTATATCTTGGCATCTGCCACCAGTAGCACCTCAAGGGTCTTGCCCGAAGAGCCTTTCTTCTTAAGCACATCATTGTGGCTGCATGAGGCCAGAACCAAAAGGCACATCAGCGGAAGTAGTATCTTTCTCATATTGTTCTTCTTTTTGTTGAATAACGCTCTTTTTTATTTATTATTGCCCCACCAGCCGAAGAAGTCACTGATAGCAACACGAATAGGGGTCTGCGGCATGTCCAATTCACGCACCGCCTTACTGTTGTCATAGTGCTCCGTAACCATCAGTTGGCGGACGTTGCGAGTCGACAACTGAGTCTTAATGCGGCACATTCTCAGGACATTTCCTAGCATTCCTGCAATTGCCACCAGCCAGTTCGGCAAAGCCACAAACGCCTGCCTATACCCCATCGTATCCGCCTCAAGAGCATAAAACTCACGGAGCGACATATTGCTGCCCGTGAGCAGATATCGCTCTCCATTGCGTCCCTTGCAAAGGGCATTCACAATGGCTCTTGCAGCATCCGAAGCAGCAACAAAGCTTTTCCCTCCGTGCGTTGCAGCCATCACCGGCTTGCGAAACCCTGCCAGGAGCAGAGCCCCCGAACTTGGCCTCACGTCATAAGCTCCAATCATGAATCCAGGATTCACTATCACGATATGCCAGTCTGGACAGCGCTCGGCCGTCTTTGTCAGGATCGACTCGCCCTGAAGCTTGCTGACAGCATAATAAGACTTATCGAAGGGATGCTGCATCGGGCATGACTCGTCCGACAGCTTCTCCCTTGTGCCAAAACCGATAGTATTCGCCGTACTCGTATGTACCAACGTCTTGATTCCATGATACTTCATCACTTCCACTAGGATACCCGCCAGACCAGCATTCACCGGCAGATAGTCTTCCAAACTGAGCAACGACATATCGGTAACACCCGCACAATTGATGATGGCATCACAGCCCGTAGCAGCCATACGTATGGATTCCAAATCCAACTGGCCTTTGAGCACCTTTATCCTATCGTCCTCAATCAGCAGTTTCTTTGGATTACGAAGCAGCACCACCACCTCATGACCATCAAACAACAACTGCTTGAGCACATTATGCCCAAGCAGCCCCGTTGTTCCTAAAAGGAGTATCTTCATTCTGAATGGTTATCCAATATTGCACCCTTCGCTCACCTTCTGGCTCGGAGTCACCAGCACCAGTCTTCCGTCGCGATCTTCGGCGCTGAGGATCATTCCGTTGCTGTCTATGCCGCGCAGTTTCTTGGGGGCAAAGTTGTTGATAAAGCATACCTGCATGCCAACCAGCTTCTCTGGCTCTGGATAGTATTTGGCTATGCCGCTGAGAATGGTGCGTGGGGTGCCGGTGCCGTCGTCGAGCTTGAACTGCAGCAGCTTGTCGGCCTTGGGCACCTTGGTGCATTCCAGCACTGTGGCCACGCGGATATCAATCTTGCCAAAATCCTCGAAGGCCACAGTTGCCTTAGGCTCTGCTGGTTTCCAGGCGTTGAGGGCATTTTGCTCCTTGATGTTGGCCAGTCGGGTCAGCTGTGCATCGATGGCGTCGTCCTCGATTTTCTCGAACATGATTTCGGGCTTTTCGAGCTGGGCGCCTTCCTGCATCAGCATCTCGCCGGCCTTGGCCCAAGGGAGTTTCTCGAGGTTGAGCATATGGCAGAGTTTCTCGGCGCTGAATGGAATGAAAGGCTCGCAGAGGATAGCCAGGTTGGCACAAATCTGGAGCGATATGTTGAGCACCGTTGCGGTACGGGCCTCATCGGTCTTGATCAGTTTCCATGGCTCGGTATCAGTAAGATACTTGTTGCCTAAGCGTGCCAGGTTCATCATCTCGGCCAGTGCCTCGCGGAAGCGGTAGGTCTCTATGCTGCGGCCTATCTTCTCCGGATAGGTCTTCATCTCGGCCAGCACCTCGTTGTCAAGATCGGTAAGAGCGCCAAGAGTAGGCACCTTGCCTCCGAAGAACTTGTGGCTTAGCACGAGGGTGCGATTCACAAAGTTGCCGAGGATGGCCACGAGCTCGCTGTTGTTCTTCAGCTGGAAGTCTTTCCACGAGAAGTCGTTGTCCTTGGTCTCAGGAGCGTTGCTGCAGAGGGTGTAGCGCAGCACGTCCTGCTTGCCGGGGAAGTCTTTCAGATATTCGTGCAGCCATACAGCCCAATTACGGGAGGTGCTGATCTTGTCGCCCTCAAGGTTCAGGAACTCGTTGGCAGGCACGTTCTCCGGCATGATGTAGCTGCCGTCGGCCTTGAGCATGCTGGGGAAGATGATGCAGTGGAACACAATGTTGTCCTTGCCGATGAAGTGCACCAGCTTGGTCTCCTCGTCCTTCCACCATTTCTCCCAGTCGTCGCCCTTGAGTTGTTTGGTGAACGAGATATATCCAATAGGTGCGTCAAACCATACGTAGAGCACCTTGCCGTCAGCACCTTCTACTGGCACCTTTACGCCCCAGTCGAGGTCGCGTGTCACGGCGCGTGGCTGCAGGCCGCTGTCTATCCACGACTTGCACTGTCCGTATACGTTCACCTTCCAGTCCTTGTGCTGCTCGAGAATCCACTCGCGCAGCCACTGCTCGTCCTGGTCGAGGGGGAGGAACCAGTGCTTCGTCTCCTTCAGCACAGGCTTGCTGCCGCTGAGGGCCGACTTGGGATTGATCAGGTCGGTGGCATTGAGCGAGGTGCCGCAGGCTTCGCACTGGTCGCCATAAGCGTGCTCGTTACCGCACTTGGGGCAGGTGCCGGTCACATAGCGGTCGGCTAGGAACTGGTGAGCCTCCTCGTCATAGAGCTGCTGACTTACCTTCTCCACAAACTTGCCCTGCTCGTAGAGCTTCTTGAAATATGCTGAGGCAGTCTCGGCATGCTCCGGACTGCTGGTGCGGCTATAGATGTCGAAGGTCACGCCGAACTCCTTCATCGAGTCCTTGATGATATTGTGGTAGCGGTCCACGATGTCCTGTGGGGTCACGCCCTCCTTGCGTGCCTTGATGGTGATGGGCACGCCATGCTCGTCGCTGCCGCCAATAAATACAACGTCCTCTCCCTGGCTGCGCAGGTAGCGGGCATAGATGTCGGCAGGCACATATACGCCTGCAAGGTGTCCGATATGTACCGGGCCGTTGGCATAGGGAAGCGCCGAAGTCACGGTGTAACGCTTGAATTTCTTGTCTTTCTCGGTGTACATTATATTACTTTTTACTTATTATCAATTCATATCTAACGACAAACATGCCGAATTATTGTGCAGTACTATTTTTTCACCTTTATCTGCATCTGGCAGTTCTTGCAGTCGAAGCAGAGCTCAAACACATTCTTGTTGTTCTTCAGATACAGCGGTCCCTGGTACTCGGGACCCACCTCCTTGTTGGCCTTGTGCTGCAGACATTGTTTCAACTCGTAGCGCAGGCAGTACTTTGTGGTCATCAGTGCCTTTCCGGCATAGTCTTTGGTCTCCTCAAGGCCATGCTCCAACTCCCTGATTCCATGCCGCCTGTAGAATTGCTCACTCTTCTGGTTGATGATGTTGGCGCGGTAGTCGAGCGTGTCTGCAAAGTAGGGCACATCGTTCTTTTCCAGATGCCATTCCGATGCATCCAGACTAGGATCTGCGGGGTGATACTTCATGCATCTTGCCTCCTTGAGATTCTCTGCTGCCTGTCTGCGAAGTTCGTTAAGCACCGATGCCGGAATAAAGTAGTTCTGCGAACACTCGTTCCGTATGCTTCTGGCCACAAATGCCGTCTCGCCCAGTTTGCCCAACTGTTTTTGTATCTGATCTGCAGCTTTTTCTGGGTTGTTGGCTGCGCTTTTCTCGCAATCATCCACATATCCGAATCCCCAGCACTCAGAGTCATCCCTCATCTCGAGTTTGAATCCGTCCTCAGTCTCTGATAGTATGATGTCTGCGTCGATTTTTCGCTCGGCCGACTTGCCCTGAAGCTGTTTCTCAAAAGCAAAGTCGTTGTTGCGCCAGATGTCTGCACCCGTTCTGAGATTTTCGGGCATCCGGTTTGGATATACCGTATTGCCCAATACGCGGTTCACATAGAAACCTTCCAGCTCGTTGTTGGCTCCAAAGAAGCAGAGGCCGTCGCCCGACGCAAACAGTTCTTTGGTCTTGATAGTAAGACTGTTCTTCTCCACCTTGGCCACCTTCCCGATATATTTCCCGAGCGATTTTTGAGTGGCGTGCGAGGCCATAGGTTGACGGTTCTCGAGAAAATAGTCGGTAAATCCGCGGTTGAAGGTGCGCTCCAGGTCGGGCATGAAGTAGAGCCTGGTCTTCCCGTCTGACGCCGGGCGGCAGTCCTTTCGGTCAAGCATTATGTTGTCAAGCAGTTGTCGGTAATAGCCCGTCACATTCTTCACGTAGCCCATGTCCTTCAACCGGCCCTCGATCTTGAAGCTCGTGATGCCGGCATCTACCATGCTTTCAATGTGTTGCGAGGCATTGAAGTCCTTGAGCGACAGCAGGTGCTCCTTGTGCCTAAGCATCTCGCCCTTCGAGTTCAAGAGGTCGTAGGTGCCGCGGCAGGGTTGCCCGCACTGTCCGCGGTTGCCGCTGCGCTCGTTGAGATACTGGCTCATGTAGCACTGGCCGCTGTAGCACACGCAGAGGGCGCCCTGCACGAAGGCCTCGAGGTCCACCTTAGTAGCGGCGCGCATCTGCCGCATCGTCTCAAGAGAGGTCTCGCGGGCAAGGATCACACGTTTGAAACCCACTTGTTCCATGAACTTTACGCGCTCCACCGACCAGTTGTGGGTCTGCGTGCTGGCGTGCAGTTCGATGGGGGGCAGGTCGCACTCCAAGAGGCCGAGATCCTGCATGATGAGGGCGTTGACGCCCATGTAGTAGAGGTCGTGGATAAGCTCCACGGCCGGTTCCAGCTCGTGGTCGAAGAGGAGCGTGTTGATGGTCACGAAGACCTTGGCGCCATACAGATGAGCATACTTCACGAGGCGCTCCACATCCTCCAGGCTGTTGGTGGCAGCAGCCCTGGCGCCGAAGGCAGGAGCACCAATGTATAGGGCGTCAGCACCATGGTTCACGGCTTCGCAGCCCTGCTCGTAGTTCTTGGCCGGGGCGAGTAGTTCGAGGTATTTCATGCCGTAATAACGAGTTTCGTCCCACTTTATTGT